>CAJFNK010000025.1 GCA_904394685.1 Candidatus Heritagella gallinarum
GAGCGCGAGTGCTGGAACAGGCAGACAGGCACGTTTGAGGTGCGTGTGTCTTTGACGTACGGGTTCAAGTCCCGTCTCGCGCACCACCTAGACTCCAATCTTGATGTTTTGTCAGGATTGGAGTTTTGTTTTATGTATAAATAATATGCAACCTTATTTGGTTTAGTAAAAGAAGGAGGTATCGAATAACTGATACCTCCTTCTTTTACTTAAACAGCTTATGCATTTGTTCGCAATAATATTGAACATTTTCAAATTTCGCATCTGGAGCAATTCGATGATCCGGACAGGGAATATAACCGCCCAGCTGAACCAGAGGTTTGAGTCGCTCGATTTCCCGGTCAATCGCTGCATAGTCCTGGGAAAAAACCGTTTTGTTCATACCGCCTACACCCCGTAGTTCCTTGCCATAAGCTTCACGCCAGGGAGCGATGCTGGCGTTCCAAGTGCCAACTTCGATGGGGAACATGGTGTTGACTCCATTTTCAAGCCAGGTAGGGATTAGAGAATCGATAAGCCCGTCACAGTCAACCGACACAATGTCAACCCCGTATTGATGAAGCAATTCAGTAATCCGGCGATACTGTGGGCCTACCAGCTCCCGGAAAGATGAAGGTGTAACGAGAGGTCCATTTTTAAAGCAGATATCCTCCCAAAAATGAGCAAAATCAAATTTAGCGCCGGTTTCAAGAATTTTCTTTACATTCTGATAACACACCTCTGCCATGGTTTCAATAATTTCCTGATACAGCTCCTCATCGTCTGCATAGAGATAGCTGAGTTCCTCCACGCCCAGCAGATTTCTCATATCGCCCATCAGCGAGCCGCAAAACAGTCCCAGGGGGGTATCTCGATGACTGTCATCGCTAAGAGAACGGAAATATTCGGTGTCTACCCGTTCTTCGCACCACTGCAACCGGGGAAGATACTCTTTTTCCCAGGCTTCCCGTCCGGTAAGGCTGGTGCCAATCTCAGAAGGAATCGACACGATTCCGGGCTTGATTTTAACAATCAGTCCCTGTTCATCCCGGATGATTTCGCTTCCATCTTCCTGTTGTTCCAGCAGCTTGCGCTCAAAAGATGGATATAGACCTGAGCGGCCTCCCGAACAACAGCTCCAGTTAAAGTCAAAACCCAAACGATCCATGATCGAGCGGTCAGCCTGGGAGTTGTCTCCCAATGTGGTATATCCCTCCACTTCTTCCTGAGAGATATGGCCTTCCTGTGCCCACTTTTGCAGGGTTTCTACCCAATATCCAAAAGATACCACTGGCATATACTCATAATTCTGATAGTGCAAAATTGCGTTAACGGTTTCACGAAGATTCATCAAACATTCTCCTTCCCTTTTTGAAGTGAAACTTCGAGCATAGCTCTATTTACAACTATACCGCATTTTGCTTCTTTTTCAATCCGTGATAGAGCTTATAAATACCGAAATATTGCGAACCAAATACGCTCTATGCTATACTGTTTCAAAAGGGGGAGATATCATGTTGCTTCATTATAGCCCGGAAGAAGATAAATATCGTGACGTGGTTCCCGTCACAAATCGTACCATTATAGAAAGACTGCCATTTTATGTGACGATGTTGGGTCACTTTGATTGTGGGAGTCAGTATTTTACAGAGCGGGAAGGATATCCCGAATGTCTGTTGATTTATACAGTAAAAGGGAAAGGCTCCATGCAGTATCAGGGAGAAAAAGTAATGATTCCGGAAAATTGCGCTGTGTTGATTGACTGCCGAAAATATCAGTTCTATCGCAGTGAAGGGGAAAGGTGGGAGTTTTACTGGATTCACTTTGATGGGAAATGTGCATCTGACTTTGTAGAACTGGTGAATCATTCCGGCCTGGAAGTTATCCCGGTGGGACGAAGTCTCGATGTTGTATCCTGTTTTTTCGATATGCGACACCTTGCCAGTGCAGGCGGCTGGGAGATGGAGGTAAGCCTTTCGGATTGTGTTCACCACATGCTCAGTACGTTAATCAGTCTTCAGCACCGGCAGGTTTCCATACACAGATACCGCTCCCAGATGCCGGACATTGAAAAAGCGCTCGATTTTATCCACGAGCGCTTTTTCGAAGATATCACGGTTGAACAAATGGCGGAACAGGCACGCATGAGCAAATATCATTTTATCCGGACTTTCAGGGGCGTGGTGGGGGATACCCCTTACCACTATCTGGCGCTTTATCGGATTCACCAGTCTCAAAAACTACTTGCAGAAACCTCTCTCTCCGTTCAGGAAATCGCCCTTCAGGTGGGATTTGCCAATTCCAAAAACTTTATCGCCTGTTTTAAAAAGCATGTATTTGTAACTCCCAGCCAGTATCGCCAGCAGATGCCGGCATAAGTTACTTTTTGTGTCCGCCTTTTGATTCCCGATAATGCAGCGGCGTAGTGCCGGTGAGTTTTTTGAACACTTTGGTAAAATAACTCTGGTCTTCAAAGCCCACCATCAGGGCGATGTCGGTCAGGCGGATATTGGGATGCCGGAGCAGCTCTTTGCTGTGTTCGATTCGCACCCGGTTTAGATAGGCGCTGAAAGTAATGCCGGTTTCTTTTTTGAAAATACGGCTGAAATAAGAAGGGGAAAGGTATACCTTCTGCGCCATGTCTTCCAGTGTGATATGTTCTCCATAATGGGTTCCAAGATACTGGATGCTTTGATGGATAACATTCGCATGGCGTGCATCAAGATACTCAAACACACTGTCCATCAGCGTCCCCATTACCTGCGTCAGCCAGAAACACAGCGCATCCACATCAGTAAGGGAAGGAAGGTCGTTGAGATACTGGTGGCTGAGCTGTAATATGCGGGCGGGGTCAGCGCCGGCATCAATTGCACTTCGTGAAATCAACACGAGCAATTCATAAATCCGGGTTTTGGCCTGTGAAAAATCGCTGCCGACCGAAAAGAAAATATAGCCGAACAGTTCATTCAGCAGCCGCTGCGCTTCCGACTTGTTTGTCTGGCGGACAGCCCGGAGCAGGGCCTGCTCTGTTTCAAAGGGATAGGGCGGGATTTCGGTGCTGGATTTCAGCTCCTGAATGTACGCTGTAACCTGTTGCTGGATAATATTGGAGTCCTGCGTGTCCAGCATCCGTTTCGAGGCCGAAACATTATTCATAAACCCCACAGCCATAAACAGCAGCGTCGAAAGATTGGTAACCGTATGAGGGGAAACAAACGGTATGCTGTCCATTTCCGTCAGCACTTTCTCAACTTCTTCCTCGCTGAGCTTCATTTGCTCGGTCAGTTCCCACACAACATAGTCCTGCCGGTCTACCATCAAAAAAGGGCCAACTGTAATTTTGGCTTCGCTTCCTTCAGGTCCTAGAATTGGAGAAACAAAACAGGTGAGTCCCATCGGGCAAAAATAAATATATTTTCCGCCAAAGCGCTCTGCTTCCGTCATTCCATAAATATGCGCCTGAATACATTCATCGGGCTGTCGTTTGAGGACACTGCATAACCGGCAGGAAGCACAGCCATAGCCGCTCTCGTGAAACAACTTTCCATTTACATCCGAAACGACACAGCCAAGCCCGGTAGAACCGGAGAACGCATCGGCACATTCCTGTGCGAGGCGCAGGTCAAATGCGTCGGTTTGCTTCATCTTTTTATCCCCTCTCATTGTATTTTGTCTATTTTTTAGATTTTTGGTAATTATTTGTCCTATTACAGTAATAGTCCAAAAAATGCGGTTCGTCAAGAGGAAATGAGCAAAAAAATCCAAAAGATAAAGTTTTTTTACAAGGCAAAATGAAAAACTTGGAGTATAGTGGACTCATCAAATCAACAAAACCTTTCAGGGAGGAAGTACATCATGAGCATTTTGAACGACATTTCCGAGAACCTTCAGCGTGGTAAGGCCAAGGTAGTGAAAGAGCTGGTACAGCAGGCAATCGATGAGGGCATGTCCGCTAAAGAGATCCTCGAAGAGGGCCTTCTGTCCGGTATGAGCGTGATCGGCGAGAAGTTTAAGAACAACGAAGTTTTCGTGCCTGAGGTTCTGGTGGCTGCCAGAGCAATGAACATGGGCGCTGCCCTGCTCAAGCCTCTGCTGGCAAGCGACGGCGTTGAATCTCAGGGCAAGGTTGTGCTGGGTACCATCAAGGGCGACCTGCACGATATCGGCAAGAACCTGGTGAAGATGATGATGGAAGGCAAGGGCCTTGAGGTTATCGATCTGGGTACCGACGTTGCTCCTGAAAAGTATGTCGAAGTTGCACAGGCCGAAGGCTGCCAGATTATCGCTTGTTCTTCTCTGCTCACCACTACCATGGGCATGATGGAAGACGTTGTCAAGCAGGCTGAGACTGCCGGTATCCGTGACAAGGTGAAGATCATGGTTGGCGGCGCACCTGTAACCGATGATTTCTGCAAGAAGATCGGCGCTGACGTTTATACTGCCGACGCTGCTTCTGCTGCTGATGCTGCACTGGAACTGTGCAAGGCTATGGCATAATTGCTAAGAGAGGAACAACTGACCATGACTCCTAAAGAACTGCTTTTTACTGCCCTGCGTCATGAAACCACCCCTCGTGCCCCCTGGGTTCCGTTTGCAGGGGTTCATGCAGGCGCTTTGCTTGGCGCAAATGCTACTCAGGTGCTGACAGACGAAGATACCCTCTTTAAGGCCCTGATGGAAGTAAACCGCCTGTATCGTCCCGATGGCCAGCCGGTGGTGTTTGACCTCCAGCTGGAAGCCGAGATTCTGGGTTGTGACCTTGCTTGGGCAGACGACGGTCCTCCCAGCGTTGCCAGCCATCCTCTGGCCGACACCATGACCGTTCCCTGCAAATGCAAGCTCCCCAAGCCCGACCAGGGACGTTTGCCGCTGGTGCTTTCGGTTATGCGCCGCATGAAAGAGGCTGTGGGCGAAACCACTGCTCTTTATGGACTGATTTGCGGTCCCTTCACGCTGGCTTCTCATCTGCGTGGCAATGACCTGTTCATGGACATGTATGATGACGAGGACTATGTGAATGAGCTGCTGGCCTTCTGCACAGAGTGCGGAAAGCTGATGAGCGATTATTTCATCGAGGCCGGTATGGACGTGATCGCTGTGGTAGACCCGCTGGTTTCCCAGATTTCTACTTCTCATTTTGAGGATTTCCTGGCAGGGCCTTATACCCAGCTGTTTGACCATATCCGCTCCAAGGGCGTTTTCTCCTCCTTCTTTGTTTGCGGCGATGCTACCCGCAACATTGAGGCAATGTGCAAAACGAATCCTGACTCTATTTCTGTGGATGAAAACGTGGATATCATTGCTGCCAAGGCTATTACCGACAAATATAATGTTGTAATCGGCGGCAACATCCCGCTGACTTCCATTATGCTGCATGGTACCCAGCAGGACAACATGAAGTATGTGGTTGATCTGCTGGCACAGCTGCCGGAGTATAAGAACTTTATCGTGGCTCCTGGCTGCGACATGCCGTATGCCGTACCGGTTGAAAATACCATCGGCGTTGCACAGGCTGTCCTCGAAACCGAGAGCGTCAGTGCAATGGTTGCCAACTATGTTTCCGATACTTTTGATGTGGATGTAGAAATTCCGGATTATGAGCATCTGGAGCGTCCGCTGGTTGAGGTATTTACACTGGATAGCGCTACTTGTGCTGCCTGCACCTATATGCTGGGTGCTGCTACTGCTGCAAAAGAGCGTTTTGGTACCGAGATCGACATGGTGGAATATAAGTTTACTGAGAAAGAGAACATTGCCCGCTGCAAGAAGATGGGTGTTAAGAATCTGCCCAGCATCTATATCAACGGTCAGTTGAAATTCTCCTCCATTATTCCCAGCAGTGAAGAACTGGACGCAGCAATCAAAGAAGTCCTGTAATAGAAATCTATTATGATGTGCGAAAAGAGCCTCGGCGTGAAAGCGCACGAGGCTCTGATTTTACCCAAAAACAGATTGGGAGGAGGAAATGAATGGAGCTTTACTTGATAACCGGATTTTTAGGAGCCGGAAAAACAACCTTTCTCCGCAATTTTGTCAGACAATTCTCTCAAAAGCGGATTTATCTCATTATCAATGAGTTTGGACGAACTGGGATCGACGGTTCCTTGTTGAGTGAAGTGGACGCTATGATGGCGGAGATCAATAATGGCTCTATTTTTTGCTCCTGCCGTCTTGATCAATTTGAGAAGGTTTTGGAAGAAGCCGTAACGCAAAAGCCCGACGTGATTCTGGTGGAGGCTTCCGGGCTTTCCGACCCCACCAATATCCAGAAAATTCTTTCTTCTGGCGATTTTTCCTCCATAGAGTACCGAGGCAGTATCTGCCTGGTGGATGCCTGCCGGTTTCAGCAGGTAGTCGAAACCGCCCGTATGTGCCGAAAACAGGTGGCGGTGAGCAGTCTGGCACTAATAAACAAAACCGATTTGGCTAGCAGGGAACAGATTGACCGGATACGAACACAACTTTTGGAAATCAATCCGGGGATTCGGATGGTGGAAACCAGTTTTGGCAGCTTTGAACCCCAATGGCTCAGCCTGATTCAGCCGGAACCGGTTATGGATGAAGCCTTTGCCACACAGGATCTCACGCTGCAAAAAGCCTGTGTACGTTTTACTTCTTCGGTGACACCGGTTCAGCTTCGTGGGTTTCTCACGCTGCTGGGTGAGGAAACGTATCGTATGAAGGGATTTATCAAAACCTGTGAAGGAGTCTTTCTGGCAGATTGCGTATCGTCTGCTATCCAGCTGACACCTTTTGCCGGGGAAGTAGAAGAAACGGAACAGGGCAAGCTGGTGCTGCTGGCAGGGAAAGGGATGCAGCTTCGGAAAATGCTGAAACAGGCGAAAGAATGGTATGGAGATACGATTAGTGAGGTGCAGTATGGATAAAGAATTGCTGGAAAAGATTGAGTCCGGCGAAAAACTGAGCAGGGAAGAAGCCGCAGCTTTGCTCGAAACCCCGGTGGGCAGCCGGGAGTATTATGAGCTCTTGTATTGGGCAAACCGTTATGCCAGAGAAACATTTTCAAATCAAGGGCTTATTTTTGCCCAGATCGGGCTGGATTCACAGCCTTGCGGAATCAACTGCAAATTTTGCAGTATGGCAAAGGACTGCATGAGCGAGAGCGGAAAAGAAAGTGTTGTCAGAAGTTTGGATGATATCGTAACCGAAGCAAAAGAGCTTGCGAAAACCGGTATCAGCGACCTGTTTTTGATGACAACCGCCCAGTTTTCTCAGGAAGATTTTTTGCGGTATGGCAAAGCGGTTCGCAGTGTTTTGCCCGAATCCATGCGGCTGGTGGCCAATATTGCAGATTTTGACTTGGACTTTGCAAGGAAGCTCAAAGAAGCAGGCTTTACCGGCGTATATCATATCTGTCGCCTTCGGGAGGGAATCGATACCGGAGCCAAACTGGAAGACCGTATCCGTACCATGGACGCTGTCAGGGATGCAGGATTAGAGCTGTATTATTGTGTAGAGCCCATTGGCCCGGAGCATACAGCAGAGGAGCTGGCAGCAGAGATGGTTCGTATCCGGGAATACCCGGTAGGAGTCATGGCGGTTATGAAGCGTACCGCCGTTCCCGGAACGCCGCTGGCCGCAAACGGGGAGATTTCCGCCGCAAAGCTGTCATTGATTTGTGCTGTAACCGTGTTGACTGCACGTCCTCCAAGAGCCATGTGTGTCCATGAACCGGATGAATTGTGCCTGATGGCAGGGGCAAACCAGCTGTATGCGGAATTGGGAAGCAATCCCAGAGATACAGAAAAGGATACCCGGAACGGAAGGGGATTCTCAGTAGAGGATGCCCGAAATATGCTGGGAAAAGCCCAGTGGGGAGTTTACTAATATAAAGGGAAGTGCAAATAGATGAAACACGAAGAAATGGTGGCCCGTATTCTGGAGATGGGCGCACAGCATGCAGCTGTTGTCCCGATGGAAAAAGTACGGTTTGAAAAAGCATTCCGTGAGATGTGCGCCAGTAATGCCTGCGGGATGTATGGAAAGAGCTGGATGTGCCCGCCCTATGTGGGAGAACCGGAGGAATTGATTGCCCGTGCCAAAGAACACCAGTATATTCTGGTTTATCAGACAATTGGTGAGCTGGAAGACAGCTATGATTTTGAGGGAATGATGGAAGCCGGTCAGAAGATGAATGACTTGACACAGCGTGTACGGGATGAGCTGAAAGATGAAATTGACCCTCATTCTCTGCTGTTGGGGGCAGGCGGCTGCCGTCTGTGCCCGGTATGTGCAAAACGGGAAGAACAGCCCTGCCGTTTCCCCGACAAAGCGTTGGCTTCTCTGGAGGCCTACTGCATTTCTGTTTCTGAGCTGGCAGCATCTGCTGGTATGAAATACATTAACGGACAGGATACCGTTACTTATTTCGGCGCTGTGTTGTTCCATGAAGAAAAATAACCACATTTTATAAGTTACCCTAAATAAAAAGCTGCTGTCTAGCATTCTAGACAGCAGCTTTTTATTTTATAGGATAATTTTGTTATTGGAGAAATTTTGCCCAAGGGCCGGGATAATCTTCTTCATGTTGTTCCCAGTATTTCAATCGTTGAAGATATTCCTGATTGCGCTTTTCAATAATTTGTCGGCCAGATTCAAGCCCATATTTGCGAACCAATGCCGTCAATTCATATGCTGGAAATCCCATCGCATGTCCAGGAGCATGAACTACCCCACAGGCTTGACCAACAGCATGGCATAATGCTATATTTACAGGTGAGTCGAGTTCTTTAGCCATAGCATGGCAACGAAGAATTTTTTTCTGAGCTTCCGGCATTTTTACGATTCCTTTCGCCCATAATCGTGAAATCTCTAGTGCTTCTGTCGGACGACTTTCTTGCGGATATTCACTTTTAAGTTGTTGTACAGCTTCTTCGGCCAGTTCCAAAGCCCAAAGTATTAGCGTTCGATGGGATTGTAACGTTACTAGCTGATTTAATTCCTGTAATAATGGAGAGCCTTTCGAAAACAGAATCTGATTTTTACGCTTTATTTTGGCGTTTACTTCATTTGTCCACTCCACTCTTAATTTATATCCTTTCCTGTTTGTATTTATTATCTTATTATACTTTTAGGTATGTTGATTGTAAACAGTACGGGAAAGATCTTTCAATATCAAACCAAATGTGTATAATGAAGATAGATTGTTTTTATTTGCCGATAGCGCAGCATTTTGGGTATGCAGACAGCTACTAAAATTGTTTCAACGGTTAGTTTTGATTATGCCCTAATTTTGCTGGGGCTTTTGTATAGTTTTATAGGGGTCATAATAGCTTATTTACAATATACAAATAAAGATATTTCCTGACTTAAAAAAATAAAAATGCAGAATGTAAAAAATGAGAAAGGATACTGAATATATGGTAAGCAGGAATGTGAATGTTTCAAGCTTTATCAGGAATTTAAAAATTGCAGTTTTACTTCTGTATGAGTTGGAACGTTTATAGTTAGATGTTGTTCCGAAAAAATGTACTATCAGAACGATAAGCAAGAAAACATCATTAGGAACCGAACAGGTGAATCGTGATTCAATTTTTATGAATACTTCCTGTGGCATAACAACAGGTTTTTTCCATAAAAAAAACAACTAAAAATCTGATTGTCCGCTAAAACACTGTACTTATCAGCACATTCAAGGATTGAAATACTTCAAATTACTACGA
>CAJFNK010000026.1 GCA_904394685.1 Candidatus Heritagella gallinarum
AAGAATTTTCTACAAGCAATAGACAGATACAAGGCAAAAAACGCAGGAATCCTTGATGGATTCCGAGTATTTTTAACGCAGTAGCTGCCATTGATTGTAAGAAAAGACGATAATTTCGACTTTTCAGATAGCCCCTAGAATCATACCATGATTTTCTGCGCCATTTCACGGCTGATCGCTACACGAGCGCCCTTTACGTTTACAATCACATTCCCTGCAAACATGGAGATCACTGTGACGCTTCCGCCAGCAACAAATCCAAGATTCTCCAGATGCTTTTTCGTCTCAGGGTTTCCTCCAACCTTTCTGATCAGAGCTTCTTCACCAGGATTTGCAAGCGTTAACGGCATCATGCCACTCCTTCCTTTCTTCGGGTGATTAGTGTAAACTAACTCATAAATCATAATATTGGTTAGCTTTCGCTAACCAAGTAGAATCATACCTGATTTTTCCTGATTTGTCAATGGGTTTCAAATAGTTTTAGATAAAAAATTTCCCCGGCGCAACATTGCGCCGGGGAAACCGCCCTTATTAAAATCGTTTAGAAGGAAGTGCGCTTTTTGCGATAGACAATCAGCCCCATCAGGCTTACCATAACGCCAGCCATTGCCAACAGGATTCCCATATCCATGGTATCTCCGGTAGCAGGCTCCTGTCCATCGGGCTTCTCCAGCAACACAAGCCCGGCTTCTGCCTTTTCAAAGGCTTCTTTTGCCAGTGCAAATGCTTTTTCGCTGGTATCAGCAGGGTCAAGCGTCATCAGTTTCTCATAAGCATCCTTATAAGCCTGATAAGATTCCTTTGTATACAGGTCTTCGGGCTTGAGCTGAATCTGGTCACGATATTCCTCCAGATCGGCCGCACGTTTTTCCAGTTGGTTCACTGCACGGTCAAGTGCGGCAACCATATCGGTAATCGTATCGGACGTACCGGATACAAAGAGGGCTTCACTGGCCTTCAACAGTTTTTCAAGCTCCTGATACGAAGTTGTGGTATACAGGTTCTTATCAATTGCCTTAGCGGCCTGTACCTTATCCCGCAGAGCGACTACATTGACCAGTTTTCCCTGAGCTGCCTGAATGGCATCTGCCAGCTGCTGATCCATTGCAGGATCATGCTCTTTTTTAGCCTCTGCAATAGCGTCTGCCAGCACCTGATAGGAATCACTGGTATAATCATCCTTGTTCAGTGCTTCGGCTGCTGCGATTACAGCATCCAGATCAACAGGAGGAGCCAACTGCAAAGCTGCTTTGGCATCGTTGATTGCCTTTACGGCTGCGGCAATTTCTTCAACCGTTCCGGCTTCCAGCAGGTTTCTGCCCGCCTCTGCCGCTGCTGCATAAGCTGCATAGCTTTCTTTTGTATAGAGAGAAGCATCTGTGGATTCAAATTCAGCAATAGCAGCCTTGAGAACCGTGATGTCTACCAATCCCGCCAGTGCTAATTCATACGTTTCGGTAGCTTCGGCCATCTCCAGAGGATGCACCCGCTCACCGGTCTTATCTTGTGCAATCAGTGCAGTGAGAGCTTTGCTGCTCTCCACCAGAGCGTTATAGCTGGCGGTTGTATAGTTTTCGGCTGTAATGTTTTCCATCTTCTCCAGCGCAATTTCAGCCAGCTCACGGTTACGGATGGAATATTCCAGCGCTGCCTTTGCATTTTCAACAGCTGCTTTCAGGGTGTCCGCTGTGGCGACATCCAGATTATCGGAATCAGCCAGTGCCTTTTTCAGATTTCTAATGGCTTCCTCATAAGCGGCAAAGGTATAGACGGAATACACGCCATTTTCATTGCTCAGTGCTTCGTCCACCAGCTTTTGCAGTTCGTCCAGATTAGCAGCCTTTACCTTGGCGTTTGCACGAGCTGCTTTCAATACGCCCAGTGCAGAATCAACGGTTTCCTGGCTGGTATAGGGATTATCCATCACTTCCTGTGCGATTGCCTTGGCATTGTCAAAGGAAGTCTTGCTGTCGGTTGTCCATGTTTCATCGGCAGGCTTTGCCAGCTCTGCCTCCAGTTCCGACTTATCAGCAGCAGATACCGCTGCGGTAGAGGTTTGAAGCTCGGCGATTTCGGGAACGACCTCGCCCCAGCTGACTGTGATGGATTCCAGCGTCTTGCCTTCAGGAAGGACAAACTCACTGATAGACTGATTCAGGGTGCCCAGCACCACTTTTTCACTTTCGCCCACAAATGCAGCCTCTACCTTTGCACCAGAAACTGCACCCAGCTGTACCAGACGCACCGTGCGAAGCCCTTCCGGCTCAGAAATCCGGTAGGTAAAGGAGCTGTTCGGTTCAGAGGACTGATAGGTAGTGGCAAAGTCCTTATCCAGCATATTGGAAGGCAGTTTTCCAGGCACTTCCACCGCTTCGGAAACCACATCACGGTTAGCTTCGGGAGAAATATAGGTGCCGCCATTGATCTGGATTTCGGAGAAGCCCATCCATCTGTGAGAATAAGTCGTGAGCGGACGGACACGCAGATAGCGGCCGGAAACATTTAATCCGGTAGCCTCGGCATACATATTACCGGGGTTCTGGCTGTCGTGGGTCAGATAAGAAGCGGACTTGGCAGTGGTATCATCCCACACGTTTTCAAAGTCGCCGTTGCCCACGGTGAGGATCTCTGTCCAGTCGTCGCCTTCGGGATCGTTGGAAATCTCAAATACAGCATGACGAATATAGTTGAGATTGGTTTCATTAATGTAGTAGCGGATCTGGTTAAAAGTAATTTCCTGTCCCAGGTCAAAGAGAATCTGCTTTCCAGCTTCCTGCGGTCCCGTAATCATACCAATAGTGGTCAGATTTCTATCAAACACATTGTTGACCGTACCGGCAGTACGCATGTCGCTGCCAGTGCTCTGATTGGCAAAATCACTGGTGACCTTCTTTGGGCCGACAAAGCTATAATAAATATTGAAGTTGGAGATGTTCCACGCCACATCGCTATCGGTAGTGTTGACGACACGGATATACCGGGCATCCACATCGCTGCCGGACTCATAAGCAGTCCAGGTTATGGCGTTCATAGAGGTTTGCAGCTGCAATCCCTGTGCCAACTCGTTGGTTTCGATACCGGCAATCTTCTTGATGTTATCCAGCTTGATACCGATATAGCTGCCAGCAGGCAGAGTTACATTTCCACCGGTAAGGAACGCTTTGCCCTCCGTATTCAGGTTGGCCTTCATAGTGGTTTCGATATCCGTATAAAGATGCTCCGTATCGCCCTCGGTGGCGGCTTCCTTTACGATAAATTCGGAGAACTTACCCCAAGCCCCCCGCTGCTCCAGATTGCGGATGCGGATATAACGAGCTCTGGTACCATTGAGGTTGATGCTCAGCTCATCCTTGCCAGAGGCTGCGCCGGTATAACTCTCATACCCCTCCACAGGCGTCCAGGTTTTGTTATCTATCGAGGTTTCGATAGCATACTTGAGCAGTTTATCGCTGCCGCTGTTGCCCACTACGATACGGGCGCTTTCCAGAGTTGTGACCTTGCCCAAATCATAGCCGAGGAAATCGTCTACCATAAAGTCATCGCCGGTTGTATTGCCGCTTCCGTCTGGGTCATACCACACAAAGGTATTTTCATCCCCGTCATACAGATTGGCTTCTGTACCCTGATATATCTGCCAGCGATCCGTGCGGATAACCGTATAGGAGATGGGAGAGTTGTCTTCTTTAGAAGCGACCACTCTGAACTCACCCAGACGCCACCAGACCGGCGCCAGAGTTTCGTTGCGTACACGCACAGCAGTGGTGCTGATATTCTGAGAAGCAAGATCAAAGTTCTGACTCTTTTCGCTGGTCACATCAGCAGCTTTCTGCCACTGGCCTTCGCTGTCCAGATACTCGATCACGCCGTCACGCATCACGTCGCCGGCAGCGGAGGAACCCTGTTCCAGCACAACGCTTTCCACAAACACCGGTTCGCTGAAGGTATAGGTAACAGCGCCATCCACAGGCAGCTTATCCTTGAATTCGCCAGAGCTCTTGGAAAGCCAGACTTCCGAAGCGGCATTGTTATCCATCAGCTTGTCAAGGGATGCACCATTCATATTGTCCAGGTTGGTGGAGTATTCGCCGGTAACTTCTTCGCCGCCGGACTCTTCCTTCTTGTTGATGGTGATTTCGTGAATATTGAGATAAGCGTCCAGCTTGTTGTCAGCGGTGGCAATCAGCCGGATACCCATGGCCTGGAAGTTTTCGGGCAGGTTTTCCTTGTTCACAATCACTTCCAGATATTGTCCCTGTGTACCGGTAAAGCTGTTTTCCATACCGGTCAGCTCCAGATCCTTCCACTCTTTACCGTCCTCGGTATATTGCAGCTTCGACTGCTCAAAGTGGTTCTTTCCGTTACCAAGCAGGAACCGGATATTGTTAACTGCAATTTTCTTGTTGAACGTAACGCCAACATAATCTCCGGTATAAATCCATACAGGGTTGCGATAGCTCAGCTGCGTGCCATCATCGCCGTCAAATACATCGCCAGTGCTGCCCACTGGATTATCCTGACGGTTGGTGATAAAGTTCTGTACGATTTTGGACGGGTCCATAATCGTTTCAGCCTGGGCGGAAATATAGGTGGCCAGCGTATTGATAAAGGGCACAATATGCTGTACGCCCACCTCGGCCACTTCGTTGTGATCCACATACCAGAAGCTGTGGGTCTTGGAGCGGTCAAAAGCGGCTTTTCCGTTAGTATTGGCATCTATGATACCGGTGGTATTGTTGCTGAGCACCGCTTTTACGCCTTCCAGATAGGCAATCGCAGCTTCGGTAGTGTCGTCCCAGCAATCCAGCCAGTAAACCATCTGGTCACGCAGGCGGGCGTCGCCGGCATTTTCCCGGAAGGTTTTGGCTGCGTCCTGCAAAATTGTGAACTCACGAATCATCGCATCGGTATCTTCTGCGGTAACCGTTCCGGCGCTCAACTTGCTCTTATATTCGTTGAGCAGGGGTTTCAGCTCTACGGATTCCTGCAAGGCAGTAACCCGGCCGTCCATGTTCTGGTTGATCATATGCTTGGACAGCTCCCGCAGGGCATTGGAAGCACTGTTGGGAATGGCGCTGTTATGATCGACATACTTAAAGGAATCATCCCACGCCTGATTGGCTTCTTCTTCGCTCTCCCAGATGTTCCAGGAATAACAGGCATTGCCGAAAATCGCAACTTTACTGGGTTCAGACTGCTGCATGGGATTGAGCATGATACCCTGAATATTGTCAGGATTTACTCCGGGATGTAAGAAGGTGGTATAACCACCCATAATCAGGTGCTTTTTGGAGTTATCCGTGCAGGGCCAGTTGATCCACAGGAAGGGGCCTCTGCCCACATTGTTGGTAAAGCTGCTGGTAAAGCTATCGGTTACTTCGCCCCAAACCTTGCCGCCGGTCATAACCAGCTGCACATTGTCGGGAGCCTGTTTCAGAGATGAAAACTCTGCACTGCTGCCGTTGCCCATATAGTCAAACGGGACATAAGGCAGGGTCGTTTTCATATCCGGATATTTTGCCTTGACTTCGGTTTCCAGCCAGTTGGTCACATCTTTGAGAAGACGCAGGCCATTTTCTCCGCCGGGGTTCCAGAAGTCATCAGCCAGAATCGCAATCTGCCGCACACCACAGTCGATTACCTGCATAAACTTGGCTTTCAGTTTTGCCAAATCCTCCTGATAATGCTCCTCGGTGTCAAAACGGAAGTGATTTCCGCCCGGGAAGGGATGCAGGGCATAGGCAAACCGGCATTTAGAAGCATTTCCGGCCTCTGCCAGCGGGATGATCTTTTCTTTCAGTTCTTCTTCTGTATACAGCTCATCCCACTTGGCACGGTGCTTTTCGTCGTCCTTGGGGGCATAGAAGTACGTATTCAGCTTGTAGTAGCCGCCCCAAGTCATCAGCGCCGCACGATCTTCGGTAGACCACGGATTGCCGTAATAGCCTTCGATAAAGCCACGGCTCACCACATCGGCATAATCTTCGATCTGGAAATTACGAATGGTGTAGCTTTCCAGCTGTTTCACCACATGATATAGGGTGGTCAGGCCATAGAAGCTGGCGTCGGTATCGACGCCCACTACTGTGATCACATTGTCCTGGCTGCTCAACAGATAGGAATCGGTTTCATCAAAAAGATTCTCTGTTGCAACCGTCAGATGCTCGTCCGCATACTGGTCGGCATATTCGCCAGAACCTTCGATGCCCACCAGAATGTTGGTCTTTCCCTTTACAATTGCATCAGATTCCGTCACTTTCAGATCTTTCAGGGCAGCGATTTCTTCCAGTCTTGCCTGTGTGGCCTCATCAATTCCGCTTTCGTACACTACATTCACTTCGTTGCGGATGATGTAGTCGCCATCATTGTAGACTGTGGAATGAGGAGTTGGATAGATTTCATACCCCTCTGCCCCTTCTTCTGCAGCATTGGCCTGTGTTACCGGCACTGTACTCATCAGTATACCGGCAGACAAAACCATGGCAAGGGTTCTGCGAAGGCTGTTTTTGAGTCTGACCATGATTTTCCTCCTTTTCTAATCTACGTCTCTCTGCTGCGAAACTGTTTAGGGGCTATCTGAAAAGTCGAAATTATAGTCTTTTCCACAATCAACGGCAGCTACTGCGTTAAAAACACTCGGAATCCATCAAGGATTCCTGCGTTTTTTGCCTTGTATCTGCCTGTTGCTTGCGAAAAATCCGTCAATTTCTTAGTTTTCAGAAACGCCCTAGTAAAATGATTGTTATAAAAAATAAAGACCTATTAATCCTAAACGCCCTTTCGGGATTTCAGGTTAATAGGTCTTGCCTGCCAAAACAGTAACAATCCTTTATAACAGTTTCAATTTCATATAAATGATATCACAAATTTTATAATTTTGTCAACTATTTTTGGTAAATAAAAACCAATTGTCATATATATCCGATTTTACAAAAAGTTTATATGCAAAAAAGATAGAAAAAACACCCAAAAACAGTCAAATTCCTGTTTTTGGGTGTTTATCAGGTGAAGGGGAATTCACCAGGATGTAATCAGAGTTTTAAAATATGACGATACAGTGCAATATAGTCGTTTGCTGAACGTCCCCAGCTGTTATCGCACTTCATCGCACGCTCTACCAGCACTTTCCAGCCTTCCTTATTGGCATAGCCTTCGAGAGCACGGTGAATGGCATGATACATATCACCGCTGTCATAAGACTGGAAGGTAAATCCGTTGCCCATTCCATCGCCGCTGTCCTGAATGGAATCCTTCAGGCCGCCGGTAGCACGAACCACCGGAATCGTACCATAGCGCAGTGCGATCATCTGGGAAAGGCCGCACGGCTCGCTCTTACTCGGCATCAGGAAAATATCGGCGCCTGCATAAATCTTTCTGGAAAGTTCGGGAATAAATCCAATGCAGGCACAGAAGCGTCCCGGATAACGGTCTTGCAGCTCACGGAAATAGGTTTCATACTCCCAGTCGCCGGAACCAAGCACCACAAACTGGACATTGGTTTCATACATCAGCTTGTCGGCTACTTCTTTTACCAAATCCAGACCCTTATGAGAAACCAGACGGGTAACCATGCCAATGAGCGGAACATCCGGGTCCTGTGCCAAACTCAGCCGCTCTTGCAGCTTCTGCTTGTTCACCGCTTTGCCGGACATATCTTCCACCGAATAATTGGCATATACATTTTTATCCGTTTCCGGATTGTAGTTAATCACATCAATACCGTTGAGGATACCGGAAAGCTTCCAAGAACGCTGGTTCAGGATGCCATCCAGACGATGGGAATACCAGGGGTCGAGAATCTCCTGTGCATAAGTGGGGCTGACGGTAGAAACCCAATCAGCACACTCAATTGCGCCCTTCATAATATTGACGCAATCATCGTATTCCATCAAGTGAGCTTCGGAAGCAGGGATGCCCAACACATCATTGAGCAGCTCCTTGCCATATTTGCCCTGATACTGAATATTATGAATGGTAATCAGGGTTTTGATGCCCTTATACCAGTCGTTGTTGGCATAGAACAGGCGATAATACACCGGCACCAAAGCGGTCTGCCAGTCGTTGGCATGGATAATATCCGGCTTAAAATCCAGATAAGGCAGCATTTCCAAAGCCGCACGGGACAGGAACGCAAAACGCTCTGCATCGTCATAGTGTCCATACAGGCCGGGGCGCTTGAAGTAATACTGGTTGTCGATCAGATAATAAATCACGCCGCCAACCTTGGCCTCAAACACGCCGCAATACTGACGGCGCCATGCCACCGGAACGGAAAGGCTGGTGACAAAACGCATGTTTTCACGCAGCTCCTGCGGGACATCCTCATACAGAGGCATCACAATGCGGCAGCCAATCAGCCGGGCACGCAGAGCCTGCGGCAAAGAGCCTGCTACATCTCCTAATCCACCGGATGCGGCGAAGGGAAGGGCTTCGCTGGTACAAAATAAAACCTTCATAGGTCTCACACCTTTCTTAGTCTGTTCATCGCCCGCCTCCCGGCAGACAGATCCTCTTAAAGAAACGCCGGAGCCCGGTGAGGTGCCGGGCTCCCGCAATCAAATTCTCAGCGGTTCAGTGGGCAGATTACACCAAGCTGCCCTTGCTGATGAATACAGGATAGGACTGGAAGCCCATCAGAGTACGGTCTTCCTGAATCACTACATCCTTATCGGTAATCACATAATTCAGGTTGCTGCCTGCACCGATTACGGTATCCTGCATAATCACACAGTTCTTCAGCTTGGCGCCCTTGCCGATATGTACACCACGGAAAATCACGCAGTTTTCCACTTCGCCTTCAATGACGCAGCCATCTGCAATCAGAGAGTTGGAAACCTGAGAGCCCAGGCCATAACGGGCAGGCATATCATCACGAACCTTGGTATAAATCGGACGGTTCACATCAAACAGCTGCTCCCGTACCTTGGGAAGCATCATCGCCATATTGGCCTCGAAATAGGAATTGATGGAACCAATCATGGTGGAATAACCGGTAAATTCATAGCCAAAAATCCGCAGAGAAGCAATATTCTGCTGGATGATCTCACGGCCAAAATCATAACGGTTGCGGCTGACGCACTCGCTTACCAGCTTCATGAGCAGCTCACGGCGAATCACATACATATTCATGCCGTAATTGCATTCCCCATCCACATTCGGGCCTACCAGCATTTCAACGACACGGCCGTCGGGAGAGGTGGTAAGCACATTGGCGTTTGTGGAGAAAGGCGGCACCTTGCCGTATTTATATACCATGGTGATATCCGCTTTCTTTTCAATGTGAGCAGTAATCACATCGGCATAATTGATATTGCAGACAAAATCGCAGTCGCTCAGCAGAACATATTCCTCATTGGAGTTCCGCAGGAAGCGGACGATGGAGGCCAGAGAACCAATCCGGTTGGGCAGCTGAGTGCCGTCTGCGCCAAAGGGAGGCAGGATATAAAGGCCCTCACGTTTGCGAGAAAGATCCCAGGATTTTCCGGAGCCCAGATGATCCATCAGGGACTGATAATTGTTATCGGTAATGACGCCGACCTTGTTGATACCGGCATTTACCATATTAGACAGCGGGAAGTCGATCACACGATACCGTCCGCCTACCGGGACAGAAGCCAAGGTGCGGTGCTCGGTCAGTTCACGGACACGCTCGTCATGCACATTGGCGAATAAAATTCCAAGAACATTATTTCCGATCATCATTATTTCGCCACCTCCTCGGCGTCAATCATAGCCTTGGGCGGTACAACCGTACCCGGTTCCAGCACACAGCCAGCGCCCAAAACCGCTACGCCCCATTCGTCTTTGTTCTCAATATCCTCAGGACGTGCGCCGATCCGGCAGTCAGCAGAAACCACGCAGTTTTCGGCCACAATCGCATACTGTACCACAGCGCCTTCTTCAATACGAGCGCCGGGCATGATGATGGAATCCTTTACAACTGCTCCGGGTGCCACATAAACACCTGCAAACAGCACCGAGAAATCAACCTCACCATAGACATTGCAGCCCTCGGAAATCAGAGAGTTCTGCACTTTAGCGGTACTGGAAACATAGTGCGGCGGCAGCGCCGGGTTACGGGAATAGATCTTCCACTTTTCATCGCTCAGATCCAGCGGAACATTGGGGTCCAACAGATCCAGATTGGATTCCCACAGGCTGTCGATGGTTCCCACATCTTTCCAATAGCCGGAGAACTGATAAGCCACCATCTTCTCGCCGGCATTGAGCATAGCGGGAAGAACGTTTTTACCAAAGTCATTGGAGGAGTTGGGGTCAGCCTCATCCGCCTCCAGATATTTACGCATCTTGCTCCAGGTGAACACATAGATGCCCATAGAAGCCTTATTGCTCTTGGGAACCTTCGGCTTCTCATCGAACTCATAGATGGTGCCGTCCTCATAGGTATTCAGAATACCAAAGCGGGAAGCCTCCTCCATGGGAACTTCGATTACAGCGATGGTGCAGTCTGCTTTCTTCTCTTTGTGATAGGCGATCATCTTGGCATAGTCCATCTTGTAGATATGGTCGCCGGAAAGGACTACCACATACTCAGGATTATACCGGTCAATAAACCGGATATTCTGATAGATAGCGTTTGCCGTGCCCTTATACCAGTCGGACTGCTTGCCACGCTGATAGGGAGGCAGGACATGGACACCGCCATACATACTGTCGAGATCCCAGGGCTGGCCGCTGCCGATATACTCGTTCAGCTCCAGGGGCTGGTACTGCGTAAGCACACCCACGGTCTCAATACCGGAGTTGACGCAGTTGGACAGCGGAAAATCGATAATACGATATTTTCCGCCATAGGGCACGGCCGGCTTTGCCAGATTACGGGTAAGGACGCCAAGACGGCTTCCCTGTCCTCCTGCCAGCAGCATTGCCACTACTTCTTGTTTTGGTAACATTTGGATTCCCCCTCTGAAGATTATGATTTCTCCAATTTATTTTTTCGAGGACTTGTTTTCTTGGTTTTGGGTTTGGTCACCGCTTTCGCAACCGGCGCTTCCTTTTTCTCAGCTGCTTCTTTTTCAACCACCTTTTTCTGGGGTTTTACCGCAGCTTTCTTCTGAGGCGCCTTACGGCGGCATTTGAGATAGAGTACCGACATAGCCGGCAAGGTCAGGCTGATACTGTTTTCAAATCCATGCATGGGTTCCGGCATCGACTTGATCGTGTCACCATTGGTAACACCGCCGCCGCCAAATTCTGCACTGTCGGAATTGAAAAGTTCGGTATAAATTCCTGCCGCCGGTACACCGATGCAGTAATTCTCCCGTTGTACCGGGACAAAATTACATACAGCGATGATATCGTTGCCATCTTTATCGATTCGCCGGAAAGCGATAACACTCTGATTATAATCATCATTGGAAATCCATGAGAAGCCTTCCCATGAGAAATCCACCTGCCAAAGGGCCGGGGTTTCGAGATAGAAATGGTTCAGCGCCTTAAAGAACGCCTGTGCCTTTTGATGTTCGGGATACTGAAGCAATCCCCATTCCAGCTCCCGCTCCACATTCCACTCGTTGGCCTGACAAAATTCTGTGCCCATAAACAGCAGCTTTTTGCCGGGATGCGCCATCATATAACACATAAAGGCACGCACACCCGCATACTTCATCGGCTCATCGCCGGGCATCTTATTAAACAGGGAACATTTCCCATACACCACCTCGTCGTGAGAGATGGGCAGGATAAAGTTCTCGGAAAAAGCATAAAAGAAAGAGAAGGTAATGTTGTCGTGATTAAATTTACGGAACAGGGGATCAAGCGACATATAATGGAGCATATCGTTCATCCAACCCATATTCCATTTATAATTGAATCCCAATCCGCCGCAGTATGTAGGCTTGGATACCATGGGCCAGGCGGTAGATTCTTCCGCAATCATCATCACTTCGGGGGCGGCCTCAAACACCGCCTCGTTCAAGCGCTGAAGGAAGGCGACTGCTTCCAGATTTTCCCGTCCTCCGTCTTTGTTGGGGACCCACTCCCCATCATTGCGGCTATAATCCAGATAGAGCATGGAAGCCACAGCGTCTACCCGGATGCCATCGATATGATACTCCTTGACCCAGAACACGGCGCTGGACACCAGGAAGCTGATCACTTCGTTGCGGCCATAGTCAAACACCAGCGTCCCCCAATCCTTATGCTCGCCCTTGCGGGGGTCTGCATATTCATAGCACGGGGAACCATCAAAACGGGCAAGACCTTCGGCATCCTTTGGAAAATGAGCCGGAACCCAGTCCATAATGACGCCGATACCGGCCTGATGGCACTTGTCTACAAACGACATAAAGTCCTTCGGCTCACCATAACGGGAGGTTGGGGCAAAATAGCCCATTACCTGATATCCCCAGCTGCCATCAAACGGATACTCTGTGAGAGGCATCACTTCCACATGGGTATATCCCATTTCCTTTACATAGGGAATCAGCTCATCTGCCAGCTTGTCATAAGAAAAAACGCTGCCATCGCTGTATTTTCTCCAGGAACCGGCGTGAATCTCATAGATATTGACCGGCTGGTCATAGTGCGGCTTTTTCGCTTTCTGGCGATACCAGGCGGCGTCTGTCCATTCATATCCGGAGATATCATAATACCGGGAGCTGTTTCCGGGACGGGTTTCAAAGTGAAAAGCATAGGGATCGCTTTTCATCATTTTTTCACCCTGTGCGGAAACCACACAATACCGGTACAGAGTAAATGCGGGCAGTTCATCCAGATACGCCTCCCACACCCCATCGCTGATTTTATCCATGGGGTTGGCTGCGTCATCCCAGTTGTTAAAGTCGCCCACTACCGATACTTTCTGAGCGGTTGGCGCCCAGACACGGCAAACCATACGGGGGCAACCGTCCACCATGGTTTTGTGCATGCCCATATACTCATAGGCTCTGTAATTGGTACCCTGGTGGAACAGGTACAGGGGCAGGTTGTTTTTTTCATTCTTTTGTGGAGATTGCATGGTAATCATCTTCCTCCCATTTCAATTTCCGTTACTATTATCATATCATAAAACTGGAAAATAGCAAGCGTTTTTCGTCATTTTTTTAGAATGAATTGAAAACAAAAAATCTATATTTGTTAGATATCAACAACATATCTCAAAGTTTATTGTGCAAGGACAAGCCAGCCGTTTATGCTGTTACTTTCCTTTTACACTCTCCTTGCTAAAATTTTACCTCTTGGGCAGGCAATATTTATCATAACACTGTAACCCTGTCAAAGTCTGTCGTCTTTGGTATAAAAAAATGACCGTTTCCAGTTTTATCCAGGAACGGTCATTTTTTTCCATTATAAGAATTTCAGGAATTATGCTGACGGTTTTTCAGCATGGAAATCAATCCTGTCAGTTTGGGCGGCTTGCCATACATCAATACGCCGGCACGATAAATGATGGCGCCCAGATATCCCAGAGCAACAGCTCCTGCCGCCATCAGTACCACAGAAATCGCAATCTCCCAACCGGCCACATTGCCCATGGTAATCCGCACAAACATCGCCATAGGAGAGGTAAGAGGAATATAAGAGCACGCAATCATCAGCGGAGTGTCAACTTCACCGGTATTCAATGCGACGATCACGATAATAAATACGACAACAAACAACATGGTAGCCGGAGTGATGACATTGCTCAAATCTTCCAGACGGCTCACCAGAGAAGCCAGCGCCGCAAACATAAAGGCGTAAATAAAGAATCCCAAGATAAAGCACAATAGGGCATACAACAGTGTTTCCACCGGCAGATTAAACAGAGTTTTCATCATAGACATGGCGCCGGTATAATAGGGTTCGTTTACCTGATAGGCTCCATAAGCGGTTCCCAGAATCAAGACAAACTGCAACAGGCCAGCGCACCCAGCTCCAAATACCTTGCCAAACATCAGGCTGGACGGCCTTGCCGAAGTGATAAGCAATTCCATGGCACGGGAACTTTTCTCGGTCGCCACGCTGGAGGCCACCATCTGGCCATAGAAAATAATCGCCATATACAGCAGCATTATCAACAAATAGGTAAACAGATAGCTGTTGCTCTGATTTTTTCCCGCTTCGGTCTGCTCCAACGTTTCCTGTACATGAGCAGAAAGCACCTGCTGAATCTGTTCTTCTGTCATTCCGCCTTGTGCCATAGCCTGTGCACGGTATCCCTGCAAAAGAACCTGCTGCAAAACGGTGGAGAACTGATCGTACAGCCCCACATTCCCCGTAATACGGGTATATTGCAGCATGGAGTCAAACACAAGGCCATTAGTAAAGGTTTCGTCCTCTACTTCTTGCATCAGTTCTTCCTTTGTTCCGCCAAAAGCCTGAAACACGGGTGCTTCCTCTGCCCCTATCATCTGATTCAGCAGGGTAGCCAGCTGCTCAGAAGTTATCCCTAAATCAGCCGACGCCATCACAGCGACAGATTCGCCTTCCAGTCCGATTTGTGGTACTGCTTCCTCAGACGAAGCAAAAAAACGAGGGAGGGTAAATCCCACAGCAATCAATACCATTAGAAGAATCGTTACGACCTGAAAGGCACGCTTCTTCAGATAGGTTCCCAGTTCATATTCAAAAACGGCAAAAAACTGTTTCATTTCTCAGCGCCCCCTTCTTCCTCGTCACGGGTAGTAGCCTCTACAAAAATATCGTTCAAAGTAGGTGTGATCAGCTGTACGCCATCAACCGGCAGCCCAGAGGCTCCCACAGCCGAAAGCAGCTCATATTCCCCGCCTTCATGCAGCAACTCCACTGCCACACCTTCTTTCACAGCATCTACATTCTTGACCAGAGCGGAAAATGAATTGCGGCAGTACTGGACTGCTTTTTCGATCTCACCCGTTTGAATCAGCCAATGACTGCGCCCTTTTGTCCGGCGAAGCTCCCGGATACTGCCCGAAAGCACAATTTCACCGTGGTGCAAAATCGCTATGGAATCGCAGAACTCCTCCACATAGTTCATCTGATGACTCGAAAACAGCACGATCTTCCCGGAATCAATCAGCTCCCGGACTACATCTTTCAGCAGCATGGCGTTTACCGGGTCGAGGCCGGAAAACGGTTCGTCAAGAATGACGAAGTCCGGATTGGACACCAGTGCGGCTGTAAGCTGAATTTTCTGCTGATTGCCTTTTGAGAGCGTATCCAGCTTTTTGTTGGCAAACTGGTCCATATCAAGACGGCGCAGCCATTTCATGCTGTTCTCTTTTGCGTCATGGGCACTCAATCCACGCAGGCGGCCAAGATACACCAGCTGCTCCAGAATATTCACCTTTGGATACAGCCCCCGCTCCTCAGGCAGATAGCCAATATTGACTTTTTCCCGCACCATGGGCTTTCCATCCAGCAATACCCGTCCGCTGTCTGCCGGAAACACATCCATAATAATACGGATACTGGTGGTTTTCCCAGCGCCGTTGCGGCCTAACAGGCCAAATGCTTTTCCGCTTTCGGTAGAAAAGCTGACGTTACGCAGGACATGCTTTTCCCCAAAGCTCTTATGCAGATTTTCTACTGCAAATTGCATACACTTCATCCTTTCTCAATCAGGGTTTCCAGTCATCATCTCTCCCCATTGTTGCAGGGATTCATTTTTAAAAGCCAACCAATTTTGGGCTATCTGATACTAAATATAATCCATACACCTGTTTTCCGCAAGTAAAATTTTGCACACAAAAAATAACAGATTCCAAAGTCTACAATTCCTCAAAAAGGTTTGATTGCTTCTCAGGTAGAATTACACCGTCATTATATCACGATTTTCTAGTTTGTCAACTATTAATTAGTTATACGCAGAAAGATTCCGTCTAAGCTATTTACAATAAAATTTAAAAGGAGTTGAGACTATGACCATTGGCGAAACCTTACGTGAATTACTGGAAGAACATGAACTCACCCAAAAACAACTGGCCTTTGCTCTCAACGTAGCTCCCTCTACTTTGGGAGGATATGTACAGGGAACCAGTGAACCAGATGTTGCAACCTTAAAGAATATCGCAGCATTTTTCCATGTATCCATGGACTATCTTCTGGATTATTCCAGTAAGAGCGATTCGGCACCAGGGGAAAATGAATTGTTACGGATTTATCGCTCCCTCTCTGAAAAAGAACGGTTTTTATTTCTAGAGCAGGGAAAGCTATTGCTAAAGTACAGTCAGAAAGAAAAATCATCTACCCGGATTTCCATCAATACTGAGAGTGCTGGATAAACAAAACGGAGCAGGTTTTTATCCCTGCTTCGTTTCTTTTTGAATAATATTTATTTTTAAATAATACTATTTAGTCTTTAGCTTTAGTGGCAACCTGCATCAGAGCTTTGCTCAGGAACTCCTCTACCGGCATTGCACCCAAATCGCCTTCCTTGCGGTGACGAACCGAAACGGTATTGCTCTCGGCTTCCTTCTCACCCACAATCAGCATATAAGGAATCTTCTGCAACTGCGCTTCCCGAATCTTATAGCCGATCTTCTCGCTACGCATATCGCAGGAAGCACGCAGGCCGGCATTTTTCAACGTCTCCGTGACTTCCTGTGCCTTGTCATGGAAACGCTCGCTGATGGGCAGGATACGAACCTGCTCCGGCATCAGCCACAGCGGCAGGGCACCGGCATATTTTTCAATCAGCAGAGCAAGTGTGCGCTCATAGCAACCAATGGAAGTACGGTGAATGATGTAGGGGTTCTTGCGCTTTCCGTCGGAATCCACATACTCCATTCCAAACTTCTCGGCCAGCATCTGGTCGATCTGGATGGTGATGAGGGTATCCTCCTTGCCATACACGTTCTTGATCTGGATATCCAGCTTGGGGCCATAGAAAGCAGCTTCGCCAACGCCCTCCACATAGGGAATCTCCAGATGCTCCAGAATCCGGCGCATGGTATCCTGCGCTTCATTCCACTGCTCCTCGGTGCCGATATATTTTTCACGGTTCTCCGGATCCCACATGGAGAACCGGTAGGAAACATCCTCATACAGTCCCAGAGTCTTCAGCATGAAGATCACCAGCTCCAGGCAGCCCTTGAACTCGTCTTCCAACTGGTCAGGACGGCACATCAGATGGCCTTCGGAAATGGTGAACTGGCGCACACGGATCAGGCCGTGCATTTCGCCGGAAGCCTCATTGCGGAACAAAGTAGAAGTTTCGTTATAACGCAGAGGCAGGTCACGATAGGAGCGCTGACGGTTCAGATAAGCCTGATACTGGAAGGGGCAGGTCATGGGACGCAGTGCAAACACTTCGTCGTCCTTCTCCTCATCGCCCAGCACAAACATACCGTCTTTATAATGATCCCAGTGGCCGCTCACCTTATACAGGTCGCTCTTGGCCATAAAGGGGGTTTTGGTAAGCAGCCAGCCACGCTTCTGTTCCTCATCCTCCACAAAGCGCTGCAACAGCTGAATCACTCTGGCACCGTTGGGCAGCAGGATCGGCAGACCCTGACCAATGAGGTCACAGGTAGTGAAATATTCCAGCTGGCGTCCCAGAACATTGTGGTCACGCTTTTTGGCTTCTTCCATGGCGGTGAGATGTTCTTCCAGCTGGGCAGCCTTGGGGAACGATACGCCATAAACACGCTGGAGCATATCATTCTTCGCATCACCACGCCAATAGGCAGCGGTTGCGGCAGTCAGCTTTACAGCCTTTACACAGCCGGTGCTCATCAGGTGCGGGCCGGCGCACAGATCGGTAAAATCGCCCTGACGATACAGGGAAATCGCCTCGCCTTTCCCGGCATGCTCCTGAATCAGTTCAACCTTATATTTCTGTCCATGCTCTGCCATAAACTTCTCTGCTTCTTCTGGAGAAAGCTCAAAACGTTCCAGCGGCAGATTTTCCTTGATAATCTTTTTGATTTCCGCTTCAATTTTGGTCAGGTCATCGGGGGTAAAGGGCTTTACGCCGCCAATATCATAATAAAACCCGTTATCCACAGAAGGCCCTACACCAAACACCGCTTCGGGGAACAGACGCTGCACAGCCTGCGCCATGATATGGGAAGTGGTGTGCCAGTAAGCCTTTTTGCCTTCGGGATCATCAAAGGTCAAAATTGCAAGCTCGCAATCCTCCGTAATGGGGGTACGCAGATCCACCACTTCTCCATTGATCTTTCCTGCACAGGCAGCTTTATACAGGCCCATGCCAATACTTTTGGCAATGTCGGCAACGGTGACGCCGTTGTCAAATTCCCGAACTTCACCTTTTAAACTGACTTTCACCATGATCGATTCTCTCCTTTACAAAAAATATTCTCCACGCAGAAAAACAAAAAGCCTGCCCCACTTCTGGGGCAGGCTTACAGCTCTGCGGTTCCACCCGGAATTCGGTTTTTGCAAAAACAAAAACCCTCTAACAGCCCATAACGGCGCCACCCGGCCTTCCTTTGACGGTTCTCCGCTTTCGGAGGCTGCTCAGAGGCGGTATCTTTTCTCCTTCTGTTGCAGGCGCTTTCAGCCGGTGACGCCCGCTCTCTGACACAGAACCTTGAAAAAAGCTTCCTCATCAACGCATTTGATTTATTAAATTTATGGTAGCACTGTTTTTTTTCTTTGTCAAGGCAATTTCAACAGGAAAATACGATTATTTCTTCTTCTGGTCTTCCCGCATTGCATCCTGAAGCATTTCCTGCCGCTTTACGCTGGGGTCAATTCTGGTTTCTTTGGCATTGCGATACCGGCTTCTCGCCGCACCTATCGTACCAGCTGCTGTGGTAAAAGCAGCCAGAATCCAATAGAACAGACGAAGCACAGTCCCCTGTGGAGAAGCCCAGTCCCGATGCTCATCATAATGCAAATCAATGGAATACAGCAGCTCGCCATCTACCTGTGGGTCGGCAAAAACCAGACCAGCGGGATGCTCCAGCATATAAATTTCTGCAAACAAGCCAAAGCCCACTACCAACACACCGATTACAGAAATAATGGTATAGGCAATCCAGCGTTTGCGCTGGCAAAGATGCACCAGACGAATCAGCCCTATTGCACAAAGCGCAAGCCCGGCAAAAAGTAAAAACAGACGCAGCACCACTGCCCATCCACTGTTCCAGAAAAGATACTGATTTTGCAGCTCCTGTATACCAGGCAGCTGGTTCAAAGTGCCATCTTCCAGCATGCCGGAAGGCTGGCGAAGCTCCCGGCCATAGGCGTTATAGTAGAGATTCCATTCATTGATAACTGTGAATACGAGACAAAAGCCGCCTATCAATGCCATCACAAAATCTACTGCGGCGCTTTTTTCTTTTTTCCACGGTGTCGCCCTGTCCATCAAAACTCGCTCCCTTCCGATACAGAAAACCTTTACAGCCATTCCTGCTGCTTTTTGATATTTCTATTATATCATATTCACAAAAGCTTTTGTAAAGAAATTCTGACATTCTTAAAAAAAACATAAAAACTGTTGCCACAGGAATCCTTGACCACCTGACTGCGCCTTATTATAATGAAATCAAATATCATGCAGGAAGGCGGTTATTATGGCACTTGTACAAATGAACTTTAACAGTGAATACCTGAAAGGGAACCATGAAATCAGCATCATTTTACCAGACCGGCCCTGGGAAACTTCTTCAAAAGAGTTTTATGCTTCGGGGAAAAAATATCCCGTTCTCTGGCTGCTGCACGGAACCTTTGGCGATCACACCGACTGGCTGCGAAAAACCAATATCGAGCTGTATGCCTGTGAAAAAAATCTAATTGTGGTGATGCCCAGCGGCCAAAACAGCAATTATCTCAACTGGCCCGGATTTGCCTGCGGGTTTGATATGTGGGATTATCTGCAAAAGGAGCTGATGCCACTGGTTTACAATTGGTTTCCGGCTTCCAGCAAAAGGGAAGACAACTATCTTTGCGGCCTTTCGATGGGCGGGCGTGGCGCCCTGCAATACGCTGCCGCCATGCCGGAATCTTTTTCCGCTGTGGCAGTCCTTTCCTCGTGCGCCTGTGACCCACGTTTGCCAAACTCTGCCGGCCCGGATGTGAAACGATATGAGAATCTGGTAAACAGCGCCGGAGGGCTGGAAGCCTATCTGAAAAGCCCGGCCAATGTATGGGACAAGCTGCCCGAACTGGCCAAATCCGGGCGGCTCCCACGGCTTTATTTTGCCAGTGGAAAAGATGACTTCCTGTTTGAACAGTATCTGACATTTAAACAATACGCCGCTTCCATTGGACTTGAGGCTGTCTTTGAGGAATTTGATGGCTATGGACATGAATGGCGTTTTTGGGACATGTCCTTACAGCGGGCATTGGAATTTTTTGATATCACACAAGAAAAAGGCGGAAATCCATATTAATCACAAACCGGGAACTGGAGCGACCAGTTCCCGGTTTTGATTATTTGGCATATTCGATTGCACGGCTTTCCCGAATCAGATTGACTTTGATCTGTCCGGGATACTCCAAATCGCTTTCGATCTTCTTGCAGATATCTCTTGCCAACAGCACCATCTTGTCGTCACTGATAACCTCAGGCTTCACAATCACTCGAACCTCACGGCCTGCCTGAATCGCATAGCAGCGATCCACGCCCTCAAAGGAAGAAGCCACTTCTTCCAGCTTTTCAAGCCGCTTGATATAGTTCTCCAGATTCTCACGGCGGGCGCCGGGACGGGCAGCGGAAATCGCATCCGCAGCCTGCACGATGCAGGCAATCACCGTCTTGGGCTCTACATCGCCATGGTGTGCGTGGATGGCATGGATAACAGCTTCGCCTTCTTTATACTTACGAGCCACATCAATACCGATATCCACATGGGAACCTTCGATCTCATGGTCAAGTGCCTTGCCGATATCATGCAGCAAACCGGCACGGCGGGCCAGGGTGGGGTCCAGCCCCAGTTCCGATGCCATCAGGCCGGAAAGATAGGCAACTTCCAACGAATGATTCAGAACATTCTGACCATAGCTGGTACGGTAACGCAGCCGTCCCAGCAGCTTGACCAGTTCGGGATGGATTCCGTTGACGCCTGCCTCGATGACAGCACGTTCGCCTTCCTGCTTGATGGTCTGCTCCACCTCACGGCGAGCCTTTTCCACCATTTCCTCGATGCGGGCAGGATGAATCCGCCCGTCCGAAATCAGGCGCTCCAGAGCGATACGGGCCACTTCACGGCGTACCGGCTCAAAGCAGGACAGGGTAATAGCTTCCGGTGTATCATCGATGATCAGGTCAACGCCTGTCAGTGTCTCGATTGCACGGATATTCCGTCCCTCACGGCCAATAATACGTCCCTTCATCTCGTCATTGGGAAGGGGCACCACCGAGATGGCAGCCTCTGCCACATGATCGGCCGCACAGCGCTGAATAGCGAGAGCAATAATCTCTCTGGCGCTCTTTTCGGCTTCATCACGGGTCTGCTGCTCAATCTCCATTACCTTGACCGCTTTTTCATGAATCAGCTCATTTTCAAGATTTTTGAGCAGGTACTCTTTGGCCTGCTCCATGGTAAAGCCGGAGATCCGTTCCAGCATTTCAAACTGGCTCTTTTTAACTGCTTCGGCTTCCTGCAGCCGTTCTTCGGCTTTCTTGTTTTTGCGTGCCACGGCATCCTCTTTGGATTCCAGGCTTTCCAGCTTCCGGTCGAGCGTTTCTTCCTTCTGCTGGATGCGGCGCTCCTGCCGCTGAATCTCCTTGCGGCGCTCGTTTAGCTCCCGCTCCGACTCATTGCGAAGGCGATGAATCTCGTCCTTGCCTTCGAGAATGGTCTCTTTCTTCTTGGCCTCTGATGTCTTTATCGCATCACTAACGATTCGTTTTGCTTCCTGTTCTGCGGAACCAATGGCTGCCTCCGCTTCTTTTTTGCGGTGTGCCACCCCCGCCAAAAATGCCAGGACGCCCGCCGCTGCTGCAACCAGAACCGCAATGAGGATACACACCCATACAGGTACGTCCATATCAGGTAACCATACCTCCTTTAAAAGTAATATTTAAAATCAGTCACTCAATCAAACGGGTGCGTTAATCCCGAGAATTTAAGTTACATGTATTTCGATACTAATTGTATTACTTTTCCTACCCTTATGTCAAGAAATTCAGATACATTTTATGGAAAATTGTTCACATTTTCAATATCAATTCTTTCCAGACTATCTGAAAATACAGATAAAAATCATCGAAATCATGCGTTATTTTCAGGAATCATCGCATAAATCAGCGGTGTTTTCCCCACTTTTTCCGCTCCGATTTTCACAGCTGTTTTCAAAATAGCGAGGCTTTCTGCCAGTGCTTCTTTTCGCTGTGAAAACAGCTCTGCCAACGCTTCTCCCGGTTCTACCTTTTCGCCGGTTCGATGAAAAAACCGAATCCCCGCCCCATAATCCAGCGGGCTTTCACGGGTCTCACGGCCTGCTCCCAGCACCACCGAAGCACGCCCCACCGCCTGTGTGTCGATTGACTGCACCCAACCAGCACAGCTGCTTTTCAGGACTTGACGATACGGCGACTTTGGCAGCAGCTCCGGGCAGTCCACAACGTGCGGGTCTCCCCCCTCGGCGGCTACCATTTGCTTGAATTTTTCCAGAGCGCTGCCGTCCCGCAGCTTTTCAGCTGCCAGCTTCCGGGCTTCCTCCAAATTCAAGGCCTTTCCGGCCAGCCACACCATCGCTGCCGCCAGCTCAATCGAAAGAACCCGTAAATCCTCAGGCCCTTCGCCATGCAGCACCCGGCACGCTTCCTCTACTTCCAGCGCATTGCCCACTGCTGTTCCCAGCGGACAATCCATGGAGGTAATCAGCGCCGCCGTTTTTCTGCCCGCCATCTGCCCGATCTTCACCATGGTTTCCGCCAGCTTTTGGGCTTCTTCCGGCGTTTTCATAAATGCGCCGCTTCCCGTTTTCACATCCAATACGATACAGTCACAGCCAGCCGCCAGCTTTTTACTCATAATACTGGAAGCAATCAGCGGGATGCTCTCCACAGTAGCCGTAACATCCCGAAGGGCATACAGCTTTTTATCGGCCGGAACCAGATTCCCGCTCTGCCCCACCACACAAACACCGGTTTCGCTGGCAATTTGTGCAAACCGCTCCGGTGTCTGGTTGGTGGAAAAACCGGGGATGGATTCCAGCTTGTCGATGGTTCCGCCTGTATAGCCAAGCCCCCGGCCGCTCATTTTTGCCACCACTACTCCGCAGGCCGCTGCCAATGGCGCAACAATCAGCGTCGTTTTATCCCCTACGCCGCCGGTACTGTGTTTATCCGCCTTGATACCGGGGATACCGGAGAGATCTGCCATCTCTCCAGAGTGTGCCATCGCCAGGGTCAACGCTGTGGTTTCTTCCTCGTCCATCCCACGGATACAAATCGCCATCAGCAGCGCTGCCGCCTGATAGTCGGGGATTTCCCCTTTTGTAAAGCCTTCCACAAAAAATGTAATTTCTTCCCGGCTTAAAGCAAGTCCTGTTCGCTTTTTGGAAAGGATATCGTACATGTGCATCGCTCAATCCCCCTTTTGCAGGTTCTCCACACCAAATGCCCATGGAAACAGTTCTTTTAACGTACACTTTGTATATTCGTTTTTGCTTTTTACCATAAGTACTATAAATTTCTCAAAATCACAAAACTCTGCCATGACCTGACGGCATACGCCACAAGGAGGACATTCTGTTTTCGGCATTTCTCCCCTGTTAGCACCTGCCACCGCAATCGCCACAAAGTCTCTCTCCCCTTCGCTGACCGCTTTTGCAAAAGCGACCCGCTCGGCACAAATCGACGGAGAGTATGAAGATGATTCAATATTACATCCAGTATACATCTTTCCGTCATCACACAACAAAGCGGCGCCAACGGCAAATCCTGAATAGGGACAGTAGGCCTGCTCACGAGCCTCTAAAGCCAGACGGCACAGCTCTTTTTCCCGCTTCTCCATGGTGTGCCCCCTTTATTCTGCGATTTCCAGCGCCACTTCCATCATCTGTGTAAAGGTCATCTGCCTGTCATCCGCAGAGAGCCCCTCCCCGGTCAACGGCAGATCGGAAACGGTAAACATCGCCAGTGCCTTTTTGCCCGCTCTCGCTGCGTTCATATACAATCCCGCAGATTCCATCTCCACCGCCAATACGCCCATTTTTTTCCAGTCTGTCAGGCTGTCGGCATAATCGCCATAAAACAGGTCAGAGCTGATAACGCTCCCCACATGATGCGGGACACCCATTTTCCGGGCAGCCTGTACTGCTTTTTCCAGCAGAGAAAAGTCAGCGGTAGGAGCAAAGGTTCCCGGCAGACGGAACTGAGAGCCATAGTTGGAATCGGTGCAGGCCCCCATCGCCAGCACAAGATCCCGCAAGGCCACGCCGTCCGCAATTCCACCGGCAGAACCGATTCGGATAATGCTTTCCACCTCATAGAAATGATACAGCTCATAACTGTAAATCCCCATAGAAGGGATTCCCATTCCGCTGCCCATTATCGAAATCCGTTTTCCCTGATACTCTCCCGTATATCCAAGCATATTCCGCACCGTGTTAAAGCATACCGGATTGGTGAGATAGGTTTCCGCAATATATTTGGCCCGAAGCGGATCTCCGGGCATCAAAACCGTTTTGGCAATGTCGCCCACGTTAGCATGGTTGTGAGGGGTTGGAACACTCATAGAACAGCCTCCTTTATTCATAGCATCGAATTTTGTCACTCTGTGCCAATTGATTTCTATGCAATTTTATTATACCCATTTTGAAATCAGCCGTCAACGAGCGTTCATTATGAATGAGAGTTCCCATATCAGAACATAGCAAAAGCCGGCTCCAAAACAAGCCGGCTTTCAACATGCTTCATTTTGTCTTTTTTGTATACCAGTTCTGAACAGAATGGCTTGAACAGCCTGAACAGCCCGAACATCCGCCGCAACAGCCTTTCCCCGACTTTTTGCGTCGATATCTCCACCAGACAGCGGCGGCGGCCCAAAGAAGAATCACGCCCAATATCAGGGCTTCTATCATACAAACAGCCCTCCAATCTGGAACACCAAGAAGGAAACCAGCCACGCCAGCACCAGCTGGAACCCGGCTGCCATTCCTGTCCATTTCCAACTTCCGGATTCACGGCGAATGGTGGCAAGTGTAGCGATACAGGGGATATACAGCAGGCTAAACACCATCAGGGAGTAGGCGTTCAACATACCGAATCCCATACCGCCCAACACAGACGACAGCGAAGCCATTCCCGCCGCAGAGGTCACGTTGCTGATACCAAACAGAACCGAACAGCTGGACACCACCACTTCTTTGGCAGAAATACCGGCAATCAGTGCCACCACGATCTGCCAATATCCCAAACCAATGGGGATAAACACCGGGACGATCCATTTTCCCAGCATGGAGCCAAAGCTCTGCCCGATATCCGTCACATATCCGTTGGGGCCAAAATTCAAAATCACCCACATGATAATCGAGGCGATAAAAATCGTTGTACCGGCTTTGGTCAGATAATCCTTGATTTTCTCCCAGACATAAATAGCAATCGTACGGGCGCTGGGCGCTTTATATTCCGGCAATTCGATCAGCAATGTATAACTTGAATTTTTCCGGTCGATCAAATGCAGCACAAAGGCCACCAGAATCGCAACCACCAGTCCCAGCACATACATCGAGTAGGCCGCCAGCAAAGCGTTGTCGCCAAAGAACATCTCGGAAAACAGCACATAAATAGGCAAGCGGGCGCTGCACGACATAAACGGCGTTACCAGCATCGTTTTCATCCGGTCACGCCGGTCTTCCAGCGCACGGGACGCCATGATAGCAGGGACTGTGCAGCCAAACCCCAGAATCATAGGGATAAACGCACGCCCGGAAAGACCCAGACGGCTCATTATTCCATCCATGACATAGGCCGCTCTTGACATATAACCGCTGTCTTCCAAAAAAGCCAGCGCCAAAAACAGAATAAAGATATTGGGTAAAAAGGTGAGGATACCTCCCACCCCGGCCACAATACCGTCTACCACCAACGAGATCAGCATGGCGTTGATGGAGGCCGCTTCCATCCCCTGGCGCAGAGTCTCGGAGCCCCATTCCAAAAACAGGCTCATATATTCCTTGAGCCAGTCGCCCACGGTAAATGTGAGTAGGAACACCAGCCCCATAATCAACAGGAAAATGGGAAAGCCCAGCCAGCGGTGGGTCAGCAGGCGGTCGATGCGGTCGGTACGAACTGCTTTATCCTCCCGGTTGACCAGCGTTTCCTGAATGATCTCCTCGATAAAATCATATTTTTCATTGATGATTTCTTTGCCACAAGAATCTGCCAGACCTTCTGGAAGCGAAAGCGGATACTTCTCCATAATCACCGGGTCGCCCTCCAAAATCTTCATGGCATGCCAGCGGTGGTTGGTAAGTGAAGGATATTTCTGCTTCAGTTCCGCCTTTACAATATCGATCTTATCTTCAATTTCATCGCTGTACACCATGGCGAACTCTTCATGATGTTCGTGGATGTGTTTGGATTTGCGACTGTCATGGTGATGGATCAGCGGCGTCTGCTCCCGTTGGTCGCTGTGGTGGATGACAGCGTGCATCAGCACATCCAACCCCCGGCGTTTGCGGGCGCTGACGGCAATGGCCGGGATCCCCAGCATTTCGGGCAAACGGTGCATGTCGATCTCCATGCCCCGCTTCTCCACAATATCCATCATATTCAGAGCCAGCACAACCGGTTTTCCCAGTTCAATCAGCTGCAAGGTGAGATACAGGTTACGCTCCAACGCCGAAGCATCGGCCACATCTACGATGACATCTACCTCGTCGCTGAGGATATATTCACGGGATACTTTTTCTTCCATGGTATAGGAAGTGAGGCTGTAAATTCCCGGAAGGTCTACCAGCCGGATGGAATACCCCTGAAATTCCATGGAGCCTTCTACCTTTTCCACCGTTACGCCGGGCCAGTTGGCCACCTTTAGATTGGCGCCGGTATAAGCATTAAACAGGGTAGTTTTTCCGCAGTTTGGATTTCCGATAAAGCCAACCCGGATTTCTTTTTTAGACTTGGTACCGGCAGGCCGTTTTTCTTCGTTTTTCATTTAGACAGAACCTCCCGAACCTGGATATTTTCTGCCATTTTTCTTCCAATGGCAAATCTTGACCCTCGAAATTTAACCACCAGAGCACCTCTGGGCTTTTTATTCATAATTTCGATGAATCCTCCGGGAGTGAGTCCCAACGCCTCCAAACGGCGTTCCATCTGCATAGCCAGACAGATTTCTTCGACCCGGTATCTTCCTCCCGGTTCTCCATCACATAATCTCATGGTATAGCCTTCCCTCTCAGAATTTGTTAGTCAAAGCTAACATCCGGGGACATTTTATCACATTCAAGAAAAAAATGCAACGGCAGGCCAGAATTTGCCTTTTCCTTGTGGTTTTAAGGCACTTTGCAATTAAGCAGAAAAAATGATATACTGAATGATAGAAATAATTGGGATTCTTCCAACAGAGAGCCATAAAATTCCATTTTGACAGCAAGAGTCTGCTCGTTTGGAATATCGGTTAAGGGATACTATTTCGACGGTTTTGAAAGGATTTGACTGCGATGAAAGTTTTAGCTTCTGACTTTGACGGAACCTTCCATCTGGGGGAAGGCTCAATTCCTAAAAACATTGCCGCTGTTCGGCGCTGGCAGCAGGAGGGAAACCTTTTTGGGATTGTGACGGGACGCCCCTATCCTATGATTTTGCCCGAACTTGAGCGATATCATATCCCGGTAGATTTTCTGATCTGTGTAAACGGAGCCGCACTTCACGAGCCGGACGGAACTCTGCTGTGGTCCGACTCACTCCCCGATGACATCTCCCGTCAGATTCTTTCGAGGCCAGAACTCGACGAAATGCCGCTTTATCTGGCAGCAACCCACAACGGAATGGCAATCCACATCAAAGACGAAACAGACCCATTCTGGTCAAAAGCCTGGCATTCTATTTGCAATCTAGGCCGTCTGGAACCTGACGAAATGCAAAAATTAACGGGCGTCATTCAAATCAGCACTGTTTTGGCAGACGACGAAACGGCACACCGGTTTGCCAATGAACTGGATACATACCATTCTGGGAAGACAGCCTCTCATGTAAACCGCAACTATGTGGATACCACGGCCTTTGGTTCTAGCAAAGGAAACGGCCTGCGCCGGCTGGCAGAAATAAAAGGCTGGGACCCTGACTGTATTTATGCGATTGGTGATGGCAGCAACGATTTGCCCATGATCACGGCTTTTCATGGCGCTGCTCCCCACTCTGCTGAACCTCGTGTGGCTGCTGCTGTTGCAAAAACCTATGCGAGCGTTGCCGAGTGGATTGATGAACTGCTGCAAAAATAAAGATACGTTTACTCATACAAACAAAAGGCAGATACCATGGTATCTGCCTTTTGTTTGTAATATGCCTTTTCCAAAAACACACTCTCAAATCCTAGTTGGATGAGGATGATTGTGATCCTGCAAATCTACATGGGAATGAAGATGGGAGTCTGTTCCATCCTCGTGAATATGCAAATGGCTGTGCCTATGTATATGCTCATGGGTATGGATCAGATTGCCATGGGCATGTGCATGGCAATGAATATGTTCATGCTCATGGTTGTGCTGTAATTCCACTGTATCCTTTGTCAAAATCACGGTACTGAAAACCATCAAAGCCAGCGCAAGATAAAACGACCACTCCGGCCTCTCGCCCACCAGAAGCATGCTGAAAGCCACTCCCAGAAACGGCGCTATGGAATAATAGGCGCTGGTTTTCGCTGCGCCCAAATCTTTCTGTGCCATAATGTAAAAATTAATGCTCAAGCCATAAGAAACAAAGCCAAGCAGCAAAATCGCCGCAATCAGACTGAGATCTGGAACTTTTTCTCCCAACAACAGGGCAATGAGGAAACTGGCTAATCCCGAAAAACAGCCTTTAATCACGACAATTTCTTCTGAACTTTTATGGCTGATCATCTTGGTGCAGTTGTTTTCAACACCCCAACAGAGGCAGGCTCCCAGAACCAGCAGGGAACCTTCGTTAAAAACGAAAGCACCTGTGCCTTCAAAGCTGAGTATCATACTGGCAGCTGTCACCAGCAAAATTGCGAACCATAGTCTTTTAGAGATCACTTCCCCAAAGATCAACAACGCCACCAGCGAAGTTGCCACAATCTCAAAGTTATTGAGTAGCGATACATTGGCCGACGTAGTACGGCTGATTCCGGCCATCAGAAGAATCGGCGCAGCCACGTCCAGAACTACCATTGCCACGGTATAAGGCAACTCTTTTTTCGTCAATGGCTCTTTGTTGGAAGTTTTCCCAACAGCCGAGGTGAAAAAGTGGTACAACAACATCCCAATTCCGGCGCCCAAATACAGGAAAGCCGCCATCATCGTTGCACCTACATTTTGAAGCAACAGCTTGGAGATCGGAATATTCAGCGCATAGAGCGCCGCCGCCAATATTGCAAAAACTGTTGCAAGTTTTTTTGCTTTTAACACGTCTTTTTCACCTTTCTCATTTGTCTGTTTTTGGGGTAGAAGTACGCAAGATCTTCTCCATCGCTTTCCCCTTTGCAAGCTCATCAACAAGCTTATCGAGATAGCGGATTTCTCTCATCAGAGGTTCTTCGATCTCCTCTACCCGAACGCCGCACACAACGCCCTTAATAAGAACACGGTTGGGATTTGGACTAGGTGCATTGAGAAAAAAGGAGCCGTAATCCAGTTCAGACTGTGCGATTCTTTCAATCTCCTCTCCTGAATATCCGGTCAACCAGGAAATCACTTCGTCTACTTCCTCTTGCGTTCTCCCTTTTTTCAAGGCTTTTTGAACCAAAAGAGGATAAATCTTTGAAAATTTCATCGCATAAACCTTTTCGTTGGACATTGGCCGCATCCTCCCGCTCTAGATTACTTTTTACCTGCTAGAGTGTCTACAAACATCCTGTGTACAAAATACGCTTTTCTAAATCATATCGATTTGATTATGTTTCAAAAGTTGTTCAAAGAATCTCCCGAAGTTTATCCAGAAAAGCGTTTTCTCCAATTGTGTTCACTTTAAAGAACACGGCCTGACTGCCGCCGGCCGTAATCGCCGATAGATGAATGGGGCCATCTCCACTTTGAAACAGTGTTACGCTCATGCTTACACGGTTGCTGCCCATCCAACTGTATCGCTCAAAAACACGCACGCTGCATCGGGCTCCTTCGCCGCAAAAATCGCTGGCATCCTCCAGTGAAGCCGACATACTGCTGTTCTGTATTCCGCTTACAATCCGATTGAGAATTTCTCTAAAATCTCCTTGTAAACTGAGTTCCAGCTTTGCCATCATCCATTTCCTCCCTTGTAAATCATTTTTTATAAACTCCAAGCCACGATACGATGGCTTTTTTCCCTCGCTACATTCATTGATTCGAGTACCGATTTTTTAACTACTATCTCCCTTTATGAATCTTGATCGTATGAGCTGATACAGCTATAAAATCAAAAACAGAGGCTCGACACCACTGCATCGAGCCTCTGACATTCACACATCCTGATTTTCCGGGAAGATACTCTATTTGCGGTGGGCACTATATTCTGCAAAACACCTCTGTCTGTGAGCTGCTTGGCCCAGAGATATCAAAAAACAATTACTTTGCAACGCCAAACTTATGCTTGATCACTTCAATCCAGACAAAGGCGCCAACAAAGCCTGCTACGAACAACCCGACAGCTGTATAAATCGTAGCAGAATTTTCTCCGCCAATCAGTGCTGCAATGCCACTGAGCAGACAAACAGCCGCTACCAGAAAAACCGGCAATCCAACCGCTTTTCCAAAGGCGGCACGATCCTTTACCCCTTTTACATTAAACAGCAGATGAGGTTTTCCCTTGTAAATCAACATCCCTACTCCAAAAAATAAAAGGGCAGCGACTCCCATTATTCCTGCATACACCAACATTGCTTTTCATCCTTCCCAAAATTTATGGATTATTTGTTGATTTATTATAGCAAAATTCCAGATAAAAAGCAAGGGTTTGACCCATTACGGCCTGATACGCAGGCGTTGCCCTGCGTGGATTTCTTCTTCCCGCCGAATTCCATTGAGCCACAAAAGCAATTCCCGACTGATTCCTGCTCGTTTTGCCGCCTTATCAGCAGTCTCTCCTTCCAAAACAGTCAGCCATTCTGTATCCTTCTGTAAAGTTTTCTCTTTCCGGCGCAGTGGTTCACGGATGGGAATCCGCAGGTGTTGTCCCTCTGCTAGAGGGATTTTATGATCCAGACGATTCAGACGAATCAATTCCTCTGCTTCTATCCGATAACGCCGAGCAATCTCCGCAAGACTCTCACCAGGTTTGACGCTGTAATATACGCTTATCATCCCTTCACCTCCAAAAAAGCCTGTTCCACTATATGCGGGACAGGCTTTTTGAGGTTCCAGATCTGAAAGATTCAGGCCAACTTATAAAATTTTCGAAAATCAATCAGGGCGTTTCTGAAAACTAAGAAATTGACGAATTTTCCACAAGCAATAGGTAGATACAAGGCAAAAAACGCAGGAACCCTTGATGGATTCCGAGTTTTTTAACGCAGTAGCTGTCATTGATTGTAGGAAAAGACGATAATTTCGACTTTTCAGATAGCCCCTAGGGGATCATCACCATATTGAGCAACAGCAGCACCGTAACGCCGGGGATTCCGGCAGCGCCTGCCACTCCCAGGCTCAACGGACTGAGTGGCAGCGTTACCCCTGTGAATACCCCCGACACATTCACAGCCAGCAGGCTGAGCCACCCCAGCAGCATCCCGCCCACCGCATTGCGGATGGGATGCCGGCTCCGGGCACACACCTGCACGATCACCAGCAACAGCAATACTCCTCCTGCTACCCACCATACTACCATATCCGGCACTTTGATCCCTCCTGATTGTAATTACTGAAACATCGGCGCCTGTACTTTTTCCTGGCGGGCACGCCGCAACAGATACCGATACCGGGCACGCAGCGCCTGCCCCTGATACACGCAGGCTTCGATGAGATCTTCATCCAGCTCCATGGAAAACCAGCCCTCGTTACAGGCAATCTCCTGCTTGATTTCTCGAATTTCCTCCAACAGCTTTTGAGACTGCTCCTCCACTTTGTGTTCTCCCACTCGCTGCGCCTCCATTCTCTGCATAACCTGTGTCAGTTTCATGGCCAGTTCCATATTCTCTCCGCCTTTCTTTACCATATGGATATGCTTTTATATTGGACAAATATTCCATTGTTTATGCAGAGCAAAGAAAAAACACCCTTTCAGTCATCCTGAAAAGGTGTTTGCGTTTTTTCAAAACTCAGTCAGCATCCTCTTGCTCGGCCGGAAGAAAGTCAATCCGCCCCGTGGCAACGTCTGCCGCTGCTACCCGGATTCGCAGTTCCTGCCCAATCGTCAGCTTCCGATGGCTCAGGGCGTCATACTGGGTAATCATCCCGTCAAACTGGAACTGACAGCCCTCAAAGCTGTCTACTGGCACAAAGCCCTCCACGCTGCTTTCCAGCTGTACAAACACACCACGCTGTGTTACGCCGCTGATGATCCCGGTAAATTCCTCGCCGATATGCTGGCGGATATATTCTGCCATATAGCAATCCTCCGCTGAGCGCTCTGCCATCATGGCCCGAACCTCCAGCCGGGAAGACTCCTCGGCGGCCGTTTGGGCAAAAGCCGCATAGTGACGGCTGATTTCTGCCGGCTTTTTCCCCTCGGCCAGCGCCGAAAGGATGCGGTGAATAGCGGTATCGGGATACCGCCGGATAGGAGAAGTAAAGTGGCTGTAATCGGCCAGCGCCAAACCAAAATGCCCGATCGGCTCGGTGGAATACCGGGCTTTATCCATGGTACGCAGCAGCTGATGGGAAACCACCCGCTGTGCCGGGGTATCCTTTACCCGGTTGAGAATGGCAGAGAACTCTCTGGCTTTTGGTTCACCCTGACGGATTTCTTTGGCGCTGATTCCCAGCGCATCCAGCAACTCTATCAGCGTATCAATCCGGCGCTGTTCCGGCTGGCCATGAACACGATAGACAAAAGGAAGTCCCTTTTCCTGTGCCAGCTTTGCTGCCGCCTGATTGGCACAGATCATCAGCTGTTCGATCATCTCCTCGGCTTCGCCGCTGTGGCGAGGCTTTACATCCACACAAATGCCGTTTTCGTCCAATACAAACTGGGATTCCACACTTTCCAGCTCCATATTGCCACGTTCTTTGGCACGCTGTTTTAAAATTTCTGCCAGCTCTCTGGCTGCGTTCAGACCACGCATCACGGGAGAATATTTGGAGCGGAGTTCTTTAGAAGCGGTTTTTGCAAAAATCTCGTTGACTTCGCTGTATACGCCCCGCACCTTGGAGTGAATGATGCTCTTTTTAAATTCATATTTTTCAATATTTCCCTGTCCGTCCAGATGGATAATAGCAGAAAACGTCAGCTTGTCCTCTCCGGCATTCAGAGAGCAGGCTCCGTTGGACAAGGCTTCGGGTAGCATCGGTACCACACGGTCGGCAAAATACACCGAGGTTCCACGAGAAATAGCTTCCTGATCCAGACGGGTTCCCTCTTTGACATAATGGGAAACGTCTGCGATATGAACTCCCAGTTTATATCCACCGGAACGGGTACGGCTCACCGAAATCGCATCGTCCAAATCTTTGGCAGAGGCGCTGTCGATGGTGAAAATCCCCAGCTTCCTCAAATCCAGACGTCCCTTGCGTTCAGCGTCAGTGATGGGGCGCTCTCCGGCTATGCGGGCTTCTTCCAGCACCTCCGGCGGGAACTGCGCCGGGATATCATTCTGCTCCAGAATTGCATCAGCACATACACGGGCGCTGGAACCGGCTCCATACACCTTGACAACACGGGCAAACAGACGATCGCCGCCCGGCCGGGTGTATAACTCCGCCATCACCTTGTCGCCCTCTTTGGCTCCCAGAAGATCCCGCTCCATAATGGAAAGGTCATACCGGATTGCACAGTCGGCACGCAGGGCAAAATAATATCCTTCCCGCACAATCGTACCTGTGGTGCGCTGCTCTTTTTTCTCCACAATTTTCAGCACCTGGCCGCTTGGCCCTTTGGGGTCGTCTGCAATGGGCAGCACTTCTACCCTATCCCCCAGCAGAGCGCCGTTCAATGCACTGCTGTGAATAAACAGGTCGGGGGATTCCTCCCCTTCCAAACGGGCAAAGGCAAAGCCCTTGGAGAGCGAAACAATCACGGCCTGCTTGCGATCTTCCTGCTTGATGAGTTCCACCACATGGCTTCGATCGATAGTGATTTTTCCCTCCTCTTTCATTTCGTCCAGAACCCGGCGGAACTTGCCCTTATCCCGAATCCCGGCTTTTTTTCTCAATTCTTTTGCGGTCATTTTTCCACGAAACCGCATCAATGTTTTTTCCAGTTGTTTTGCAATCGTATTTTTCTTTTTTGCCATACTATTACTCTTTCTCTTTTCTTTCACATCTTATTCATTTCATTTACTACCAATTTCTCCCTGTCCCAATTGGACGGGCAAACGCTTTGGACGGGCAAAGCTTTAGACAGAAAAAGACCCCGCCATGTTATGAAAACACCAGCGGGGAATTTTGTCTTACTTTGTTATTTAGCGCTGAAATACATGATGATGTTAATCACAATCACCAGCAAAAAGAATCCAATGGAAATTACCTTTGTCCATCTCGCCAGAAAAGCATCGATAGAACGAGCTTTGTTCTTGGAGAAGAAGGTATCAGCACCACCGGTTACCACACCGATGTTCTTCTGATGGCCTTCCTGAAGCAGGACAATTACAATAATTCCAAGGGAAAACAAAAGCAATACAGCGCCAAAAACATATTCAAGTGCGCCCATAATCTGCTGCCTCCTGTATCAAACTACTTTTTGTATCATACCACAATCCCCACCAATACGCAAGCATTTCCTGCAAAGATCGGGATTTATTTTGAAAAAATGTGAATAACCGGTGGAAAACTGCACATCATAGGTGCAGAGTCTTCTACGGAAAGGCGTTTGCCCGGAGAAGATTCCCACATGCCCCTTTCGGGAAATATCCCGGAAGGGGATTTTTTATGCCATTGTCATCTGTTCCCCTTCGGTTTCTTCCGCAGCCGGCATCGCTCCCAAAGCCGGGAGAGCCTTACGATAACGGTCTGGCTTTTTGAGCATGCCCTCCTCATACTTCTGCGCCCGGATCACCTTCTGGCCACGCTTGAGCGTCATGGCCGCTACGCCCTGCGTGCTTCGGCTGCTTTTTGCCTGCACCGAACCGGTGTGGAACAGCAGCAGACGCCCGGCAGAAGAAGTCAGAAGCAGTTCACAGTCCTCTGGGACATAGAGAACCGCTGCCAGAGGAGATTTGTCGCTGTATGCGCCGATGAGCTTTTTCCGGTTGGTTTTGGTGGCATAAGAGCTCATCTCCACCTTGGCGATCTTGCCGTTTTCAAACACAAACAGCATATACCCCTCATAATTTTTCGTCACCGCCATATACACAGCGCTCTCGCCCTCGTCCATGCCCAGCTTTGCGGGGATGTACTCTCCCAGCACGCTTGCTTTCGTGTCGGCAAAATCGCTGGCACGGGTTTTATACACCTGGCATTTGTCTGTAAAGAACAAAAGCTCTGTATTGTTGGTAGATTCCAGCTGCTGGATGATCGAGTCGTTCTCTTTCAGCTTCTGCTCTCCGCTCATACGCAGGGAGAGAGGCGTAATCTTTTTGAAATATCCCTCCGCAGTAAAGAACAGATTCACCGGATAATCCGGCACATCTTCTTCGGGAGAATATTCCTCCACCTCGTCGGCATACAAAAGCAGGCTCTTGCGGGGCTGTCCGTATTTCTTTGCCACCGCTTCCAGTTCCCGGATGATAATACTCTTGATTCTCGATTTCGATTCCAGAATGGCTTTGAGGTCGGCAATATCTTTTTCCAGCTGCTCGATTTCTTCGGTACGCTTGAGGATATATTCCCGGTTGAGATGGCGCAGCTTGATTTCCGCCACATATTCCGCCTGAACCTGATCGATTCCAAAGCCGATCATCAGGTTGGGAACCACTTCCTGTTCCTCCTCGGTGTTGCGGACAATGGCAATCGCCTTGTCGATATCCAGCAAAATTACCTGCAAACCACGGAGCAGGTGGAGCTTTTGCTCCTTTTGCTGCAAATCATAATAGGTGCGGCGGCGCACGCACTCCACACGGAAAGCCGTCCACTCATCCAGAAGCTCGCCCACCCCCAGCACACGGGGCGTTCCTGCAATCAGCACATTAAAATTGCAGGAGAAGGTATCCTCCAACGGCGTCATCTTGAAAAGGCGCTGCATGAGTTTTTCCGGGTCGGCGCCACGTTTCAGGTCAATGGTGATCTTCAGGCCTTCCAAGCCGCTTTCGTCACGCACATCGGCGATTTCTTTAATTTTACTCTGCTTCACCAGCTCTACGATTTTTTCCACAATCGCCTCGATGGTGGTGGTAGGCGGAATCTGGGTAATATCGATACAGTTGGCGGATTTATCATAGGCATAGCGGGAGCGAACCCGGATGCCGCCACGGCCGGTACGATAGATTTCTTCCATGGCCTTGCGGTCAAAAATAATCTGTCCGCCGCCGGGAAAGTCGGGCGCCTGCAAGGTAGAGAGCAGGTCATGCTCCGGGTCACGGATACGGGCAATCGTGGTCTGGCAAACCTCTGCCAAGTTAAACGGGCAAATCGAGCTTGCCATGCCAACAGCGATACCGGTGTTGGCGTTTACCAGCACCGACGGGAAGGTGGCAGGCAGCAGCGTGGGTTCCTTCATCGTGTTGTCGTAGTTATCAACAAAGTCCACGGTATCTTTATCGATATCCCGGAACAGCTCCTGACACAGGGCATCCAAACGGGCCTCTGTGTATCGGGAAGCTGCCCACGCCATGTCACGGGAATAGTACTTACCAAAGTTTCCCTTGGAATCCACATAGGGATGTAAAAGCGCTTCATAACCACGGGAGAGACGAACCATCGTGTCATAAATAGCAGCGTCGCCGTGCGGGTTCAGCTTCATGGTCTGTCCCACAATATTGGCGCTTTTGATGCGGCCGGAATTTAACAGCCCCATTTTATACATGGTAAACAGCAGCTTTCGATGAGAAGGCTTAAACCCATCGATTTCCGGGATTGCACGGGACATAATCACGCTCATAGCATAGGGCATATAGTTTTTTTCCAGCGTATCGGTGATGCGCTGTTCCACTACTTCGCCCGCCCCGGCAATATAGCCCTTTGGTTTGCCCGAACGCTTGGCCGGTTGGCTGTCACTTCTTTTTCTCGGCATTTTGTTCCTCTCCTTTCTTATGAAATATCCAGATCATCGATATACAGATGACCATTTTCAGCAATATGGCTTTTCCGTCCAGCCAGATTATCACCCAACAGCAGGTCGAACACGGCTGCTGTGTGCTCCACATCATCGGGCAACACCTTGATAAGGCGGCGGGTTTCCGGATTCATCGTGGTCAGGTTCATCATGTCGGGCTCGTTTTCACCCAATCCTTTCGAGCGCTGGATGGTAAATTTCTTCCCTTCCAGCTTTTGCAGAAATTCATCTTTTTCCCGCTCGTTATAGGCAAAATAGGTGTCGTCCTTACAGGTAATCTCATACAGGGGAGATTCTGCGATAAAGACCTTTCCCGCCTGAATCAAGTCGGGCGTCAAACGATAGAGCATGGTCAAAAGCAGAGTGCGAATCTGGAAGCCGTCTACGTCGGCATCGGTGCAGAGAATGACTTTATTCCAGCGCAGGGAGTTGATATCAAAGGAAGAAAGCTCTTTGTTCGCTTTGGACTTTACCTGTACGCCGCATCCCAACACTTTGATAAGGTCGGTGATGATGTCGCTTTTAAAAATCTTGTCGTAGTCCGCTTTCAGGCAGTTGAGAATTTTTCCCCGAATGGGCATAATCGCCTGAAAATCCGGGTTTCTTGCCTGCTTACAGGCGCCCAATGCCGAATCGCCCTCCACGATAAAGATTTCCCGTTCCTCCGGGTTTTTGCTGCGGCAATCCACAAACTTTGCCACCCGGCTGGTCACATCCATATTACTGGTGAGCTTCTTTTTCAGGTTCAGACGGGTTTTTTCGGCGTCCTCACGGCTGCGCTTATTGATCAACACCTGCCCGGCAATTTTATCGGCATCCATGGGGTTCTCGATAAAATAGATTTCCAGCTGATGGCGGAGCATCTCCACCATGGCTTCCTGAATTCCCTTATTGGTAATCGCCTTTTTCGTTTGGTTCTCATAGGAAGTCACATTGGAAAACGAGGAAATCACGATAATCAGACAGTCCTCCACATCGGGGAAGGTGATTTTGCTCTCGTTTTTATTGTATTTCCCCGTCTGCTTGAGATATGCGTCGATCTGATACACAAAAGCGTTGCGGACAGCCTTGTCCGGTGCGCCGCCATGCTCCAGCCAGCTGGAGTTATGATAATATTCCGACGCATGAGTTTTGTTGGAAAACGCCACTGCGACATTGATTTTGGTCTTGTATTCCGGCTTATCAGCACGATCCTGCACCTTGCGCTCGGTTTGCCAAAACTGTACCGATGTAAGGCTGTCTTCCCCTGCCAGCTCTTTGGCATGGTCAACGATTCCATTCTCATAGGAAAATTCGGTGGTTTCAAACTTGCCGTTGACCTCGTTGCGGAACACAAAGGTTACGCCGTCATTGACAATCGCCTGACGCTTGATAATATCGAGATAATATTCCGCCGGTACATCGATATCGGTAAAAACCTCCAAATCGGGCTTCCAGCGGATACGGCTGCCGGTATCCTTTTTGGCATAGTCCTCCCGGTGCAGCCCGCCAATATTCTCGCCCTTTTCAAAATGTAGGGTATACCGGCTGCCACCGCTGCGGATATCCACGTCCATATATTCCGAAGAATACTGTGTTGCACAAAGTCCCAGACCGTTCAGACCAAGAGAATACTCATAGCTCCCGCCCTGATTGTTATTATATTTGCCGCCGGCATACATCTCGCAGAATACCAGCTCCCAGTTATACCGCTGTTCCCGCTGGTTAAAGTCCACCGGGATTCCACGTCCAAAGTCTTCGATCTCCACGGAATGGTCTGCATACCGGGTGACGATAATCTTCTTTCCATAGCCCTCTCTGGCCTCGTCGATGGAGTTGGAGAGGATTTCAAAAATGGAATGTTCACAGCCTTCCAGTCCGTCAGAGCCAAAAATGACGGCGGGACGACGGCGCACACGGTCGGCCCCCTTGAGAGCCGAGATACTGTCGTTGCCATAGGCTGGTTTTTTTGCCATAGACTGGCCTCCTTTATCAAAACACACGAAAAAGGGAAGAGCTTATGGAAAAGCCTTCCCTTTTGTGATTCTTTTTGATTTCCGCTCTTACATCTGCGGGAATCCCTTACTCTGTTTCAGAAGTCTCCTCGTCGTCTACCTTCCAGTAGTCATCCTGCTGGGGCAGCGATTCCACAGCGGAAGCTCCCATCATCTGGTAAAATTCTTCCCCGCTCATCTTTTCATGTTTGAACAGGTACTGTGCCACCTGATGCAGCTTATCCATATGCTGATTCAGAATATCCTCGGTCTGCTGATAGGCATTGGTAATCATGCGCTTTACCTCAGCATCGATCTTAGAGGCGGTTTCTTCCGAATAGTTGCGGATATGACCCATGTCACGACCCAGGAACGGCTCGGAATTGTCGGAACCATATTTGATGGGTCCCAGCGTATCGCTCATGCCGTACTTGGTCACCATGGAATGAGCAGTCTGTGTTGCACGCTCAATGTCATTGGAGGCGCCGGTGGAAATATCATCCAGCACTAGTGCTTCTGCCACACGACCGCCCAACAGCACAATCAGGCTCTCCAGCATCTCATTGCGGCTCTGATAAGAGCGGTCTTCGGTGGGCAGGTGCATGGTGTAACCGCCTGCCATTCCTCTGGGGATAATCGAGATCTGATGCACCGGGTCCTGATGCTTACAGTAATAAGTGGCGATTGCGTGACCGCCCTCGTGATATGCGGTGAGTTTCTTTTCCTTATCGGACATCACACGGCTCTTTTTCTCGGTACCTACTACCACCTTGATGGTGGCTTCCTCAATCTCCGTCATGGTAATCGCACGGAGGTTCCGGCGGGCAGCCAGCAAGGCAGCCTCATTCAGCAGGTTTTCCAGATCAGCACCGGTAAAGCCGGCAGTAGATTTCGCAATGGTTTTCAGTTCCACATCCGGGGCAATGGGCTTGCCTTTGGCGTGAACCTTGAGGATCTCCTCACGGCCCTTGATATCCGGATAGCCCACCATTACCTGGCGGTCAAAACGGCCGGGACGCATCAGAGCAGGGTCGAGGATGTCGGGGCGGTTGGTGGCGGCGATCATAATTACGCCTTCGTTGGCGCCAAAGCCGTCCATCTCCACCAGCAATTGGTTCAGGGTCTGCTCACGTTCATCGTGGCCGCCGCCCAAACCGGCGCCACGCTGACGGCCCACAGCATCGATCTCGTCGATAAAGATAATGCAGGGGGAATTTTTCTTTGCCTGATCAAACAGGTCACGGACACGGGAAGCACCCACGCCTACGAACATTTCCACAAAATCAGAACCGGAAATGGAGAAGAAGGGCACGCCTGCTTCACCGGCCACAGCTCTGGCCAACAGGGTCTTACCGGTACCGGGAGGGCCCACCAGCAATACGCCCTTGGGAATACGGGCGCCCAGTTCGTTATACTTTTTGGGATTCTTGAGGAACTCCACGATTTCCTGAAGTTCTTCTTTTTCCTCGTCAGCGCCTGCCACATCTGCAAAGGTGGTCTTGCGCTTTTCGTCGTTCATGTTCTTGATCTTGGCTTTGCCAAAATTCATCTGTTTTCCGGCGTCGCCCATGCTGGCACTCATCCGGCGATACATGAACCACCAGAACACGATCAAACCGCCAAACAGCAGAATGGTGGGCAACAGGCTCACAATCCAGCTGGTTTCAGCGGGACGCTGGACATCCTCAACCATCCGTTTGTCGTGGTTCTCATTATAGCTGTCAATGTATTTCTGCGTATCATTATAAAACTTTGAAACGCTGGGAACCACATAGCTGATGGCTTTCGGGGTATCTTTTCCTTCTTCCTGCACCTTGAGAATCATCTCACCGCTGCCCAAGTCCAGCCGATATTCCGTTACCTGCTCCTCCTCAAAGAAGTTCACGATATCGGAATACTTATAAGTGGTCTGCACCTGGCGGTTGCTCAGGAGCATAAAAATCACCACAAACAGCAGGATGGGGATACCCAGATAGATCGCAAGGTTGCGAATCGCTTTCTTGTTATCCAACTAAAAATCACTCCTTCAGGCAGTATGAACAACCTGTTATATTGGGTTTCCGGGGCGGTTTATTCGCCATATGCTTCCGGCTTCAAAATCCCTACAAAGGGAAGATTGCGATATTTTTCATCATAATCCAGACCATAGCCCACGATAAAGGCATCCGGCACCTGGGCTCCTACATATGCAGCCTTTACATCCGCTTTGCGCCGTTCCGGCTTATCGAACAAAGTACAAATCTGGATGCTTCTGGGACCTCTGGATTTTAAAATATCCAGTATGTAGCTGAGTGTCATGCCGCTATCCAGAATATCCTCCACAATCAGAAGGTCATAGCCCTCCAGCGGGATATCCAAATCCTTGATGATCTTAACTACGCCCGAAGTTTTGGTACCGGAACCATAGCTGGATACGGACATAAAGTCGATGCGGCAAGGGATGGTGATTGCCCGCATCAAATCGGCCATAAACACGACCGAGCCCTTGAGGATACTTACCATCAGCAGCTTTTTGTCACGATAGTCTTCGCTGATCTGTGCGCCAATCCGCTGGACAATTCCCTGAAGGGTTTCTTCGCTGAGCAGCACTTCCTGAATGTCTTGCATCATGCTGTTTTCCAAATTCTGCGCCATTTCTGTCACGCCTTTCCTGAAAAGCCCGAAGGCTCTCCCTCCGTCAATATTTTGTATGGGGTATCATCCGCCTGAATTGCTTCTTCTATCTGTAATAGCAGCACATGCCGGGTTTCAGGACGAAGCCGAACCCGCTGGCTGATTCCGAAGCCCTCCACCCAGAGAATCTCCCCATCCAATTCCAAAACTGCCAGCTTCTCCCGCCGGGAGGGGGGAATTCTTGCTTCTGAAAACAGTTTTTTCAAAGACTTGGTGACTCCTCTGCCGGCCGGCGCAAAACGGTCGCCGGGCTGGCGGGTGCGGATAACCATTTTTTTCTGACTAGAAGTTATTGTATCATAGTCCATTAAATTAGGAAATAACAAATTATGAAATTTTATACGTTTTTTCATTTCTTCTATGGGGAAATCTTCCAGAAACAGGGTTCTGCCATCCCCCATCCGGGTTTTCTCCCCCAAAACCGGGCATTTCCAGCCGCCCGGTTCCCGGTCAACCGGCGCAATCTCCAGACGATCTCGCCAAACGCTGACCTCAAATCCGCTGGGAATGTTGACCCGCCCACCGCCATTACGGACAGCACGCAGAACCGTTTGCAGATGCACCCATTCGGGACGCTGGCAGCCTGCATTTTTAAAATACAGTTCCAATGCCCGTATTGCAAGGGCATCCGGAGCCTCGCAAAGCGGTTGGAGCAGAAGCGCTCCCTCTTTTTGCGCTTTTTGAAACAGCATCTGTGCCTGTTCTTCCAAAAAGCTTTCTTCTTTTGCAAGCGAAACCGCCGTGCGGTGTAATGTCTGCTCTATATTGGGGTTCAGCTCCCGAAAAACCGGCATCACGTCCAACCGCAGCCGGTTGCGGGTATATGCCCGGCAGGCGTTGGTGCTGTCTGTTCGCCAGCATAGCCCCTGCTCCCGGCAATAGCTTTCGATTTCCTCACGGGTCAGGCAAAGCACCGGCCGGATGATTTTCCCCCGCACCGGCGGTATCCCGCAAAGCCCACGAAGCCCTGTCCCCTGCAACAAATGAAGCAGCAAAGTTTCCCCTTGGTCACTCATGGTGTGTGCAGTGGCGATGCGATCTCCTTCTTTTGCCGCCAGCTTTTCAAAAAAAGCATACCGGATTCGTCTGCCGCAGGCTTCCAGCCCCTCGCCGGTTTTCTGGGCTTCTGCCGGGACATCTGCCTGCAAAATTTCAAGTGCCAAGCCTCGTTCCCGGCACCATTCCTTCACAAACTGCTCGTCTCCATCGGCTTCTTCTCCACGGATTCCATGGTTTACATGGGCGCAGAGAATGGGTTCTTTTCCAAAAAGACGAACCAAAAGGTCTGTCATGGCAATCGAATCAGCACCGCCAGACAGCCCCACCACGATTTTCCCACCGATAGGCAGCCCACCAATGGGCAGCATTTGTTGTTCTTCCATCCATGCCCGCACCCGTTGCAGCGCATCATTCATGGCGGAAAACCTCCTGCGAAGTAAACCGCATAAATTCTCCCTGCCAGTGCAGCGGCACGGTTTTGATTTCACCGTGACGGTTTTTGGCTACGATACACTCGCCGCTGTTTTTGTCACGGTCTTCATCCGGGGCATCCTCCCCCTGATAATAATCCTCACGATACAGGAACAAAACGATATCAGCGTCCTGTTCGATAGAACCGGAGTCACGCAGGTCAGACAGCACCGGACGATGTTCTGTTCGCTTTTCACTGGCACGAGCCAGCTGCGAAAGAGTGATGACCGGGATATTCAGTTCCTTGGCCATAATTTTGAGATTTCGGGTAATCGCAGAAATTTCCTGAACACGGTTGTCAATACGCTTTGAACTGTTCATCAGCTGCAAATAGTCGATGATGACCAAATCGACGTCCTTCAAACGGCGAATCTTGGCCTTCATTTCCGGCACGGTAATGCTGGAATTATCATCGAGATAAATGGGCGCACGGGACAGGATGTCCCCGCCCTCAATCAGCCGGGTCCATTCCCCGTCATTCAGTTCGCCGGTACGCAGCTTGGTGCCGCCCACCAATGCCTCGGTGGAGAGCAGACGGGAAGCCAACTGTTCCTTACTCATTTCCAACGAGAAAAAGGCAACCTTTTTTCCCGCCTTTACCGCAGCATGACGGGCAATATTCAGGGCAAAGCTGGTTTTACCCATACCGGGACGTGCCGCCAGAATAATCAGGTCGGAACGGTTCAGGCCGGTAATGGTTTCGTCCAGTTCCCCAATACCGGTAGGGATTCCTCGATACAGGTCTTTATCAGGCGAATTGAGCCTGTCCAGACGCTCAAACGTATCGATAATGACCTCTCCCAGAGGCTGCAATCCCTGCATATTTTTACCCCGGCGAATATCAAATATACGCTGCTCTGCCGAGTCCAACAGCGTAGAAGCCTCTGCCCCGCCCTCGGCGGCGTCTTCCAGAATCTCTCTGGCCGCTATAATCAGGGTGCGGATATCATACTTATCCCGCACAATTCGGGCATAGGATTCTACATTGGAGATAGAAGGTACGATCTGTGCCAGCTGCATCAGATAGACCTTTCCGGAAGATTCATCAAAAGCACTGTTTTCTTTCAGTTGCTCCAGCACGGTGACAAAATCCACCGGACGACCGGTACCAAACAGTTCCAGCATCACTTCATAAATCAGGGCGTTGTTTACCTGATAAAAATATTCTGCTCTGGGCAGATATTCCGTCACCCGGTCCATACAGGAAGCGTCCAGCAGGATCGCACCCAAAACCGATTGCTCCGCCTCTGGACTAAAAGGCATATTTATCCCCGGCAGCGCCTGAGTCCCCAAAGCGGCTGCACCGCTGCTCTCTGCCATTCCCTCTGCTCCTTTCCCGTTTTCATTTCCATTTGCAATAAAGCGGCAAAGACCTGACAACGGTATCGCTGTCAGGTCAAATCGTTTTTCGATTGAGAATCGTCTTGTGTTATGCCTGCTCTCCTACCATCACAAAGAGCTTGGCGGTAATGCCAGCATACAGCTTAATCTCGCAGGAATAGCTGCCAAACGCCTTGATATCCCCGTCAACCGAAATCTTGCGCTTATCGATTTCCAGCTTGAACTGGCTTTTGATCGCTTCCGCAATTTCCTTAGCGGTAATCGAGCCAAACAGACGGCCGCCCTGTCCGGCCTTGGCGGTCATCTTGACCGTTTTGCCTTCCAGCAGCTCGGCTGCTTTCTTCGCTGCTTCGGTTTCGGTTTTAATCTTATAAGCCTTGGCTTCCTCGGCATTTTTCAGCTCGTTCATAGCCTGAGCGTTTGCTTCTTTTGCCAGTTTTCTGGGGAACAGGAAGTTCCGGGCGTAGCCATCGGACACATTCACCAGTTCACCTTTTTTTCCGCTTCCTTTTACGTCAGCGAGCAATACTACCTTCATATCTGAATACCTCCTGTATCATCTCTCTGTTCTATTAACAATCAGCCGTTATCCCGCTGCGTAGCGGATTCCAGCTGCTCATTAAGCACCGAAATCAATCTCTGGCGGGCATCCCGCAGAGTAGAGTTCTCCAACTGTGCCCCCGCCATGGTTAAATGGCCGCCGCCGCCCAGCGCCTCCATCAGAATCTGTACATTGACATCTCCCAGAGAGCGGGCTGAAATGCTGACCGAATTACCAATCTGGAACAGTACAAACGAAGCTGTGACTCCCTGAATCGAGAGCAGTTCATCTGCTGCCTGCGCCGAAGCCACCCGGATATCCGGGATATGTTCGGAAGAACAGGCAATTGCACAGTTATTATAAATTTCAGCACTTGATACCAACTGGGACTTTGCCTTGTATGTATCAATGCTGTTGGAGAACAGGCGCTTGACTTCCACCGTATCCGCTCCCCGTCGGCGCAGATAAGCAGACGCTTCAAAGGTTCGCACCCCGGTTTTTAAAACGAAGCTCTTGGTGTCCAGCATAATGCCGGCCATCAGTGCCTCGGCCTCTACACGTCCCAGGCAATTCCCGCTGATATACTGCACCAGCTCGGCCACCATCTCCGAAGCGGAGCTGGCATAAGGTTCATGGTAAAACACAATGGCATTGTCGATATGCTTGACCATCATCCGGTGATGATCGATCACCACCACCCGCTGGACTGCCTTGAGCACATCCGGGCTTTCAACAAATGAAGGAGAATGAGTGTCCACCACGATCAGCAGCGAACGCACTGTAATCATGGGAATGGCTTCCCATGGGCTGATAAAGATCTGACGATCCTGCGCCACCTTCTCCATACTGCTGATAATCTGCTTGGCAAGGGACTGTTCCCGGTCGATGACGATATACGCCTCATGACCCAGCCCTTTTGTTACAGCGCTCCACATGCCCACCGCAGCGCCTACGGAATCCAGGTCGCTGAACTTGTGCCCCATAATCAGCACCACATCGCTGGCGTTTACATGGTCGGAAAGGGTAGCCGCAATCACACGGGTACGCACTTTATCCCGCTTTTCCACGCCCTTGGAAAGGCCGCCGAAAAACTCATAGGTATCGTCTTTCTGCTTGACCGCTACCTGATCGCCGCCACGGCCCAGCGCCATATCCAGCGCCTGCCGTGCCCAGTGCTCGCTTTCCGCCAGACTGGAAGCCCCTCTCCCTACGCCGATGGAAACCGTTGCACGGCGGTTCTCCTGCGTCTTGATTTCCCGAACCTTATCGAGAATCTCAAATCGCTTTTCCTTTGCCGCCACAATATGGGCTTCATCCGTCAGCATCAGGAACCGGCCGCCGGAAAGCTTCTTGAGAAAGCCTCCCATTTCTTCCGCCCACTGTGTGAGCGCTCCCTCCACCTCGGAGGCAATACGGGCATCCTCCATGCCGGAGGAATCCCGTGCCAGTTCTTCCCGGTTGTCAAACGCCATCAGGGCCACTACCGGGCGCTTTTCGTTATATTGCCGGTTAATTTCCTTAAAATAAGTATCGTCGATAAAATAGAGCACATATCCCCGGATGGTTTGAACGGCATGAACCGTATATTCCCGGTCACGAATCGACACGTTCGTCCCCTTATCGGTTGCCACCTGATGCAACGTTTTGGGATAGATATATCGCCGAATGTCGTCGCCACGGATATCCCGCCGTCCGCTGATGGACTGGAGGAAGGCTTCGTTTGCCCATACCAAATCCCCCTCCTCAGCGGTTGCCACCACCGGGATGGAAAAGCTCTCCAACGCCTGATAGTCGTGAACGGTGAGAACATTTTTGGCAGCTCTCACAGCGCTGGCAATATGAGCCTTAAAGCGCTTTTCCCCTATAATAATCATAATACAGGCAGCCAGCGCCAATGTAGCTTCCACCACAAAGGCCACCGGGCTCCAGTACAGGCTGACTCCTGCCATCAGGAGCATAGCTACTGCCAGAGCATAATAGACCGGCGATGATATCCAGATCCTGCGACGCTTCAATTCTAACGACTCCTTTTTATCGAACCGGAACAGCCACTTTTCTGGCTGCCGTTACACCTCCATGATAATAGGCAGTATCATGGGACTTCTGCGGGTGCGCTCATACAGCAGGCGGGAAAGACCTTCCTTGATCCGGGTTTTCAGAGTTCCCCAGTCGTGGATATCCCCCTCTGCGCTGCTTTCGAGTATATTATACACCAATTTTTTCGCTTCGTCCATCAAAGGCTCAGATTCTCTCACATAAACAAAGCCTCTCGACACCACATCCGGGCCGGACAGAACCCGTCCGGAACCGGCCGCAATGGTACACACCACCACAATCAGGCCGTCCTCGCCCAAATGCTTACGATCCCGCAGAACAATGCTGCCCACATCGCCAACACCCAATCCGTCCACCATTACACGGCCGGCAGGTACAGGCGGCAGAGCCTTCATATAATTCTCATTCAATTCGACCACGCTGCCCACGTCGCCGATAAAAATATTCTCGCTGCTCATTCCCATATCACGGGCAAGCCCTGCATGCTTACGCAGATGCTTCTGCTCGCCATGAACCGGGATAAAATACTTGGGGCGGACAATCCCCTGCATCAGCTTGAGTTCTTCCTGACAGGCGTGGCCGGACACATGAACCTCATACATGGATTCATATACCACACTGCATCCACGCTTTAGAAGTTCATCCACTACCGTTCCCACCATCTTCTCGTTTCCGGGGATAGGACGTGCCGAAATAATAATCATATCCCCAGGGCCAACCTCTACCTTGCGATGGTCGGCAAACGCCATCCGGGTAAGTGCCGACATGGGTTCTCCCTGGCTTCCGGTTGTTACCAGCACGATCTGCTCCTTGGGATAACGGTTAATCAGGTCAATATCGATCAGGACGCCATCGGGGATATCCAGATATCCCAGTTCGGTGGCAATTCCCATTACATTCAGCATACTGCGGCCGGAGAGAGCAACCTTGCGGCCGTATTTTACGGCGCAGTTGATGATCTGCTGCACACGGCTGATATTGGATGCAAAAGTCGCAATGATAATACGCTCTTTTTCGGCCCGCTTAAACAGATTATCAAAAGTTGCAACCACCTTTTGCTCTGTCTGCGTATAGCCGGGGCGTTCCGCATTGGTAGAATCCGCCATCAGAGCCAGCACACCCTCACGGCCCAGCTCGGCAAAACGGCCCAGATCAATCATGCCGCCCTGTGTGGGGGTACAGTCGATCTTAAAGTCACCCGTATGCACCACAGTGCCGGCCGGGCTGTGAATTGCCACACCCACCGCATCGGAGATAGAGTGATTTACATGGATGAGTTCCGCTGTCATGCAGCCCATTTTGACCGACTGGCCGGGATGTGTTACCTGGAGCTTGACTTTGTTGTGAAGTCCATGTTCTTTGAGTTTGCCCTCTACCAGTCCGAGCGTCAGGGCGGTGCCGTAAATCGGCAGGTTGATTTTTTTGAGCAGATACGGTAATGCGCCGATATGATCCTCATGTCCGTGTGTCAATACAATACCCCGGATCTTGTCGGCGTTGCGCTCTACAAAAGTGAAATCCGGGATTACCAGATCGATTCCCAACATATCGTCCGTTGGGAATGCGAGTCCACAGTCAACGATCATCATGTCGTTGCCACATTCAAAAAGGGTAAAGTTCTTTCCGATCTCATTAAGCCCGCCCAGAAAATACACCTTCATCGAGGGTTTCTGCGGAGCCTGGCTTCTGCGGCCTCTCTTTATGCCCGAAGACGGTTTACGGGCAGCAGGGCGGGAAGTTTCGCTCTTTTTCGTGCGGGTACGGGTGCGGGGAGCTTCCTGTGCTTCCTGCGCCGGAAGGGTCTCCTCCCGAATCTGTTTTGGAGGCAGTACCCGCTGATACAGCGGAGCATCTGCCGGTTTGGTCGGCTTACGGGTCGTCCCCGAACGGCGGGGCTTATTTTCCGTTTCCTGTACAGTCGTATTCTTTTTTATCACGCAATAACCTCCAGTTCTGGCACAACAGGCAAGGTTCCTCCGCAACGGGCGGCCGGAACTGCGTTTCTGTCTGCTGCCATTATCATATATAACAAAACAATCTGATTCCATTTCCCCGGCGCAAACGCCTGTGGGGCCGAACCATGAAATAACAGATTGAGACGTTCCTGTTCACTTGGAATCTGCTGCTATGCAGCTGTTTCCGGACACAAATATTCTTATTTATTGTACTCTACATACTTTCCTGTGTCAAGGGATTTGCCCTTCTGAGGCCTTGTGGCACCCGTAAAAGCGTTCCTGCATATCCGCTATTTTTTGTAGTATTTCCCGTACCAGCGCCCTTTATCACGCTTTTTTCTCCTCGTTTGATAAGGAATTTTTGATACCCTCTTGAAAAGTATACTAAAATAGTGTATATTATAACCTGTAAGAAACCAAAAGAGATTCTTCCCGGAAAGGAATTGTTACCATGAAACAGATTGTTTATGCGGATAACGCCGCCACCACCCCCGTTTCCCCCTCGGTGTTAAAGGCGATGCTTCCGTTTTATACCGAAATATATGGAAACCCCTCCAGTATCTACTCCGTCGGCCGTCAGGCAAAGGCGCCCATGGAGGAAGCACGGGAAAAAATTGCCCGCTGTCTGGGAGCCGAAAACAACGAAATCTATTTTACTTCCGGCGGCAGCGAGGCCGATAACTGGGCGGTAAAAGGCGCCGCACATTTGATGGCCAAAAAAGGCAAAAGGCATATCATCACTTCCGCTTTTGAACATCACGCAATCCTGCACACGGTGCAGGCGCTGGAAAAAGAAGGCTTTTCTGTCACCTATCTGGATGTCCACGAAAACGGTATCGTCCGTCCCGAAGAACTGGAAGCCGCTATTCGGGACGACACCGCTCTGGTCACAATTATGTATGCCAATAATGAAATCGGCACACTCCAGCCAATCCCGGAACTGGGCGCTATCTGTAAGAAACACAAGGTCTTGTTCCATACCGACGCTGTGCAGGCAGTTGGAAATGTCCCGATCGATGTGAAAGCGCAGAACATCGACATGCTTTCCCTTTCCGGACACAAGCTCCATGGCCCCAAAGGAATCGGCGCCCTGTATATCCGTCAGGGCATCATCCTTCCCAACCTGATTGACGGCGGCGCTCAGGAGCGTAACCGCCGGGCAGGAACCGAAAATGTAGCGGAAATCGTGGGACTGGGCGTGGCAATGGAAGAAGCCTGCTCCACCATAGAAGAACGCCGCATCCGCCTGACCGCATTGCGGGACAAGCTCATTGACGGGGCTTTGCAGATTCCCCGCTCTCGCCTGAACGGTGACCGGGAACAGCGTTTGCCCGGCAATGTGAGCCTCTGCTTTGAAGGAATCGAAGGGGAGTCTTTGCTCCTGATGCTGGATATGAAGGGAATCTGTGCTTCATCCGGTTCTGCCTGTACTTCTGGCTCGCTGGACCCCAGTCATGTGCTGTTGGCAATCGGCCTTCCCCACGAAATCGCACACGGTTCTCTCCGCCTTTCTTTTGGCGACCAGAACACCGAAGAAGATGTAGAACAGATTTTGCAGGTGCTTCCCAAGATTGTGGAACAGCTCCGAAGCATGTCCCCCCTCTGGGATCATATTATGAAAGAAAGCAACGGAAAATAACGCTTGGTTTTTAAAATAATAAACTCTGAAAATAGGAAAGAAGGATTTATATGGCATATAGTGAAAAGGTAATGGATCATTTCGCCAATCCCCGCAATGTGGGTGAGATTCCAGACGCTGACGGCGTGGGTGAGGTTGGCAACTCCAAATGCGGCGATATCATGCGGATGTATATCAAGGTAGAAAACAACATCATTACCGATGTCAAGTTTAAGACATTCGGCTGCGGCGCTGCAATAGCTACCAGTTCTATGGCAACCGAGATGGTAAAAGGCAAATCCATCGACGAAGCCCTTCAGCTCACCAACCGTGCCGTGATGGAGGCGCTGGACGGTCTGCCGCCGGTCAAGGTGCATTGCTCGGTTCTGGCAGAACAGGCCATTAAAGCAGCAGTTTCTGACTACTACACCCGCCGGGGCATTGACCCTACCCCCATTGTAGGCGTCATCCCGCAGTGTGAAGAAGGCCATTGCGGTTAAGCAAAAATCATATTCTAAAGAGCAAAAGAAGGCTGGGAGTGATATCCCAGCCTTCTTTTATGATCCATTTATCTGAACTTTGTGTCCTTTTTCCTGCTTTTCAGATGAACCAGCAAAAATCCGATTCCATAAAAGCTGTACTACGATTCCTGCCACCAATACAAGCAGGCAATAGAAAAGTAATCCCGCTATATTGATATGAACGCCACTGTTTCCTCCAAACAGCAGGTCAAACGTCCAAAATCGATTTGCCTCGTCAGAATAGACGGTTAACCAGGGAGCCAAAAATCCAATTTTATAACAGAACAGGTTTCCCTCACCAGCTGGCGATATCGTTTGGCTAACACAAATCATTCCCAAAAGGAACAACGCCACCGCCGTACACTTACCGGGTGTTTTGATTTGTGCGATACGACTGCGAAAGCACATCCTCACACCTCCATGAACATCATCAGTTTTAAATAAATTATAGAACTGATTTTCTGAGCCATGGGACTCACCTCTTTCTGCTTCTCTCCTCCGTATAAAATTATACCATATTTTCCCATTATCATCAATTCGGTTTATACAGACACACCCCGGCTTCCGCATCACAGGAGCCGGGGTGATAAAATCAGATATTCTTTTTTCGCCGCTCTCGAAGTTTCCGAAAGAAATCCCGCAGCAGCTGTGCAGCTTCTTCTTCCATAAAACCAGATGTTACCTGTGGATGATGATTATACGGGAGTGAATACAAATCGACTATTGAGCCGCAGGACCCTGCCTTTTGGTCGTAGGCCCCAAACACCACCTGTGGAATACGGGCGTTGATAATTGCCCCGGCACACATGGGGCACGGTTCCAGCGTTACATATAACTCGCACTCCCACAGCCGCCATCCTCCAAGGTTCTGGCAGGCATGATGAATCGCCTCCAGTTCGGCATGGCACAAAGCGTTTTTGTCCGCCTCCCGGCGGTTGCGGCCTTCTCCGACAATCTCGCCCCGACGAACCACCACAGCACCTACCGGGACTTCTCCTTCTTCCCCCGCCAGCTTTGCCAGTTCCAAAGCCCGAAGCATGGGCGCACGGGCAGGGATAAACACTTCGCCTGCCGTCATACAGCCACCAGATTTGCCCAGGAACTGAATACAAACAGGGCAAAAAAGGCCACAAAGCCCGGATTAGTCACAAAAGCCATAATCCGTGTGAATATGGAAGAATACTGACCACTATAGGAACGGCGGAAATACTCCCGCTTAAAAATATACAGCAGAAGGAACGCAATGAACCCTACCAGAATCAATCCAAAGAAAATGTTGCCGTTTATAAACAGATAGGTATCTTCTGAAACATAGCTCTGGATCAGGCTGAAAAATACCGAGATTCCATTATTAAGTGCATGAATTACAATGGGTACCCAGAGATTATTGGTGCGAATCATGATAAAGCCCAAAACCAGCCCAACAAAAAACGTAAAGGTAAGCTGAAGCACGTTGCCATGATAAAACGCAAACAAAAGCGCAGAGCCAAACACGGCAAAGCCATCGCCAAATTTACGCAGCTGTGAAAGAATCACGCCACGGAATGCCAGCTCCTCGACCAGCGCCGGAATAATGGACACCTGAACCACCGACAAAATTATTGCCAGCGGCGTATCAGCCGAAACAGGCTCTGGCATTGTACCGTTAAGCCCGGACTCCTCGATCAGTATCGCAATGATATTGGAAGGAATATTGGTAAACATACAAAATCCCACGCCAAACAAGACAAACAAGATTGCAGTGCCCGCTCCAACCTTATCAAACCGGAAAACTTCGTTTACCGAAAGACGCATAAAGGCTACGCAAAGCATAAAGGGAATCGCAACCGAAAAAATGTATACCACGCAGTTGAGCAGATAATACATGGCAGCACTCATTCCGCCGCTGCTCATATAATTAATGTTAAAGGGGTAGCCGATAAATCTCAACAAATTTACAAACAGCACGCTAAACCCTACCATCAGGGCTAACACCGCAAAGGTTGACCACCCCATTACATTGGAGATGTGGCGAATGGACTTTTTTTCCTTCCACTGCGGCGTTTCCCAATAGGGAACCTGAGGGGGATAGGGAGATTGCTGCCATCCCATATTTTGGGGCTCACCCCATGGATAACCGTTCATATGTAGCTCCGTCCTTTCTGTTCGTCGGCAAATTTCATCATATTTTCTTTATTATGCACCAAAAACAGAAGGGATGTCAATGAAATAACTTTAAATTCATTCACTCATACAGGTAATCTGATAACGCCCGGCCTTCAAAGCAGCCAAAATGTTTTCCCCTTCCTGACGAATCGAGATTCCTGCCTCGTTGGCCGCCACCCCGTTTACCAGCAGCTTTTCGGCCTGCACATTTTCTAGCATCAGTTCGGCTTCTGCATGGAACGGAACTACAAATTCATAGGCAAACCCGCCATCCGGCAGCACTTTCCATCCGCTCTCATACCGTCCGGCAGGAGAGTCCACTTTTGCATGGGCGTGACCCAGCCGGGCGTCCGGCTTGGGGGCAAGGCGAACCTTCTGGAAGCCAACCCCTTCTTCACTGGGATTCAGGCCGCAAACATCCCGATAGAGCCACTCTACTACCGAACCATAGGCATAGTGGTTCATGGAGTTCATGCCAATACCGCTGATTTTCCCATCGGGCAATACCGAGTTCCAGCGCTCCCAGATGGTAGTGGCGCCCATATTCACCTCATAAAGCCATCCGGGCAGTTCTTCCTGCAGCAACAGCGAATACGCTGTCTGAGAATCGCCCCAGCGGGTCAACGCATGGCACAGGGCGGGCGTTCCCAGAAAACCGGTTTTCAGGTGCATCCCGGCTTCTTCAATCATTTTGGAAAGCTGACGGAGGTTTTTCTGCTCATATCCGGCGGGAATCAGATCATATGCCAGCGCCAGCACCAAACCGGTCTGCGTAGCGGCGGCACAGCGTCCACCGGGGGTAAAGTATTCCTTTTGAATCGCATGGCGGATTTCTTCTGCCAGATGTGCATATTCCTTGCGTTCTTCTTCCAGCCCCAGCACTTTGGCAGCCTTGGAAACGATCATCGCACAGCGGTAGTAATAAACAGAGCAGAGATAGGTCATATCTGTACCGCCCATCACCGCCTCCGGGTCCATCCCATAGCGGGGGCCGTCCAGTGCCAGCCAGTCGCCAAAATGGAACTTTTCAGCCAGCCAGAGGCGGGTGTTGCCGGTAGCCGCATCTTCCCCACGAACCCAATCGACCCAGGCCTTCATTCCGGGGAACTGTTCCCGGAGCTTCTCTTTCCCGCCGTTATAGACATACCGGTTCCAGGGGACGATGGTTCCCGCATCAGCCCAGCCACAGGCCCCCATCCCCTCCAGCATGGGATGCCCGCTGTTCGGTCGGGCAATGACCGGCGCTACATGGGGAACACAGCCGTTGCGGATTTCCTGTTCCTTCCAAAGGTCTCGGCAGTATTTATCATAAAAAGCAGAACAATCCATTACAAAGCAGGCGGTAGAGCTGAACACCTGTGCGTCACCGGTCCAGCCCATGCGCTCATCCCGCTGTGGGCAGTCGGTGGGAACATCCACAAAATTGTCCTTCTGGCTCCACTTGGCATTGAGAATCAGCCGGTTGACTTTTTCGTTCCCGGTTTCCAGAGTTCCAATCTCCTCCAGATCAGAATACAGGCTGCACCCCACAAAAGCGCTTTCATCGGGCTTCTCTCCCGGCCATCCGCTTACCTTGATATAACGGTATCCATAAAAGGCGAAATGAGGCCGCACCAGCGCCGAGCGTCCATCCGAAACAAACCGGTATTCACATAAAGCCGTGCGAAGATTATCCCGATAGAAGCAATCCTCCTGCAACAGCTCACCAAATTGCAGCCGAATCTTTGTCCCTTTGGGGAAATCGGCTTTCATCTCAAACCAGCCGGTAATTTCCTGCCCCATATCCAGCACCCATTCCCCTTTTGGGGTGTGCAGCAGCGAAGGATGGAACACTTCCCGTTTGACAACCGGCAGACTCAGCCGGGGAGAAGGATGCGCAATTGAGGGAAGCTCTCCCACTTCCACAACCGGTTTCCAGTCGAAATCATCTGCCGAAGGGGTATCCCAGCCGGGAATCTCCAGCGCCTGTTCATACCGTTCCCCGTCATAAAGGCCGCTGAATGTAACAGGAGCGGGGGCGCACTGCCAGTCGCAGTCAGTTCCCAGCACCACTTCTCGGCCATCTGCCAGTGTTACCCGCAATTCGAGCAAAAAGAGGAAGCGGTCACAGAACGCCTCACAGGGAGCGCCGGGGTCTCCGGTTTCATAATCGGCAGCGTGCCCGTCGAACCCAAAGCGCCCTTTTGCCCAGCCGTTTCCCAGCATAGCTCCCAGCGTATTCTGGCCTTTTTGCAGCAGGGAGGTCACATCGTATGTCTGATATTGCAGCCATTTATCATATCCGGTACAGCCAGGAGCCAAAAATTCTTCTCCGGCTTTTTGCCCGTTGACCGACAGCTCATACAGTCCGAGGCCGGTGGCATAAATTCTTGCGCTCACCGGCTCTTGTTCCAGCACAAAGCTGCGGCGCATCAGCGGATGTACGCTTTTTTCCAGTGAGGGGGTAATCCACTTTCCCGCCCACGGTTCGCCGATTTTGGCGGTTTCAAACCATTCGGGAGCGCTGACGGCGGTTTCTCCCCGCTCGTTGCACACCTCGACCTTCCACCAATAGCGGGTTCTGGGAAGAAGCTCCATAGGAACCGGGCAGTCAATAGAAGAAATCTGAGTGTCCCGGCCGGAATCCCATAAAATCTGCTCAAACGCCGGGCTGCCGGAAACCTGCACTCTGGCCCATTTCTGCTTTTGGGCAGAGGTGTCTTCCACTACCCACGAAAGGGACGGCACGCCTAATTCAAACCCCAGCGGACGGGGGATTCTGTTTGTTTTCATTCTGGTAATTTTCAAAGCAAACGCCTCCTATTCTCCAATTGAGAATGATTGATATCAGTATGTATAACGACTTATTTATAAGACCCCATTATATCATACTAGATTTTTTGTAAAAAAACAGGTCGGCACCATCAAAATTTACGTCCTTGTTTGCAAAAAAGTCCGGTTCAGCCAACTCTACTCAGTGGCTGAACCGAACGATTCAATCAAATATAAAGTTTTTTGCGTTTGAAACATCCACAAATCCACAACAGGGAAGAACCATCAGCTTTGAGAAGACGAGTCGCCGGTGAGCAGCTGCCCCAGGAATCCTTGAAGCAGTCCTTCCAGCGCATCGGTCACGCTGTCTGTCCGAAGGACAAACTCCCCGTTTTCAATCCGCACATCCGTAAGCCCCACTTCTGTATCGACTCCATATTCTTTCAGCGAGATTTTGGGAACCGGAAAAATCAGGGTATCCCCTTCTACCCGCAAGGTTTGCGGTAGCTTTTCTTTGGCCAGCGACAGCACAAACGACACGGGCAAAGGCAGCTTTCCCAGCTTTGTTTCCAGCATTTTAAAACGGATTCCATCTTCTCGATATTCTGTCTGGATACGGCAAAAAGCTGTCCCGTGTATCCATCGGTATGTTACCGGCATCCAGACTTCCAGAAACCCCTGCTGGTCAATCCCCAACACCATCTCTTTCATGGTATCGTGTCCGGAATGTTCTCCCAGATACACCAAATACCGGTTCATTTCCTGCACCGGCACATGAATCTCCGAGCCGGTCAAGGCTCCCTGTACCACTTCCTGCAGCACCTGTATCGAGGGCTGCTTTTGTTCCTGTGTTCTTTCGGGCATAGTATTCCACGTCGCTCCTATCAACAGTCCTGTGCCTGCCAGCAAAACGGCTCCCAGCAGGCCACCAATAAAAACAGCTGCCTTTTTTCTCCCTGTCATACCGCCCTCCCGCTTTTGTATTTATTTCAGCTCGGCAATGGTTACGCCGCTTTCCCCCTCGCCAAACACGCCAAGGCGATAGCTCCTGATAGAGGGATGGGTGCGAAGGTGCTGCTGCACCGCTGTCCGCAGTGCGCCGGTTCCCTTGCCGTGGATGATGGTAATTTGATGGATGCCGGTGAGCAGCGCATGGTCGATATACTGGTCGAGCGTCATCAGCGCTTCTTCCACCATCTGGCCCCGCAAGTCCACCTCGTTGATAGAGCGCCCGCTGGGGCTTTCCTGTCCCTGTGCGCCTCTTGCCACCGAACGGGTCACTCGGCGTTCCCGGCGGTTGGGGCCAGCAGGGGCTGTTTCTTTCTGCTCTTTCAGCAGGCGCAGGTTCGACAGCGGCACACGGGTTTTGATAATCCCCGCCTGTACCAACACCTGATCCCCCTCACGGGGCAGTTCCAGCACCACCGCTTTTTTGTCAATATCAAAAATCAACACGTTATCCCCCACTTTCAGCGGGCGGGGCAACACATATCCTTCGTCTTTCTTTCTGCCATGAATGGGGTCGGCGGTATCTTCCAGCTTTCTCATGCCGGAACGCAGCCTTGCCTTTTGTTCGGCAGAAAGTGCTTTGTTCTGCTGGCGGCGCAGTTCGTCCATCTCGCTGAGCATGGAGTCGATTTGTGCCCGGGTGCGTGCCACCAGCTGGGAAGCTTGCTGACGAGCCTTTTCCATCTCCCTGCCAGCTTCTTCCTCCACCTTGCGGCGCTTTTCTTCCGCTTCCCGGCGAGCCTGTTCCGCCTCACGGCGCAGCTGTTCCAGTTTTTTGCGTTCAAATTCCAATTTCTGGCGGCTGGATTCCAGATTCTGCACCACGCTCTCAAACTGGGAATTTTCTTCCGAAACCAGTTCCTTTGCCCGCTCTACAATCGACTGCTCCATTCCCAGCCGCAGGGAAATCGCAAAAGCGTTAGAACGTCCCGGCACGCCGATCAGCAGCCGGTAAGTCGGGCGCAGGGTAGCTACATCAAACTCACAGCAGCCGTTTTCCACTCCGGCTGTCTGCAACGCATAGGCCTTCAATTCCGCATAGTGGGTAGTCGCCGCCATACGCACGCCTTTTTCCCGCAGCGCTTCCAGAATAGACATGGCCAGCGCCGCACCTTCTACCGGGTCGGTACCGGCGCCCAGCTCATCCAGCAGCACCAGGCTTTTTTCATCGGCTTCCCCGATAATACGGATGATATTGGTCATGTGGGCGGAGAAGGTGGAAAGGGATTGCTCAATGCTCTGCTCATCACCAATGTCCACCAGCACCTGGTCAAACACCGAAACCTCACTCTCATCCGCTACCGGCAGCATCAGGCCGCACATGGCCATCAAAGACAGCAGGCCAATCGTTTTGAGCGAAACCGTCTTACCGCCCGTATTGGGGCCGGTGATCACCAGCGTGTCAAACGTTTCTCCCAAAGTGATATCCGTAGGCACCACTTTTTCCTTGGCGATCAGCGGGTGACGTGCCTGCTTGAGACGAATCCGCCCCTGGTCGTTGACCCGTGGGAGAGAGGCCTTCATTTTATAGGCCAGGTTGCCCTTGGCAAAAATCACGTTCAGCTCCACCGCCGCCTGATAGCTTTGGATGATGCCGTCTGCAAAAGAGCCTACTTCTCCCGACAGCTCCAGCAGAATCCGCTCGATCTCCGCCTGCTCTCTGGAAAGCAGCACCCGGATCTCGTTGTTGGCCTCCACCACGCCCATCGGCTCGATAAATACGGTTGCACCGCTCGATGAGGTGTCGTGAACCAATCCGGGGATTTCGCCACGACATTCAGATTTCACCGGCACCACATAGCGCCCGGAGCGCATGGTGACGATAGGGTCCTGCAAAAACTTCTGATAGGCGGGGGAACGGATCATTTTATCCAGCTGCTCCCGCACCCGGCCCGAAGCGTTGCGAATTTTCCGGCGAATCGAAGCGAGTTCGGGAGAAGCATTGTCGGCCACTTCTTCCTCGTTCTGCACCACCGAGAAAATACGTTCTTCCAGATATTTATTAGGGGACAGCGCCTCAAAGCGCCAATCCAGCGAGGTTTTCATCCCCTCGCTTTTGCTGCGCCATTCAGTAATACCACGGATATTCCGCAGCACCCCGCCAATCCGCAGCAGCTCGGTCAGGTTCAGAGAACCGCCCGCCTCTGCACGGCGCAGGGCGTTGGTCACATTTTTCAGCCCGCCAAAAGACGGCGCCCCAAAGCGTGCCATCATCACATAGGCATCGTCGGTTTCACCCAGCATCCGCTGCACTTCTTCAAGAGAAGAAACCGGCTTGATTTCTCTGGCCAGCACCGCCGCATCATCGCAGGCAGTTTCTTCTGCCAGAAGGTGCAGAATCTTATCCAGTTCTACTGCCCGCCAATGCCTTCCGGCATTCTGCCCGACATTCTGTCTGGCATTTTCGGTATTCATATCGTTTTACCTCCAAAAGTGCGGGAACCCCCGCAACAAAGCCACAGAAGCGAATTTGCAACCGCTCTCTGTGACAGTACCCATATAGTTTATGTATTCATCTGATGAAAAAATTCCAAAGTTGGAAAACTGCGCTGGAGCGTATGAATCAGATATCGCTCCGATGCTTTAGAAATCTGTTTCAGCCCCTCGGGGGGAAGCTGAAACGAAAACAGCTTGTCAAAATCCGCATAGATGGTGTGGCGAAGGGCGGTGAGCATCCCCCTTTGCAGGGGGATGGCTTCTTCTGCCGGTCCAGCGCCGCACGCCCCACACAACAGCGTCCCAGAGCGGGGCAAAAAGAACATCACATCTGCCTCATAACACCCGCAGCCCTGGCAATAGAGCAAATCCGGCATATAGCCGGAAAGACTCATCATCCGCATTTCCACCACTGTTTTCAACAAAAGCGGCGGCCGGGTATTGTGAGAAAGAAAATAGAGGGCATTGAGCATCAGGCGCAAATCGTCCTCTGCCGGGCTTTGTTCCGGCGCAAGCACGCCCGCCAGCTCACAGAAATACTGCGCCAGCGCCAGCCGCCCGATATCCTCCCGCAGCCCAAAAAAGCTCTCTTTTGGGCGGGCATCGCTGATAATTACCCGTTCCCGCCCCTGATAGATACTGAACTGAGAATAGCTGAGCAGGCTCGTCGCCGAGGTTTTACTGTTGCGGATAGTTTTGGCCTGCCTGGCAAACCCACGCATCAATCCCGCTTTGCGGGTCAGCAGGGTAATCAGCCGGTCGTTCTCCCCCACGGTCTGCTCCCGAATCACCAGCCCGTCTGTTTCGATCTGCATGGCTGCCCCTCCTTTGCGCTGTGCCGGACGGGTGACGGCGCATACGGCTATATTGCAGATATGCTTCCACGCTGCCCGTCTGGCAAAAACATTCCCAAGCTGCTTTTTCGTCCATTCCCATGCCTCCCTTGTTGCTTTGCAATACCCGTATTGTTAATACTGGTATTATTAATACCGGTATTGCCAATACCAGTATTTGCAAAGAGGGTTCGGCTATGAATGGAAAATAATTGTTTGTTCGCCTTTTTTCAGCAAACATTTTCTTTTCATTATGCTATGGAGATTTCCCCATGGCTGAAACAATCAGCCGTTAAAATCGGTCTTATCGTATCCCAGCGTATGAAGTACGGCTTCCCGGTTGCGCCAATCCTCTTTTACCTTTACCCAGAGTTTCAGATTCACCTTGCAGCCAAAGAATTTCTCCATATCCTGCCGGGCATAGGTGCCAACTTTTTTGAGCATGGCTCCGCCCTTGCCGATGATAATTCCTTTATGGCTCTCCCGCTCGCAGAAAATTACCGCATCGATATCCGTAGCAGAGCCGTCCTCCCGCTCACGCATCCGTTCCACGGCCACAGCGGTGCCGTGGGGGATTTCCCGATCCAGCAGGCGCAGCAGCTTTTCCCGCACGATCTCCGCCGCCAGCACTCGTTCCGGCTGGTCGGTGAGGGTATCGGCCTCAAAGAAATGGCCGCCGGGCTGGCAGAGCTTTTCCAACTCGCCAATCAGTTCCTCCACACCGCTGCCGTCCTGTGCAGAAACCGGCACCACTGCTTCAAAGGGGAACAGGGCGGAAAGCTCGGCAATCTGCCCCATCAGGCGTGACTTATCCTCCAGCAAATCGATTTTATTGATAGCGAGAATCGCCGGCATACCAGACTTCTGAAACCGTTCGATCAGGTCGTGGTCGGCGGGAGAAACCTTCTCCCCAGCCTCTACCACCAGCAAGCCGGCATCCACTCCCGCCACAGATTCTGTAACGGATTTGACCATATAATCGCCCAGACGGCTGCGGGGCTTGTGCAGGCCGGGGGTATCCAGAAACACCAGCTGGTTTTCTCCACGGGTCAGCACCCCCATAATCCGGGTGCGGGTGGTCTGCGGTTTGCTGGAAACAATCGCCACCTTTTGCCCGAGCATCCGGTTTAACAGCGAGGATTTTCCCACATTGGGCCTTCCAACAATAGCGACGAACGCCGCCTTATCTTCCTGACGATATTCCATAGAAAACTCCTTTTCTTTACTCTTGTTCCATAATAGCCTGGGTTTTTATTGTAATCGATTGCCTGTCAGGTGTCAAACCCTGCCGGGCGTTTCTTTTTAGGGCGTTTCTGAAAACAAAGAAATTGAAGAATTTTCTACAAGCAATAGACAGATACAAGGCAAAAACGATTTTTAACGCAGTAGCTGTCATTGTACGACATCATGAAAATGATGTCCGTAAGAAAAAACGATAATTTCGACTTTTCAGATAGCCCCTAGAGAAAACGCCGCCGGTTACTTCCGACGGCCTGGCCACTGCCAGATTTTGGGGCCATGCCAGACAAACACGCCCGCCGCTGCCATGGAGAGCAGCAGCAGGGGTATCCGCCAAAATGCCCCGGTGTAATAGCGCCAGATCTCCCAAAAGACCGGCGGCTGCCAAAACAGACAAACGGCAATCCCCAGCGAAAAAAGGGCGCACACCAACACCGCTCCCGCCGCCAGATCCTTTACCGCTTTTGTCCATTGGCTGTATCCCTGTGTATCACGGTCACAAAGGCGTTCCAGTGCTGTGTTGACCATCTCGGCCCCCAGCACCAGCGCAAACGTTAAAAACAGGATGGCATAGCCCTCCCGTGAGAGTCTGAAAAAGAACGAAAAGGCGAATACATACAGCGCTGCCACTGTATGTATCCGCATATTCCGTTCCTGCATCAGGCAGTATCCAATTCCCTTTGCCGCCGCCCACAGGCTCTTATAAAAAGGCCGTTTCTTACTCATCGCCAAAGGTATAAGCGCTGGAAGCGGGCAAGCCCAACATGCTCATGACATGCTCTTCCTTCTCACGCATTCTCACACGCTCGATACCACCGTTCTCGTGGTCATATCCCAGCAGATGCAGCATCGAATGGGCAGTCAGATATCCCACCTCACGCTCAAAGCTGTGACCAAAACGCTTGGCCTGCTCCAACGCCTTGGGAATCGAAATCACGATATCGCCCAAAATCTTGGCGCCGGTGTTGTGGTTCTCGTCATACACGCCATTTTCACCCATCGGGAACGACAACACATCGGTAGGCATATCCTTGCCACGATATTCACGGTTCAGCTCGTGGATCTGCTCATTATCTACAAAGGTCACGCTGATCTCTGCGGAATAGGGAAAATTCTCCATACGCAGCACTGCGTTGCAGCAGCGGCGCACCAGCATACGCATCCCGGTAGGAATCTTAACGACCTTTTGCTTATTGGTGATAATTACTCTTATTTTTTCCATTTTTTGCGCCAGCCTCCTCGTATTTTTCATATGCTTTAATAATATCCTGCACCAGCTTATGTCGGACAACGTCCCGCTCTGTAAAGCGGAAAATAGCGATATCCTCCACATTTTTCAGGATTCTCATTGCGTCTTTCAAACCGGAACGCCGTCCATCTGGCAGGTCGATCTGGGTAATATCTCCGGTGATGACCATTTTGGAGTTGAATCCCAGACGGGTGAGGAACATTTTCATCTGCTCCGGCGTGGTATTCTGGGCTTCATCCAGAATGATAAAACTGTCATCCAGCGTCCGGCCTCTCATATAGGCCAAAGGCGCCACTTCGATATTGCCCCTCTCTACATATTTCTGAAAGCTTTCGGCTCCCAGCATATCAAACAGGGCGTCGTATAAGGGTCGCAGATAGGGGTCTACCTTCTGTTGCAGATCGCCGGGCAAAAAGCCCAGCTTTTCTCCGGCTTCTACTGCCGGCCGGGTAAGGATGATCCGGTTGACCTCCTGCGCCCGGAATGCGGTTACTGCCATGGCAACCGCCAGATAGGTTTTGCCGGTTCCCGCCGGCCCAACCCCAATGGTGACGGTGTGGGAACGGATATCAGAGCAATACTGTTTTTGCCCCACAGTTTTGGGCTTAACAGGTTTGCCCTTGCTGGTGATACAGATACAGTCGCCGGCTAAAGACTGCAATTTTTGTTCGGAACCCTCATTGACCATGGAAATACAATAACGGACATGCTGCTCTGTGAGCGCTTCCCCTTTATTAATCAGGTTCAAAAGGCTTTCGATAGCTCGCACCGCCCGGTACACACATTCTGCGTCTCCCGAAACCTTGATTTCGGAATCCCGGTTGACAATGCTCACGCCATATTCCTTTTCCAGCAGGCGCACATTGGAGTCAAAACTGCCAAATAACGCCGCTGCCTGTTCCATTCTGTCAATGTTGATTCGCTGCTCAAACATAGAGTCCTCCTGTGTCCTGTATCCATCAGGAATTTTTCGTATTTATTATATCACAATCCTTCCCGTCCGTCATTAAATAATTCATAAAAAATCGTACAAATTTTAGCTCATTTATACAGTATTTATACCAGTTTCCGGCAGCGGAACGCACTTATTTCCCCTTGTTTTCCTGTTTATTTTTTACGTCATCATCTTCCAGCAGGATTTGACTGTTTTTCCCGATCTCCTCCTGACATTCTGCCTGAACGGTAAGAATCAGTTTTCCCTCACGAACCGCTGTCTTTGATGTTTCCGTGAGGATACGCCCTTCCTTTCCCAAAAGCTCTGCCTGCTGCAAATTGACAATCTTCCAGGCACGCTCCTCCGCCTCTTTCCGGTTCAGGGTCACTTCTTCTTCCCGGTATTCATGCCATACTTCCTCCGTCAGCAGGATGGGCAGCGGGGTATCTAGCAGGGTAGCCGGAATCTCCAGGCTCTCTTTGCGCCAGGTTCCTTTTGGCTGAGTCCGCAGCGTTACCGGCAGGTTCATTCCAAAAAATTGCAGTCCCCATCGTGTTTTGGTTTTCCCGGTTTCGGTTGAAACCGTTTGCTCAAGGGGAATCTCCGCTGTAAAGGTTCTGCGTGTCCGGGCAACAATTTTTCCTCTGGCATACACAAGGGTATTCCCACCCTGCCGGTCTTCTTTCACCCCGGAAATCAACAGCTGCCCTTTTGTCACAGCGTCCCCGGCCTGCACCATCGCCGTGCCGTCAAAGGTATCGATTGAGAGGATCTGACCGTCAATAGTCGCCAACACATTGGAAGGACCTTCTCCCGACTCCTCCTCTGGTTTGGGGACTCCTTCTTCCAGACAGATTTCGGCGCTGCACATACGGGTGTTCACACTCACCCAGCTAATTTCGGGAAAACGCTGCATCAATGCGGCGGCCAGCGCCTTTTCGTCAATCTCCTCCCGCACTGCCCCCAAAAACAGCCCCTCCTCACCGGCAGCCTGCAAAAGGCTCTGCTGTGCCAGCTGTTGGTTTCCCGATACAGTAATCACCCAATACCGCCCCGAAAGTATCCACAAAATCAGACAGAACCAAACGCTCCCCAGCACCAGCCCTTTTCGCTTTCCCAGCTTTTTCATCCAGAACACCAGCCCACGCCGCCGCATCAGCCGCAGTTTGACCCGGCATTTTCGGGCATATGGACGCAGCTCGGCATATTCCGACGCCCGCACCCGACAGCGGAAGCTTTCCTGACCGCCAGCCTGCATCCCCCACAAAACAAACCCGGAACGGGCGCAGAGTGTGAGAAAGCGTTCTGCCTGCCCCTTTTTCTTTCCTGCAATCGAAAACTCCACCCAGCCGGAGAGCCATCTTGTCAGCTTGATCATGTATAGCCGTCCCCTTATATCTGATATTCGATTCCGGCAATAAACCCTTCAATCACCATGGAATTTCCCGTCATACAGCGAATACAGAGATTCCTTCCCGAAAACCGGATACAAAAACGCCCCGCCCGGATTCGAATCTGCTGGGGGTCGTATTCCAACACCCCGCCGCTCCCCTCTACCACCGCCCGGCGGTTTCCATAAAGTTCCATATATCCCCCAGCTGCTGCGGAAGCTACCACCCCCGGCGAGAGCAAAAAAGATTCCTTTTGGCGTTCACTCTTTTCCTGCTTCACCTTTCTCCCTCCTTCTCGGCACTGTGAAAAATGCAGGCCGTTTCTTACAACATATATGCGCCAAAAGGCTCCTACTATACCACCTTTCCCACCAAAAACAGGACACGCAAAAAGGAGAACCACATTTTGAAAGGCTTCAAAACATGGTTCTCTTTTTTCAAAAACGGTCATGTTTGCACTGCAATTGGGATACATTGTACTATACCACGTCATAAAGGAGCTGCTTTGATGAAACGATTCCCATTCCTCTCCTCGATCACCGGTCTTGGGGCAGTATGTGTTGGGGCAATCTGGCTGCTAAAAGACTCACAGGCTGCCGGTCAGGGAGCTTCTGTGGGAATCACTACCTGCATCAACACGTTAATCCCCTCCCTGTTCCCCTTTATGGTGCTGTGTACCTATGTGGTAGAAAGCGGACTTTCCAACCGTCTTGGCCGCTATGCGGGCGGCGTCACCCGGTTTCTGTTCCGGCTGCCGGGATGCACTGCGCCGGTGATCCTTCTTTCTTTTCTGGGTGGTTATCCCGCAGGGGCAAAAGGGATTTCCCAGTTGCTGGCCAGAAAAGAAATCACAACCGATGAAGCAGGGCAGATGCTCTGCTTTTGTGTAAACGCCGGGCCACCTTTTGTACTGACGGCTGTGGGAAGCTGCCTGCTGGGAGATTTTACTGCCGGTGTCGTGCTGCTTCTTTCCACCACTCTTTCGGGATTGCTGTTGGGAATCATTTTCCGGTTCTTTTCTTCTTCCTCCTCGGTCAGTAAACCACACTGCCCGCCGCCTGCTTCTGCATCTTCTCCGTTTGTGTCTTCGGTAACCGGAGCCAGCCGCTCTTTGCTCACATTATGCGCCTTTGTCATCCTGTTCTCCGTGATTCTCTCGCTGATGCGGGAAAGCGGCCTGTTTTCGATTCTCACCCGCCGCCTGCTCCTGCTGGGAATGTCGCCGGGAAACGCAGCTTCATTGCCCTCTCTGCTGGCAGAAGTCACCGCCGGGTGCCGGGACGGCGCCATGTTCGGCGCTTCTCTGCCTATGATCGCCTTTGGACTGGGATGGGGTGGGCTATGCGTACATCTTCAGATTTTTTCCTTCTTTCCACAGTTTCCCCTTGCACGGTGGAAATTCTGGTTCTCCCGCCTTCTGCACGGAATTCTGTCTGCTGTTTTCACTTGGAACCTGCTCCCATTCTTCCCGCAGGTGCGCTCCGCCTCCGCTCTTTGGAGCAGTCAGGTAACAGGCGGACTCGCCGCTTCTGTCCCCGCTGTCCTCACATTGTTTCTGCTGTTTCTGGTGATGGCGCTGGACGGTACACGATTTTCTCCTTTTGACAGACAAAAAACCGGAACGTGACGTTCCGGTTTCGACTTTTCTGTTGCGGGGCAGCAGGTGCAAAAGGAAAGCCGCCCCGCAACCAATTTTTGCAAACAGTTTATTCCTTTGGGCAATTGGCTGTGGCTACAAAATCGGCTCCTGTACCTAAAATATCTGCCAGCACCACATCGCCAATTTGAACCGGCGCCTGCAAACTGACGTCGTTCAGCAATGCCATTGCCTCAAAAATGCGGCTTTTAGGAATATCCCGGCTGGTTTTTACCGAAACCCGGCGGCGCTTCCCGCCTTCTACCCGCACAGTGGACGTGACCACACGGGTTGGATTGGTGAGTTCCTTTTTGCCATATGCCGCCCCTTTTTCACAGGAGTTTCCGGTGACAGCATATCCGTTTTCTTCATCCACCCGCAAGTGGCAGCCTTTTGGGCAGACAATGCAGATCAGTTCTTTCATCTCGATCACTCCTTGTCAACAACCTGAACCGTCAGACAGTCCCCGGCGGCCTTTTCTGCCAGCACTTTGGGCAGAACCACTTTTTCCATCTCGCCCGGCGCCACATGCTCTCTGGCAAAATGCGCCAGAACGGTTTTGCCGTCGGTGATCTGAATCTCCACATCCCGGAAAATGTTGCTTACCCGGAAGAAAATTTCAACGGTTTTGGGCATCTGTTCCAGCCGCAGCTTTTGAGGAACCGTATAGTTCACATGGCTTCCGTTTACCAGCTCCAAGACCCGGCCTTTGGACTGCTCTCCATTTTGAACAAATGCAGCGGCAGCACGTCCGGCACGCTGGCTCTCCATCGTCACATAGTCCACCAGATCATGGACATGCACCACATTTCCGCAGGCAAACACGCCGGGAATAGAGGTTTCCATATTTTCATACACCACAGCGCCGCTGGTACGCCGGTCCATCTGGATACCGGCCTCTTTTGACAGCTCGTTTTCGGGAATCAGCCCCACCGAAAGAAGCAGTGTGTCACAGTCAAACACCATTTCGGTTCCCGGAATGGGTCGGCGGTTTTCGTCTACCTTGGCTACCGTTACCTGTTCCAGACGCTCTTTTCCCTTGACATCGACAACGGTGTGGGAGAGATACAGGGGAATCTCAAAATCTTCCAGACATTGCACGATATTCCGGTTTAGCCCGCCGGAATAGGGCATCAGCTCCACGCAGGCCAGCACCTTGGCTCCCTCCAGCGTCATGCGGCGTGCCATAATCAGGCCGATATCGCCGGAGCCAAGAATGACCACCCGTTTTCCCACCATATATCCTTCGATATTCACATACCGCTGGGCAGCGCCGGCGGTAAAAATTCCGCTGGGCCGGTCGCCGGGAATGGCGATTGCGCCACGGGTGCGTTCCCGGCACCCCATAGCCAGCACAATGGCGCCGGCTTCCAGCACCATATAACCGTCTGTGGGATTGACCGCATGCACCTGCCTCTCCGGTGTGATATGCAGCACCATGGTATCCAGCTTCACTTCGATTCCGGTGCCTTTTAGCATCTCGATAAAACGTCCGGCATATTCCGGGCCGGTGAGTTCCTCTTTAAAATAATGCAGTCCAAATCCGTTATGGATGCACTGGTTCAGAATCCCGCCCAACACCTGATCCCGCTCCAGAATCAGGACTTTTTTGGCTCCGTTTTTCTGCGCCTGCTCCGCTGCTGCCAATCCGGCCGGGCCGCCGCCAATCACGATCACATCATATTTCATCACGCTTCTCCCTCCCCGCATTTCGTTTCGCCGGTCACAATCGCCATGCCTGCACGATCCTGCATCACAGCCTCCATCGGCATCCCGGTTTCTCTGGCGATGATTTCATGGACTCTTGGGCCACAAAAACCGCCCTGGCAGCGCCCCATTCCTGCGCCGCACCGGCGCTTGATTCCATCAATGGATACCGGCGGGATGGGAGAATGGAGAGCGTCCACCATCTCCCCTTCGCTGATGGTTTCACAGCGGCAGATAATCCGTCCATACAGGGGATTTTTGCGGATAGCTTCGGCTTTTTCGTCGCCCGAAAGCTCTTTGAAGCGGACAGGTTCCGGCAATTCCTCCCGGAAATCCGGATTGGACAGAAGGCGCAGCCCGGAGCGCAGCAGCAGTTCCTGCACATATTCCGCAATTGCCGGAGCACTCGAAAGGCCGGGGGACTTGATTCCCGCCACATCGATAAAGCCTTTGCAAAGCTCCCGAATCTGGAAGTCATCGATATTGGTGTTGGCACGGACTCCGGCAAAGTTCCGAATGGATTCCCGCCAGTTCAGCCCCGGCACCGAAAGCAGCGCCATTTTCCGCACAAATTCCAGCCCCTCAGCCGTGGTACCGGTATCCCCGGCACCTGAAACCGGCTCGGAATTGGGGCCGACAATCAGGTTTCCATCTACGGTCGGGCTTACCAGCACGCCCTTTCCCACTTCTGTGGGACATTGGAAAATCACATGATGTACTGTATCTCCCGCCGACTTATCCATCAGGTAATATTCGCCCCGGTTGGGCTTCATTTCATAGGGGGGCTGCTGCAACAGGCTGGCGGTAGCCCAGCTGTCCACACCCGTACAGTTTACAACATAACGGGCTGTGATTTTCCCCTGCGGGATGGTGAGGCAATAACCGCCCTCCACCTTTTGAATCCCAGTGACCGGGCTGTTGCGCTTCAAAGTTACGCCGTTGACCACCGCAGACTCCGCAAATGCCAGCGCCATGCGCCAGGGGGAAACAATACCGGCGCTGGGCGCATACAAAGCCCCTTTTATCTCTGGGTTGAGCCGGGGCTCCATCTTTAGCACCTGTTCTCTTGAAAGAATTTGCAGGCCGGGCACACCGTTGTGTTTTCCCCGCTGATACAAAACCTGCACGGTGTTCATATTTTCTTCGGAGAACGCCAGAATCAATGAACCAATCGGCTGATAGGGAAAATGGAGCTTTGGCGCCAGCTCTTTCACCAGCTCCACGCCACGGACGTTCAGACGTGCCATTAACGTACCCGGCCGAGGGTCATACCCCGCATGGATAATCGCAGAGTTGGCCTTGGTGGTTCCCACCGCCACATCGTTTTCCTTTTCCAGAACGCACACCGAAAGGCGGTATTTTGCCAATTGGCGGGCCACCGCTGCGCCCACAACGCCGCAGCCAATCACGGCAACATCAAACTGATTTTTCTGACTGCTGTTCTGCAAGCTGATTCCTCCTTATTCTCTCCCAGGGCAAATAAAAAAGCCACAACAAAGAAACCCATATTCCCTATGGGCTGCTTTTGCCGTGACTCCAAGCTCAATGGCAGTATTCTTTTTCTTTAATTATACGACGAAACAAAAAGAATTGCAACGGCGGATTTATAAGAAAACAATTCGGATATTATGTTTGTAAACAATATTGCCTATTTGTCTTTTTTTGTGTTATAATGATAAAGAACAAACAATAATCGCATTGCAAGATGCGCTGATTTCTTTAATAAGGAGTGGCTGACGATGGCAAAACAATTTGTCTGTAACAAAACCGAACCGGTTGTGCAAACCAAAGCGGGAAAACTGCGTGGTTTCCTGCTGGACGGAACTTATACCTTCCACGGCATCAAATACGCAGATGCAAAGCGCTTTCAGATGCCGGAAGAAGTAAAGCCCTGGGAAGGCATTAAAGACGCCCTCTCCTATGGCTATGTCTGCCCCATGATTAACGACCCGGTTCCCAACGGGGAAGTAATGGTGCCCCACCGCTACTGGCCGGTCAATGAAGATTGCCAGTATCTGAACATCTGGAGCCAGTCACTTGACCCCGACGCCAAAAAGCCGGTTATGGTGTGGCTGCACGGCGGCGGATTTTCCGACGGTTCTTCGATTGAACAGGTGTGCTATGACGGCGAAAACATGAGCAAATACGGCGATGTGGTAGTGGTTTCCCTGAACCACCGCCTGAATGTGCTGGGATATCTGGACGTTTCCTCTCTCAGTCCGGATTTTGCCAATTCTGCAAACGCCGGAACCGAGGATATGGTGGCTGCTCTGCGCTGGATTCGGGACAATATCCGCAATTTTGGCGGAGACCCGGATAACGTAACCCTGTTTGGCCAGTCCGGCGGCGGTGGGAAAATCTGGACGCTGATGCAGACCCCCTCTGCAGAAGGACTGTTCCACAAGGGAATTATTCAGAGCGGTGTGTTCGACATGATTCCGGTTCGTCAGGGCGCTGACGGAAAAGCCATTACACAGGCAATTCTGGACGAGCTTGGCATCCACGAAAATCAGGCGGAAGCGCTGGCTACTGTCCCCTATCGTCAGCTGGCCGACGCATATAAGAAGGTTGCGCCCGAACTCGAAAAGCAGGGTGAGTATGTTGGTCTGGCGCCTCTTGCAAACGACTTTTTGCCCGGCGACCCCCGTCAGGTTGGATTCACTCCCTTTGCCCGCACCGTGCCGGTCATTGTGGGAACCGTGCTGGGTGAGTTCTCCTTTGGACCTGCAATCGCCAATCGTGAAGCACTGAGCGAAGAAGAAATCAACGCCATGATTGAAAAGAAATATGGCGATTCCGCTCCGGAACTCATCCGTCTTTTCAAGGCTGCATATCCGGAAAAGCACCTCACCGACCTGCTTTTTGTCGACCATCTTTTCCGTGCCCCTTCGAGAGATTTCATCGTGAAAAAAGCTGCACATACCGAGGCGCCCACCTATTCCTATCAGTTCACATTGGAGCTTACTTATGACGGCGGCCACGTTGCCTGGCACTGCTCCGAAATCCCCTTTGTGTTCCACAACACCGAGAAAATCCCCTACTGCAACATTCCCGGCGTTTCCGATAAGCTGGAGGAGCAGATGTTCAATGCCTGGGTTCAGTTTGCCCGCACCGGCAACCCCAACCATCCCGGCCTGCCGCAGTGGCCTGCTTGCACGCCTGACGATGAAGCCGTTATGATTTTTGACAAAACCTGTGAAGTCAAGCATAACTTTGACGCCGAGCTGGTGGACCTGATTGCCAAAACCGCCCCTGATTTCCGTTTTGACGACGAAGATCAACCCATCCAGCACTAATAAATCGATAACAAAATGCCCGCCAAACCAATTTATCAGATCGGTTTGGCGGGCATTTCTTTGCCTCAAAGAAAACTTACAGGATTCGCTATCCCATGCAAAGAGGACTTCTCACAGCACCCCCTTGCTTCCAGCGGCGTTTATGCCAGCGGACGGCAGGCTTCTTCCAGCCAGGAGCGGGTTTCTTCCTCCACATGGGGAGCCAGGGCGTTGTATACTCTCTGATGATACTGATCGAGATATTCGATTTCTTCCCAGGTCATCAGGTTCACATCAATTGCGTTGCGGTCAATCGGGAACAGGGTAAGGGGCTCCAGCTTGAGGAAACGTCCATATTCCGTTTCTTTCCAGAACACCACTTCCAGCATGTTCTCTGTACGGATTCCGTATTTTCCTTCCATATACAGGCCGGGTTCGTTGGTGATCGTCATGCCCTCTTTCAGCACGCTGGAAGAACGCTGGCTGAAATTCTGCGGACCTTCGTGGACGCCTGCAAAGAATCCAACGCCATGGCCGGTACCGCAACGGTAATCCAAGCCATACTTCCACACCTGCTGGCGTGCCAGACAATCCAGCATACCGTCTTTGGTTCCCTCCGGGAAGACTGCCATAGCCAGCTGAATATGGCTTTTGAGCACACGGGTAAAGTCGGTCTTTTCTTCTTCGGTAATGGGGCCCATTGCAAAAGTACGGGTCACATCGGTGGTACCGGTGAGATACTGTCCGCCGGAATCAATCAGCAAAAAGCCCTTCTTTTGCAGCACATCAGACTTCTCTGCGGTGGGGCCATAGTGCATCATAGCGGCATTTGGGCCATAACCGGCGATGGTATCAAAGCTGTCGCCTTTATTTTCGGGCATTTTGGCACGCTCGGCAGAAAGCATGACGCACACATCATATTCGCTCACGGTCTCTCCGGATTCCAGCTTCTTTTGCAGCTTCACCCAGAAATTAGCCAATGCCACGCCGTCCCACACATGAGCCTGACGGATATTTTTCAGTTCTACCGGGTTTTTCACACCCTTGAGAGCTGTTACCACATCTTCTCCATAAACAACAGAAACCGTGGAGTTCTTCATCAGGCGCAGCAGGTTTTCATAGCTGATTCTCGCTTTGTTTACCAGCATTTTGGCGCCGCCCAAATCGCCCTCCAAATCTTCGGTCAGGGCAGCATACGGGCGCAGGACAAAGGTTTCCTTTAGAGAAGCGGCATCTTCTGCGCTGAGGCGATCCTCATCCAGATAGAGGCGGGCTTCGTCTTTCAGCACCAGCACATAAGAAGTAGCAAAAGGATTATAGGCGATATCAGAGGCACGGACATTGGAAAGCCAGTTTGCACAATCCAGTGTGCTATACAGCTGTGCGTCTGCCTCCTTTTCTGCCAGCTTTTCCCGAACCTGCACGAGCTTTTCAGCCGGGGTCAGGCCAGCATAAGCAGCGCCCAGCACAAACGCCGGGGTATGCGGAAGTGCCGGACGGTTCTCCCAAACCGGCATCACCAGATCCATGCTCACCAGAGAGGCTCCTACTTTTTCGAGCTTCTCCTGCAGGCTCAATCCGCTGGCTGCCGGATAGATCGACCCGTCAACTGCTATGGTTTTGCCGGCCTGGGTATCCGCCAGATACTCCTCTACCGTAGGCACTCCCTTTTCCCGCATCCGGAACAGCTTGATCTCACTGCCGGAAAGCTGGTTTTCTGCCTGGATAAAATAACGTCCATCTGTCCACAGTCCGCTTTCTTCTTTGGTAATCACCAGAGTACCAGCGGAACCGGTAAAGCCGGAAAACTCTTTGCGGGCTTTCCACGCTTCGGGGATATACTCGCTCATATGCGGGTCGCTGGTAGGAACCACCAGTGCATCCACATTGGCTTTTGCCATTTCGCCACGCAGTATGGCGATTTTTTCATTTACTGTCATGGAAATATCTCCTTTGCATAAAGGTAAAAACCTCCGGAAAAACCGGAGGCTTTGATAAAACGAACTTCTCCGGTATGATACCAGATAACAGGCGATGAGCGCCTGTACTACCGTGAAAAACTGTGTGGAAGAAGCATCCCAAAAACACAGTTTACAAGATATTATCATACTGCAAACCGGCAAAATTTGCAACCTGAAAATAACGGCTACCACACCGGCGATTCCCATCATTTTCAAAAAGATGCCGCTTATTAACAACCGCTTGTCAAAAGCTAAAACAAAAAGATCAGCGGTCACAGAAACAACTCTCTGCAACCGCTGTATAAAAGCCAATATTCTCAGGTAATCACAGGGCAATCAGGCAGCCACAGGAGCTGCTGCTTCTTTTCCAAACAGCTTTTTGATGCCCTGAATCACAACCACAACACCCAAAGCCAGAATCAGCACTGCGAACACCAGCTGGAGGCAGGCGCCCCAAGCAGTCAGTACACTTGCGCCGTTCACCATGGTGGTCATGCCGGAAATCCATGCATAAGTGCCGTCAATCAGGCCAGCGCTCAACTGCCAGATGGTCATGCCCAGTGCAGTAAAGGTCACAGCGATCATTACCACCATGGGAACCCACAGCATAAAGCCCTTGCGCTTGGTGCGCTTGAGGAACACAGCGCAGGCAACCAGTGCCAGTGCAGAGAGCAGCTGGTTTGCAGAGCCAAACAACGGCCAGATGGAAGCATAACCGGCCTTGGCCAGCAGATAAGCCAGCACCAGCGTGATGATGGTAGCAAAATATTTGTTGGTCAGAATTTTACGAACCGGACCCATATCCTCGTCTTTGATGGAAGCGTCGAGGAACAGCTCCTGGAAGGAAAGGCGGCCTACACGAGCCACAGAGTCCAGAGAAGTCAGTGCAAATGCGGAAACAGCCAGATTAATAAGGGTAAACACCACATCCTTGGGCAGTCCTACCACCTGGAGGAAGTTAGAAACACCACCAGCAAAAATCTGCGGCGGGGTGGTGAGTCCCTGCTCGGCTGCTGCATCGGTAGAGGCAAAAGAAGCAACCGCAATTAGGGCGATTACAGCCAGCATAGATTCCATCAGCATAGCGCCAAAGGAAACCGGCAGCATGTTCTTTTCATTTTTAATCTGCTTGGAAGCAGTGCCGGAAGAAACCAGAGAATGGAATCCAGACACAGCGCCGCAGGCAATTGTGACGAACAAAATGGGGAACATGCTCTGGCCGTTGACCACAAAGCTGGTAAACGCCGGGAGATTCACAGCAGGCTGTGCCACAAACACACCCACAATTGCAGCCAGGATCATCGCCACCAGCAGATAGCTGTTCAAATAGTCACGGGGCTGGAGCAGTGCCCATACCGGTGCGACAGAGGCAATCAACACATAGATGAAAACGATGATGTGCTAGGTGCTCTGTTCGATATACATGGGGAAGTACAATCCCAGAACGATAGCGCCAATCAGCATAACAATTGCAATCGCAGTATTCAGCCATTTGGCCAGCTTGCCATAGCGCAGCAGGAAGCCCAGAGCAACTGCTTCTACAATAAAGATCATGGAAGTAGTGGCGACCGAGCCGTTTGCGGGAATGGTAGAAACGCTGCCATCAGCAGCCGTGCTAAACCCATTAAAAGTACCGGCTACCACATCTGCAAAAGCAGCAACTACCAGGATACAGAACAGCCAGCAAAACAGCAGGAACAGCTTCTTACCGGTTTTTCCGATATATTCCTCGATGATGTAGCCAATCGTGCGGCCCTTGTTTTTAACGGAAGCATACATGGAAACAAAATCCTGCACTGCGCCAAAAAACACGCCGCCAACCAGCACCCACAGCAGCACCGGAACCCAGCCAAAAATTGCTGCCTGAATCGGCCCGTTGATGGGGCCTGCGCCTGCAATAGAAGCGAACTGATGGCCAAACACCACATTGGTATCTGCGGGGACATAATCCACGCCATCTTCCAGCTCATAAGCAGGGGTTTTTGCTTTGGGATCAATACCCCAGGTCTTGGCGAGATAACGGCCATAAATCAGGTACGCACCACCCAGGACCACAATGGCAATGATCATCATGAGTAAACCATTCATTGTGAAGACCTCCTGTTTTTCTTTTCCGACTTTTCCTGATCGAAAAAGTAAAATTCCCTTATCGGGTTCTCTTGTCATACTATTCTACTACTCATCAGACAACGTGTCAAAAAATCAGAAATGATAAATTCACATTTTATTCATAAGTATAAAATTTATTATCAAATTCAAAAAAATATACATAACCACACAAAAAGGCCGGTGCAGAACCTCTTACCTGCACCGGCCTTTCCCTATTTTCTTATTCGCCTAAAGTCACACGCTGTGTTAAAACATCGGCGCTGCTGTGACCAATCATGATGTCAAACTCGCCCGGCTCAAACACAAATTCCAAACGGTCATTATGGAACCGAAGCATATCACGGGTAATCCGGAAGGATACCTCTTTCTTCTCATGAGCTGCCAGTTCGATCTGTTCAAAGCCCTTGAGCTCCATCAGCGGGCGAACCACGCTGCCGGCCAGATCATGGGTATAGCACTGAACCGTTTCCACACCTACAACGTCAGAAATATTTTCTACCTGCACGCTGGCCAGAATTCCCTCATCGTCCACCACAGCACGCATGTCGGAATAACGGAACTCCGAATAGCTCAGGCCATAACCGAAGGGGAACAACGGCTCGTTGGGGCAATCCAGATAGCGGGAAGCATACCGTCCCTCGGCGCTGCCCAGCGGACGGCCGGTGTTATAGTGGTTGTAATAAACCGGAATCTGTCCCACTGTCTGCGGGAAGCTGATGGAAAGACGGCCAGAGGGGTTATAGGCGCCGGTGAGGATATCTGCCAAAGCAGTACCAGCTTCTGTACCCAGGAACCATGCCTGTACCACCGCATCCGCATACGGCAGCATGGGGCGAATCTCCAGCGGACGGCCGCTGAACACCAACATCACCACCGGCTTGCCCAGCTTTTTCAGCTCATACACCAGCTTCTCCTGATTGGGAGAGAGGCGCAGGCAGGTGCGGCTGGCAGCCTCACCGGTATCGGCGGGGTTTTCGCCCACTGCCGCAATGATAACGTCGCACTCTTTTAATGCCTCGCAGGCCTCTGCCACATGGTCTTCCACATCGAAAATCCCATCCTGCATAGCACCCAGTTCTTCGGTCATTCCGGTGACAAACTCGGCCTTCGGCATCATTTCACGCAAACCGGCTTCCAGGCTGGCAACACCGGTTCCGGTTCCTGCCCAGCCGCCCAGAATATTCTTGGACACTGCAAACGGGCCGGCCAAACCAACTTTCAGCCCCTCCCGGTTGGCATCCAGCGGGAGAACCTGCTCGTTTTTCAGCAGCACCACCGATTCACGAGCTACCTGACGGGCAGCTTCACGATGCTCCGGGCACAGGCACAGTGCTTTTTCCCGCTCAGCGTCAGCGTCTTTAAAGGGATTCTCAAACAGACCCAATTCCTCTTTCAGTTCCAGAATATGCCGGACAGAGCGGTCAATCTCCTCCATGGTGAGTTTCCCCTGCTCTACCAGCTCTTTGCCATAATGGATATAATGGCTGGACATCATCTCGATATCGCATCCGGCATGGATATAGCGCTGGGCGGCTTCTGCGCCGTCTTTGGCATATCCGTGGACGATCGTTTCGTTGGCGGCGGCAAAGTCGGAAATTACCGTTCCGGTAAAGCCCCACTCCTTGCGAAGAATCTGGTCAAACAGCATCTCGTTGGCACCGGCGGGAATCCGATCCATAATATTGAAAGAGGTCATGACCATCTTGGCGCCAGCATCAATGCCGGCATGATAAGCGGGCAGATAGTACTCCCGCAGTGTACCAGCGGAAATATCCACCGTATTGTAATCACGTCCACCCTCTGCTGCGCCGTATCCGGCAAAATGCTTGATGCAGGCGGCAATGCGTCCCGGCGCTTTGGGGTCCTCTCCCTGGAAGCCTTTTACCGCTGCTTCTGTCATGCGGGCGTTGAGATAGGGGTCTTCACCGGGGGATTCCATCACACGTCCCCAGCGGGGGTCACGCACCAGGTCGGCCATCGGCGCAAAGGTCAGCTGAATACCGGAAGCGGAGCTTTCTTTTGCCGCCACTTCAGCTGCCTTTTCACAGGCGGCTGGATGGAAGCTGCATCCCATTGCCAGCGGAATGGGGAACACGGTGCGGTATCCATGAATTACGTCTGCCATAAACAGCAGCGGAATCCCATGGGGCTGCTCGGCCATGTGTTTCTTTTGCAGGGCGATATTCTGTTCGGCTCCAAAGGAGTTCAGCGTGCTGCCCACACACTTAATATCCTCCGGAGAAAGCCCCAGTTCTGCCATGGGGCCGGTGAGATCCATCGATTCGTCCACCCCAAAGAAAAACGGAGCCAACTGGGTCATTTCGCCCAGCTTTTCTTCCAGACTCATGGAGCGCAACAGTTCTTCTATTCTCTGGCTTGCCATCTTCATTCCTTCTTTCTTTATATTTATCAAAAATTCTGATTTATTCTTCAAAGGTTACTGTGATTTCCGTCCTCTTTTCGGGATGCAGAACCCAACAGCCATCCTTTTCCTCAGCGGTAAATTCTCCAATTGGCTTCTTCTCGCTTTTCAGAATGATCGTATCATTTCCATTCTGGGTCAATAGGAAGCGAAGCTCTTTTTCACCGGCATACAGGATTTCTGCCGTAGAAAGCACCACTTCTGCCTTTCCGGCTTTTACTCCCAGCGGCAGGATATGGGATGCTTTTTCTCTCAGCATAAAGTCATGGAACAGAGTGTTTCCTTGATAGACAATGTCTACCTTCTTGGGGAAGGCATCCAGATTCAAAAGATACAGCAGGCGCTGTCCATCTTCTGAAACGGTGGAGCTGAGATAGATTCCCTGGCGGAAATAGTCAGCCGACCAGGCCGGATCTATCCCCAACATGCTCCATGCTTTACGGTAAAACGACATATCAGCGGGATAATCCGCCGTCACAGCGCAGACAGTTCCCGTCCCCACCTTCTTCACAAAGCCGCACATGCGCCCATTGCCGTGTGCCAGCAGAATCTCCGAGCCATCTGCTGCAAAGGTCTGGGCGTATTCTGCCGTATAAGCGGGAGCTGTCCCGGCATACTCTCCGGCACAATCCAGCGTCAGGAAATAGGCGGGGTGGCAGCTCTCCAGATATTCCGGCGAGCAAAGGCTCAACGCCTCCATCAATATGGTGCAGGGGTTCCCTTCCAGGTCATACTCCGGCACTTCTCCATACAGGAACAGCCGCCCGCCCTCCTGTACAAATTTTACCAGCTTCTCCTGCACTGCACAGGGCATATAGCGGGCAGACAGCACCATCACGGCACGTCCGGCCGGAATCTCCTCGTGCTGGATGTCTACGCCGTCAAAAGCGATTCCGTTGGAAAGCAATCCTCTGGCGGCGCTGTCGATCACACCGGCACAGCGCCAGCGCTTAAGGTTCTGATAAATCTGCTTCATTTTCTCAGATTTAGGATAGATCATCTCGGTGAGGAAATAGTCCGGGATAAATCCGAGAGAAACGCCGTCAATTTCCTGACGGGAAGAAGCAATCAGCGGATTCAGGGCATGGATGGTACGGGCTGTTTTGGCAATGAAGTCAAAAGAAAAGTTGTGTGTATCGTCCGGCTGTAACGGAGCGTTCACGCCGTGCATCTGGCCGGTAAACGCCATGCGGCCATTGCCATCCGGCTCCTGTTCTTTCAACAGATAATTCTCGCCGCCGCTAAACACATAAAAGCTGAGCATCCGGGCATTCTGCGACAGGCACATCAGCATTTTGTGGGAAGTGGCGGAAGGATGGTAGCGCAGGCCGCTGAGCGAGCAGTAGGGGCCATCGCTGCACTCAAACTCAATAGAGGTGAGAGGATTGCCTTTTTTGTTCATGCAGTCTGTCACCACATTTGCCACATAAAGATCCTGATAGGTTCCTTCTGTGGGCTCTCCGAGATAAACGTCCGTTCCGCTCACCAGCCCTTCTCCCTGGTTATAGGCTTCATAAAGCTGGCTCACGCCCAACGGGAAATCAAAAATTCGAGATTCGCCGGTGCCATGTATATTAATAAAGAAAGGCGTATCGTGAACGCCTGCCTCCTCGGCATATCCCTTGAGGATCTTCACATACTCCGCATAATAGCCACGCAGGAAGCGTCCAAAGTCAAAATGGAAGGCAACTGCATATTCTTCTTTTGGTGAACGGAACGCCGGAACATAGACGGCAGAGTCGGTAAGAGAGAAAGGATACCGTTCTTTCAGCTCTTTTGGGAAATACTCATTTTGCAGCCATGCCACAAAACGATTGAGGGTGTTTTCATTGAGCATGGGGCTGTTTGCCACCCAGTTGAGCATACCGATTTCATTATCCAGCTGGACGCCGATAATATTGCCGCCGTTACAATGCAGACGGGGAACGATCACCTGCATCACTTTTTGATACCACTTGCGACATTCGGAAAGATAGCCGGGGTTCAGGTAATCGAGGTTGGTAAGCGAAGAAGGCACATCATCAAACCCTATCGGCACAGCATCAGGATGTTTTTTTGCAACCCAATAGGGCAGTCCCTCCCGTTTCATCTCTGCCATGATAAAGGGGCCGGGACGCACAAAGAAATACAGGCCGTTTTCTTTGCACAGATCAATAAATGCTCCCAGATCCAAACGGTCTTCAAAGCAATATTCCCCTTCTTTTTCTTCGTGCAAAAGCCACGGAACATAAGAGGAGATACAATTGAGCCCCATTTTTTTGGCTTCGTCCAACAAGTGCTGCCACTGCGAACGGGGCTGGCGGAAATAATGGGTTTCGCCGGAAAGCAGGAATACCGGCTTTCCATCGATCAGGATCTTTTTTTCGGAAAACTGAACCATACAGCTTGCCTCCCATGATAAACTTACCGGAAAAACAGAAGAAATCCCGGCTTTCAATATATAAGGAAAACGATTGTGGTAACGTTTCTTTATATTTTCAGCTAAATTATACGTTCAATCCACAAAAAAGTCAACCAACAATCATCTTTTTTGGAATGTACAAACTTCACGTCCATTTTTGTATCTGTTTTTTGAAAATTATTTGTGTTATTCGTCACAAAACCGTTGACATTTCAGAAAAAACGGGCTATAATGTGAATATACTGTGTATGGAAACGTTTCTCTACTTTTTGTATTCGCCTTTTTCACCCAAAAATCTCTTTCATAACAAACTCTACTAGGAGGAATCGTGTATGGGAGCCAAACTCGGCACGTCCATTCGCAACATCGGGCGTGAGCTTTATCACAAAAAAGTTCTATATCTGATGCTGGTGCCCGCTGTGGTATTCTTTATCATCTTCAGCTACATCCCGATGCCCGGCGCTTATGTCGCATTTGTTGATTTTAACATTAAAAAGGGTATCTTCGCTAGTCCTTTTATTGGATTGCAAAACTTTGAATTTCTGATTCGAAATGGTGACTTGTGGAACATCACCCGAAACACTCTCTTATACAATCTGGTTTTCCTGGGTCTTGGAAACATCATTCAGATTGTTTTTGCAATCATGATCTCCGAAATCGGCAGCAAAGTGTTCAAACGGTTCAGCCAGTCTGTTATCCTTCTCCCTCACTTCATTTCTTTTGTTATCGTTGGCTTCTTCGCTTTTAACCTGTTCAACTATGACTATGGTTTCGTTAACAACATTATAGTTTCCATGGGCGGCGAAAAACACGAATTCTATTCCGACCCTGGAATCTGGAAGTACATCATAGTTGCCTTTAACATTTGGAAAGGTACCGGTTATGGCATGATCGTCTACTTGGCCACAATCACTGGTATTAGTGAAGATATTTACGAGGCCGCCTACATTGACGGAGCCACCAAATGGAAGCGAATCCGTTATATCACCCTTCCCATGCTGAAGCCCACCTTTATCCTGCTTCTGCTGTTCGGTCTGGGCGGCATCCTGCGTGGATCATTTGATCTGTTCTATAACCTCATCGGCACCAACTCGGTTCTGTATCCGCAAACCGATATTATCGATACCTATGTATTCCGCTGCCTCGTGGGCAACTTCAACTTCTCTCTGGGCGCAGCTGTTGGTTTCTATCAGTCCCTGTTCGGATTGATCCTCGTTCTCACCGTCAATCTTATCGTCCGTAAGATCGATGCTGAATACGCCCTGTTCTGATTCTGATAGAAAGGAAGAATGAATCATGGAAAACGTACAGCTCCGCAAAAATAACAAAATCAAAGCAGGCGTTGGCAACACCCTGTTGCAGGCACTGTGTTACATTCTGGTTGGTGTCTTTGCTCTGATCTGTCTGTTCCCCTTTGTTCTGATGATTACCTCCTCTTTCATGAACGAGAAGGAAATCATGACAGAAGGTTTTAAACTGATCCCCAACACCTTTACCACCAGCGCCTATGAATTCCTGTTTGAAAATCCGCAAAAGCTTATCGATGCTTATACAGTCACGATTTTTATCACCATTGTAGGTACCACTGTCGGCCTGTTTATTATGTCGATGGCCGGATATGTGCTGAATCGAAAAGACTGCAAATACCGCAACTTCTTCTCTTTCTTTATCTACTTTACCACCTTGTTCAGCGGTGGACTGATTCCCAGCTATATTCTGATGGTCAGCTATCTGGGCCTGAAAGATAACATTCTGGCAATGATCCTGCCCGGCCTCATCAGCGCATGGTCTATCTTCCTTATGCGCAACTTCATGAAGGCGATCCCCGATTCTCTGTATGAATCCGCCACGATTGACGGTGCTGGTGATTTCCGCATTTATTGGCAGATTTTCCTTCCGCTGGCAATTCCTTCTCTGGCAACAGTTGGCCTGTTCCTCGCACTGGGCTATTGGAACGAATGGTATAACGCCATGCTGTATATCCAGACCCCCTCAAAGTATCCGCTTCAGTATTTCCTGCAGAAGATGGTTAACCAGACCAACGTGCAGCTTTTGATCAGCCAGGGCGTACAGATCGATGTGAGCGATCTGCCCACGCAGTCGATCAAGATGGCGACCGCTGTTGTAGCTACCGGCCCTGTAATTCTGTTCTATCCCTTTGTACAGCGTTATTTTGTTTCCGGTCTGACCGTCGGCGCTGTAAAAGGTTAATTTTGAACAGAAAAGAGTACTTTTTCGGGCATACTGTTTTTGAGATGCAGGCATAAAAAAAGCGTCTGGATCTCCAGACGTACCATCTTAAATAATATGAAATAAACCGATAGAAAAAGTACAGTAATATCTTGCATTAAATTTGCTGCGGCGAATTTAAAATAAAAACATGGAGGCTTAATCATGAAAAAACGCAACAAAATTTTATCCGTTTTCCTTTCTGCTGCCATGTGCGCCGGCCTGCTGGCTGGTTGTGCCGGAGGCGGCGAAACCCCTACCTCTAAGACTACTCCTGACGGAAAGCCCGATACTTCCGAAGAAGTCAACCTGATCTATTATCTGTATGGTTCCGCCGGTGTAGCAAATCAGGATATTCTGGATCAGATCAACGAAAAACTGAAGAAAGACATCAATGCCACGATCGAAGTGAAATACATTGACTGGGGCGATGTTGCCACCAAGTATCCTCTGCTGTTTGTTGGCGGCGAGGCCTGGGATATGGCACACGGCGGCGCTAACGGCAACCCGACCTATGCTTCCCTGGTAAGTGATGATGCTCTGGCTGACATCACCGACATGATCGATACCGCTACCCCCGAACTGAAAAAAGCGATTCCAGATGATGTGTGGGCAAGCGCTACTGTCAACGGCAAGATTTATGGCGTTCCCACCACCTACACTGAGTTCACCCCCTATGGCTTTGTGTATCGCCGTGACCTGCAGGAAAAATATGGTGTTGAGCCTGTAACCTCTCTCGAAACCATGGAAGCTTATCTGGACGCTGCCAAGGCAGACGGTGAGTTTGTTCCCATGAACCTGGGTTCCGCCGACGCTATCAACCTGTATCGTATGTTTGTAGGCCTGACCGACTCCTGGATTTATGCTCCAGGTATCCCGGATAATGAGCCTTATCTGGTTGCTACCAGCGCTGAGAACTACACCGACATCATCCACCCCGCCTTTACCCAGGAGTTTGAGGACTTTGTGGTAATGATGCGTGAATGGGCCGACAAGGGCTACTGGAGCAAGGACGTTATGGCTGCTACCATCAGCGGTAAAGACAATACCACTAACGGCCTCTCCGCTGGTTATATCACTCACCAGCCCGACTGGACCGGCAACTATGGCGCTATGAACACCAAGCTCCCCGGCGTAGAAACCGACTACTGGTGCTTTGAAGAATCCAACAACAAGATTCTCCGCAAGCTGGGCGTAGAAAACATCACCCTGATCAACGAGGCTTCCTCCAACCCGCAGCGTGCCCTGATGGCAATTGAGAAGTTCATGACCGATGAGTCCTATTATCGCCTGATTCAGAACGGCATCGAAGGCCGTCAGTATGAGATCGTGGACGGCGTTATTACACAGCCCGAAGGCTATGATGAGAAAAAAGATGCAGGTGGATTCTCCGCATGGGCACTGCGTACCGATGAGTTCAACATCCCGTATGCAACTGAGGACCCCCGCCGTTACACTCTGAACGAGGAGTGGAGCAAAACCGCTATCAACAACCCGTTTGTTGGCTTCAGCTTCGACAACAGCAATGTTACCACTGAGATGGCCTCTATCGCCAACGTAGATGCAAACCTGGGCGTACAGCTGCTGTTTGGTAAGACACAGGATGATCCCAAGACCGCTTTGGAGCAGTATCGTGAGCAGCTCAAGCAGGCTGGTATTGAAAAAGTCATTGCAGAAGTAAAGAGCCAGCTGGAAGACTTCACCCCCATCGCATCTTAATTAGCAGTATTCTTGACATTTTTTCACAGTAATGATATGATGGACGATAGGGAGTTAGCAACTAACTCCCTATCGTTTTCTAAATTGATGAAATTGATTTGAAGGATTGGATATTTATGGGCGTCACAATAAAGGATATCGCACGGATATCCGGTTATGGCCTGTCAACGGTTTCCCGTGCTATCAATAACAGCGGATATGTCAGCGATGAAGTCCGCCAAAAGATTATGCAGACGGTGCGGGAATATCACTATGTTCCCAATAATAGCGCACGAAACCTGAAGGCCAGCAAGTCAAAAAATATCGCTGTGCTCGCAAAGGGAATCAGTAACCCCTTTTTTAACAAGATGATCACAGTGATTGAACAGCAGACTGCTCTGCGTGGACACCCGCTGATTATTCAAAACGTAGATGCCGCTGCCAACGAATTGGATATTGCGATTCAGGAAAAGCAGGATCGCAATTTATGCGGTGTCATCATTATGGGTGGTACCTTCGGTTATTCTCAGGAACGCTTTCAGCAGCTGGAGATTCCATGTGTGTTGCTCACTGTATCTGCAAATGACGAAATCCCAAAAACCCTCTATTCCAGTATCAAGATCGATGATGAGCGTGAAGGATATCGGGCAACTGAGTATCTGATCTCGCTTGGGCATCGCAAAATTGGATTTATTTACGAAGATATTGTTGGGAAAAACACCCCTAACTATATGCGTTATTGCGGCTACCGCCGTGCGTTGGAAGAACATAACATCCCATTCGATCCCCATCTGGTTGCTCAAAACATGGACTCCGCCTATACATCCGGCTATTCTACTGGCTTTAACTGTATGAAGCAGCTGTGTACCCGCAACCGTGATATGACGGCGGTTTTTGCATTTGCAGATATTCTGGCAATGGGCGCCGCTAAAGCAGCGTTTTCCATGGGATATCGGGTTCCCGATGATATTTCAATCGTGGGCTTTGACGGTATTGAAGCCGCTGAGTTCTACCATCCTTCTATCGACACCATCTATCAACCAGCTAACGAAATGGCTCTTTCCAGTGTAGAGATCCTGCTGGATATGCTTCAGGGAGCTGAAGCACAGCACAAAGTTTTTGAAGGTGTTCTCCTGAAACGGGGTTCCTGCAAGCGGATTCTTTAAATATTAACAACAAAACCCGGCTTTGCCAGAAAAATGGCAGGCCGGGTTTTTAGCTTTCAGATTACTTTTTCTTTTTGTCAAACGATGGGTTAAAGGCGTAAAAGTTCCTGCTATCCAATCGATCTGTGAGAATCCGAAGCCCCTCACCAAATCGCTGATAGTGTACAACCTCCCGCTCACGCAAAAATTTGATAGCGTCCCGCACATCCGGATCATCCGCATAGCGAAGAATATTGTCATACGTCAGCCTGGCTTTCTGTTCAGCAGCCAGATTCTCATTTAAATCTGCAATCGGATCTCCCGTAACAGCAAGGCCGTCTGCGCTAAACGGGGTTCCGCTGGCTGCAACCGGATATATACCGGTGGTATGGTCAATAAAATAGGCATCCCATCCTGCTTTTTTGATTTCTTCCGGCGTTACATTGCGGGTCAGCTGGTAAACGATGGCCCCTACCATCTCCAAATGCCCCAGTTCCTCTGTACCGATATCGGTAAGGATCGCTTTCAGTTCTGGACAGGGGGCGGTATACCGTTGGCTTAAATAGCGAAGCGATGCCCCGATTTCTCCATGAGGGCCACCATATTGGCTGATAATCAGTTTCGCCAGCGCCGGATTGGGATTTTTGATTTTGACCGGATACTGCAATCTTTTTTCATAGATAAACATTAGTCATCCTCCTCTGTATCACCGGTTTCCCAGGGCCATGGACCGGTGATCCATGCCCATCGGCTGGCCTGGTTGCTGGTTTCGTGAATCGGCCCATAGGCGTCTTCATATTTTTTGGTCAGCTCCCGGATCTTTACCCGATACTCGTCCAGCTTCTTGGCTGCTTCGCAGTTTCCCGGATGAGTATCCAGAAAAATATGCAGTTCCCATGCGGCGAATTTCATCGAAGAAAGCTGCCGCATCAATCGTTGCTGTTGTGTCATCTCGGTTCCCCCCTTCTTCCATAGAACGGCTTGTCTAGCTCTGGAAATAAAGTTCCTGCATCCAGCGCCCGATCTGCCGGATAGGTGTCCCCTAACTGCTGAAACGGGATATATGCCATAGCAACCTGTGGGTCTTTGGGAAGGGGAGAGATTCCGCCATCGGCCTGGCAGGTTTCATCCACTCGGTATTCATCCATGATTCTCGGCTCCTTTCCTGATAATCAGAGTACAGTCTATCATATGCATCTACTCTCTTAGCTGCTATTCCGACGATAGACAAACAGGTTAGGAAACTTGAGAATCAAACTAAAAAGATGTATAATAAAAGTCTAATCTTGTCAACAGGAGCTGAACCACAAGTTGAAAAACGATTTTTCACAGGGAAAAGTATCCCGCAATATTCTAAACCTCGCTCTCCCCATGACCTTGGCACAAATTATTAATGTATTGTATAACGTGGTAGACCGTATCTATATCGGCCATCTTCCCAATGCTTCTTCACTGGCACTCACCGGTTTGGGGCTGACTTTCCCCATTATCACCATTATCTCTGCGTTTGCCAATCTTTTTGGAATGGGTGGAGCGCCGCTGTGTTCCATTTCACGAGGACGTGGAGAACATGAAAGAGCGCAAAAAATAATGGGAAACTCGTTTTCAGCCCTGCTCATTTCCGGGGCTGTTTTGACGATTCTCTGCTTTTGCTTTAAAGAACCGCTCTTATATGCTTTTGGCGCCAGCCAAGACACCTTCTCCTATGCCAATGATTATATCAGCATTTATCTCATTGGAACAATTTTTGTGATGATCAGCCTTGGAATGAACAGCTTTATCAATTCTCAGGGCTTCTCTGGGACTGGGATGCTGACAGTCCTTTTGGGAGCTGTTGTCAATATCATCCTGGACCCTATCTTTATATTTGCTTTCAATATGGGAGTCAGGGGAGCGGCTCTTGCCACAGTGATATCTCAGGGACTTTCGGCTCTGTGGGTATTGTGTTTCCTTACTGGGAAAAAAGCTATTTACCGGATTTCTTTCTGCTCTATGCGGCTGAATTTCAAATTATTGCGGGAAATCACAGCTCTTGGAAGTTCTGGATTTATTATGGCGGTTACCAACGGTGGAGTGCAGGTAGTCTGCAACGCAACGCTTTCCACCTATGGCGGCGACCTCTATGTTGGCATTATGACGGTGATCAATTCTGTGCGTGAAATTCTCACCCTGCCCGTCAACGGCATTACCAACGGAGCCCAACCGGTATTGGGTTTTAACTATGGTGCTGGAAAATATCGGCGTGTACGGCAGGGAATTCGTTTCACTTCCATTGTCTGTATTGTCTATACGGTGATTGCCTGGGGCTGCACCTTCCTGTTCCCCGAACAGTTCATCCATATGTTCAACAGTGATCCCGCTCTGATTGACAAGGGAGTGCCTGCCTTACATCTGTATTTCTTTGGCTTTTTTATGATGTCGCTGCAATTTGCGGGACAATCTGTGTTTGTGGCACTCGGACGTTCCAAACAGGCTGTATTTTTCTCTCTGTTCCGAAAAGCGATCATTGTGATTCCACTTACAATCTTCCTTCCCATGGTGGGCGGTCTGGGGGTAAACGGTGTATTTTTGGCCGAGCCAATTTCAAACTTTATAGGCGGCGGAGCTTGCTTCTGTACGATGATGCTCACCATATGGCCTATGCTTCGACAAGAACCCTCTGAAAGCGTTTAAACTTGCGATGCATTGGTTATCAATTCCTGAAACTTGGAAACTCATTGCTTCTGTTTTTCATAGAAAATCCCCCTGATGTAGCTACTTTTGATATAGTCCCCTTAGAGTAGACACTCGAAAAAACAAAAGTTTTCGAGACTAGACTAAGGGGGCTATTTCTATGTCCAAACG
>CAJFNK010000027.1 GCA_904394685.1 Candidatus Heritagella gallinarum
CAGGAATCCTTGATGGATTCCGAGTATTTTTAACGCAGTAGCTGTCATTGCACGACATCATTTCATGATGTCCGTAGGAAAAGACAAAAATTTCGACTTTTCAGATAGCCCCTAGTTTAGTCAGGATGGATATTTTCTGTTTCGATATGGTTTTGCTGTTTTTTATCAGATTTTTTTCGTGTGTCAGAGGGAAGTTCCTGCATGTATTTCTGATAGGTCCGGGTAAAGTAGGAAAGATTATGAAATCCACTTTTTTCGGCGCATTGTGAGATGCTGTATTGACCTGTAAGCAAAAGATTTTTTGCATTATTACATCGCAAAATATTTAGATATTCAATAATGGTATAGCCGGTAATTTCTTTAAAACTGTGGCAGATATAGTGTTTGCTAAATCCCACATGTTCACAGAGCTGCTGAATCGATAGTGGTTCATCAACATGCTGCATCAGATAGGAAATGATCTCTTTCGTGATCGTATTTTTTGAAGAATGGGCCAGAGAGGCATGGGGGATTTCAGTTAACGGATACTTTCGGACAAGTAGAACCAGAAGGGAAAGGGTTAGAGACAGGGTATTCGCACGATAATATAGAGGCTTTTGTATCAGTTCTTCCATGATTTTTGTAAATAGCGAGCTTGCTTCGGGGTCATGCACCAATGGCTGCAGATTTAAATCTTCCAGAGGTAAAAAAAAGCGGTCGCAAAATGATTTATGAGGAATCAGGCATTGATATACCACATGGGGGGCTCTTTGAGGAATTTCATGGAGTAATCCAGAGTTAATAATTATCAAATCGCCTTTTTGTGCAGTCAGAGGAACGTTGTTAATATATATCGTCATGGACCCCTCTTTTACAAGCAAAATCTCTATGTGTTCATGCCAGTGCAAAGGAGTACAGGCATTGCGATCCATGACCATACTTTCGGTATGATAGGAGATAGGAAATGTAGGGGCAATTGATGTAAAGTTTTCATAATTATTATAAATCATATGGCATCCTCATCGAAAAAACAAGATTGCATGAATAAAGTGTCCAATGGTGTAGTGACAGATGCATAAGAAAAGTATAAGATATTTTTAAAAATTTATCAATGTGAATTATAAAAAACATTTTTTGAGATTTTTAGAAGGGGCTACATTGGCTGGGGAGATAAAATAAGAAGAAGCGCATGAGTCAAATTAACGAGGTCTGTGTGAAAATGCAAAATGAAAGACTTTTTTTCTAGGGGCTATCTGAAAAGTTGAAATTATCGTCTTTCCCTACGGACATCATGAAATGATGTCGTGCAATGACAGCTACTGCGTTAAAAAACGTTTTTGCCTTGTATCTGTCTGTTGCTTGTGGAAAATCCTTCAATTTTTTTGTTTCCAGAAACGCCCTAAAAATATTTTAAAAACCAATGAAACTTTTTGCAGTTGCCGGGCATCTACATAATAGGTGATGATAAAAAGGAGAGGAGAATTTTGACGCCAGAGCAGAGAAAACAAAAACGGCAACACGAGCGGCATCGCCAGCAATACCGGCGATACCGGTTTAAAAAGCGGCTTCAGCTGGTGGCCGGCGCCGCCTGTATCGTGGTACTGCTGATTGCAGGAATATCGGCGGGGACATCGCTATTAACAGCGGGAGGGGTTTCAACCGACGAAAGTGTTTCACAGATGGAAAGCACCCCAAAGCCAACGATTACACCGCAGGAACCCAGCCCCACACCAGCGCCGGAGGAATCGCAGGCATCACAGGCGGAGCCTACCCCAACACCGCCGGAAAGCACCGCCGCCCCCACAGAGGGGTATGTGTATTCCCAGCCGGTCCCCAAAAGCGATAAGGTGGAAACATCCTATTTTGACGACGCTGTGTTTATCGGGGATTCCCGCACAGAAGGGTTTATCTATAATACCGGCCTTGCCAATGCCAAAGCCTATACCCACAAGGGGCTGACGGTAAGCTCTGCATTTGACGACCCGGTCATCCCCCTGAACGGGCAAAAGGTTTCGGTGACGCAGGCGCTCTTGCAGACGCAGTTTGCAAAAGCCTATCTGATGTTTGGAATCAACGAGGCCGGATGGGCGTATGGCGAGATTTTCATCAAAAAATATGGAGAGCTGATCGACGCTGTGCGGCAGGCCAACCCGCAGGCACAGATCTATATCCAGTCGATCTTGCCGGTGAGCAAAAAAACCTCACAGACCCACGAGTTTGCCAAAAAGGAAAAGCTCGACGAGTATAACCAGATGCTCCGGCAGCTGGCAGAAGAAAAACAGGTGTATTATCTGGATGTGCAGTCATGTATGGTAGATGAGGACGGGTTTTTGCCCGAACAGGCGGCATTCGACGGCATCCACCTGAAACAGGAATATTGCCTCAAATGGCTTGATTATCTTTGTACCCATACGGTATCATAAACAGGAAAAGAGGAATGAGTTTTATGAAAAGATTTTGTTGTGCAGCGGCGGCAGCCCTTTTACTTCTGGCGGGATGTTCTTCCCAAAAAACAATTGATTCTCCCGAACAGCTGGCCAAAGACCTGGCCGAAAAAATCACCTATCAGGATGAGCTGAACCGGATGGAGGACGCTCTGGCCACCCAGATCTATGGGGTGGAAGAAGTCAAAGAGATCTGGGTCTATGTGGGCAGCGGGGCCACAGCCGAAGAAGCGGCAGTGATTCAACTGGATAATGAAAGCGCCGCCAAAAAAGCGCTCGAAAAGGTGAAGGAGCGGGTGGACGACCAGAAATCAGCGTTTGAGTCCTATGTCCCGGCAGAGGTTCCCAAGCTCGAAAAGGCGGTCACCGCCCAGTATGGGGATTGCGTGGTGCTTTCGGTGAGCGACAGCCCGGAAGAAGCCCAAAAGCTCATTGAGCAGCATTTGAAATGAGCGCAGACAGCCGGGAGCATCGCCAGAGTCTGGAACTCATCGCCTTTATTCGGGAGAATCAGGAGCGCTTTTACCGAATGGCATACAGCTATGTAAAAAATCAGGAAACGGCTCTCGATCTGGTGCAGGATGCCATTGTGCAGGCGCTGCAAAAGCGCCACACCCTGCGGGAGCCGGAACATATGAAAAGCTGGTTTTACCGCATATTGATCAACGAGTGTCTGGCCTGCCTGCGCCGGGAAAAGCGCAGGCAAAGGTTCCTGTTCCGGTGGGAACCGGGCGGGGAGGAAAACGGTTTGCAGCAGGGGGCAGCGGAACTCTCCAGAGATACCTCGATGGATTTATACGCTGCGCTGGAGCAGCTTTCGCCGGAGATGAAAACGGTGATTTTGCTGCGCTTTTTTGAAGACATGAAGCTGGAGGAGATGGCAGAGGTACTGGGTGTGAATGTGAATACGGTTAAAAGCAGGCTGTACCGTGCGCTGCGGCTCCTGAAAGCCGATCTGGAGGTGGAGTGAATGACAGGGAAAAAGAGCTATGAGCAGATTCCAATCCCCGAAAATCTGAGCCAGACTGTTGACGAGGCCATCCGGTATGGGCTTGTGAGGTCGTTGGCTCGCCCCAAGCGAAAGAAACGGTTGATACGAGTTGCGGCGGCGGTGGTGGCGCTGTTTGCGCCGCTGGTTCTGCTGATGAACTTTAGCCCGTCGTTTGTTTCGGCGGTGGAGCAGATTCCCATCCTGGGGCAGATGTTCCGCATCTTTGATTTTCGGGAGATTCACGAAGAAACCCAATACCAGTATATCGATGCAGTCATCCCACAGATTTCCTATGACGGCAACAGCGAGATGGAGAACCGGGTCAATCTGGAAATCAGCCACCTGATTCAGGAGGAGCTGAACCGGAGCGAGCAGCAGGCCAAAGAGTATTATGACGCCTTTGTCCAGACCGGGGGCAAGCCGGAAGAATACCGCCCGATCGTTGTCACCGTTGACTATGAGGTCAAATCCATCCGGGATACCACGGCCTCTTTTGTCATCACCAAATGGGAAACGCTGGCCAGCGCCTATAATATCCAGTATTTTTATAACATCGATCTGGAAACCGGGGATAATCTGACCCTGCGGGATTGCTTGGGGCCGGACTATCAAAAAATCGTGGCGGAGAGCATCCAGAGCCAGATCGACAGCTGGAGCGACGATATGCGCTCGATGCTGTTTTTGGAAACCGACCTCGAAAACCTCATCACCGAAAAGCGGAATTTCTATCTGGACGACGAAGGGCGTGTAGTGGTGGTGTTCGATAAATACGAGATTGCCGCCGGGGCGGCGGGCGTGCTGGAATTTCCCATTGACGGCGCAAAGCTGGCAAATGAATAAGCTTGTTGGAAAACAGTAGGCTTTTTGAGGATTTTCTGGTATAATAAAGCTATCAGAATTCTGAAAAGTGAGGGATCTTTCATGCTGACACCTGCAAAGAAAGAATTTATCGAGTTTATGATGAGCGCCGACGTGCTGCGCTTCGGCAGCTTTGTCACCAAGAGCGGGCGCAACACCCCGTATTTTGTCAACACCGGCAACTACCGCACCGGAGGCCAGATCTCCCGTCTGGGCAGCTTTTATGCGGCGCTGGTGAAAGAAACCTGCGGCGAGGATTTCGACGCCATGTTTGGCCCGGCCTATAAGGGAATCCCGCTGGCAACGGCAGCTGCCGGAGCGCTGGCACGGGAATTTGGTATCGACAAGCCTTATTTCTTTAACCGCAAGGAAGTAAAAGACCACGGCGAGGGCGGCAGCATCGTGGGCTATAAGCCCAAAGACGGCGACCGCATCATCATTATCGAGGACGTGATCACCGCCGGAACCGCTGTGCGGGAAACCATGCCGGTTCTCAAAGCCTGCGGAAACGTGGAGGTTCGGGATATGTTTATTTCTGTGAACCGCTGCGAAGTGGGCCAGACCCCCGGAAAGACCGCCATCATGGAGGTGCAGGAGGAATTTGGCATCCGTGTTCATGCGCTGGTAACGGTGCAGGATATTTATGAGTATCTCAAAGAGCAGGGCACCTATGGAGAGGTGCTGCCTGCAATGGAGAAATACATGGCAGATTACTGCGTGCTGTAATGGCAAAACAAAAGCCTGTCCTGTGTAAAACAGGGCAGGCTTTTTTGCGTTTTTAGAATGGAGCTCCTGATACTGAAAATGGGTGGAACGGTTCATTTATTCCTGCTCTCCCAACAACCAGCTGCTGGTGGTTTCCAATGCACGGGCAAACCATAATAACTCATAATCCGGTACTACCCGAAGCCCAGTTTCAATGCGGCTGATCGTCTTTTGTCCCATCTCTATTCCATAAAGTCGCAACCGTGCAGCCAGCTGCTCCTGTGAAAGCCCCAGATTCTCCCGCTGTTGCTTGATCCTCAGGCCAGAACAGTTACACCGGTTATGATATTGATAGAGTTTCATCAGCCGTTACTCCCGTCAAGTCTATTTCTAAAATTATAGTTTGACGATACCACGGCTGTTATGATATAATTATACCAAAGATGACTAAAAAGAAGTTCTATAACAGAATTTTGCTCGGATTATAAAAACCGAAAAAAGAAGTAGGGTCGGCTGATAGCCGCCCCTACAAGGCTGCATGGAAATTTCAGCATCGTTTGTAGGTCATCTTTGCTATCACATGCTTTTATAGTTTTCCACTTCCAGCAAAATCTGGTACATCTGCTTTTGTTCCTTCGGATTCTTTGATAAAAGCAGTTCATAACACAAATAGGCATAGTTGGGAGCCTCTTTCTGTTCTCCTCCCAGTAATTGAAACAACTCGGAAAGCGGGATTTCCAATGCCAGCGAAACTTTTTCAATCGTTTCCATAGTGGCGTTCTTTTCGCCCCGTTCCAGCTGCCCAATATAAGTGGGGTGAAGCCCTGCAAGCTCTGCCAGCTGTTCCTGGCTCAGTCCCCGTTTCAGGCGATAGATGCGAATCCGTTCTCCAATTGTGTGTGCAATACTACTCATAGTCTCACATCCTTTTAGGATATAGTCTATAAATAGTAACGCTAAAAATACATAGACTATTGCTACTGAATGGTTGTAGTGGTATACTATAAATATTATATTTTAAAATTCTGTACTTATAGTATATATAATTAAAAAGTGCGAGGTGTGAGATGGAGCGAAATTCCGTTTTTGACCGGCAGGCTTTCTGTCAAAAACTCAGAAACCTTCGGCAATATTACGGACTTTCTCAAAAAGACCTTGCCGATTGCCTTCATGTTGACCGCTCAACCTATGCCAGCTATGAGATTGGCCGTTCAATGCCTTCGCTCGAATCGATTAAAATTGTTGCCGAGTTTCTTCATGTTTCGTCCGACTTTTTACTTGATATCCATTCTGAACAGGATGAAGCGGTACAGGATAAAATGAACCGGATTTTAAAGCGCTTTCCCAATTTGTAGAGAATTTAGTCTGTCCCAAACGCAACAAAACCTGCCCTGTTTGGTGAATTGGGCAGGTTTTTTGCGTTTACATCAATGAGATTCCATCATCGTTTGTAGGGGCGCACGAACACGAGTGTTCTCTGTGTGCGCCCGTTACCCGATAAACGCTAAATCCCCACGGGCGGCTAATAGCCGCCCCTACGAGGCTGCATGGAAATTCCAGCGTCGTTTGTAGGGAAAACGGCAGCGATAAAGAAAGCCCCTCCTGTTTTCCACAAGAGGGGCAAAATTTGTTGATAACTTATTTGAAGTAGGCCACGCCGGACTCAAAGATCTTCTGGTCTTTCTCGCCGGGGACATTGCCATAAAGGTTGCTGCCCTTGCGCTCGCTGTGTCCCATCTTGCCAAGGACACGTCCGTCGGGACTGGTGATGCCTTCGATCGCACACACAGAGCCGTTGGGGTTCCACTCGATGGAGCCGCTGGGCTTGCCGCAGGGGGTGACATACTGGGTTGCCACCTGGCCGTTAGCAATGAGCTTCTCCAGATATTCGTTGTTGGCAACGAAACGGCCCTCGCCGTGGGACACCGGGATGGCGAACACGTCGCCGGCGTTGACGCCTGCAAACCACGGGGACTTCACGCTGGTCACACGGGTGTAGACCATGCGGGAAACGTGGCGGCCCAGGGTGTTAAAGGTCAGGGTGGGAGCATCCTCCGAAGGCTCGGTGATCTTGCCGAACGGAACCAGACCCAGCTTGATGAGTGCCTGGAAGCCGTTGCAGATACCCAGCATCAGGCCGTCACGGGCTTCCAGCAGGTCGGTGACCGCCTGGGCAATGCGGGGATTGCGGAAGGTGGTGGCGATAAACTTGCCGGAGCCGTCGGGCTCGTCGCCGCCGGAGAAGCCGCCGGGCAGCATGATGATCTGAGATTCTTTGATGGCCTTTTCCATCGCCTCGATGGTTTCCTCGATGGCGGTGGCGGTCAGGTTGCGAACCACCAGCACATGCGGGTCGGCGCCTGCCTTTTCAAAGGCACGGGCGGTGTCATATTCACAGTTGGTGCCGGGGAACACGGGGATGAACACCTTGGGCTTGGCGGCCTTGATGACCGGGGAACCGGTGTAACGGCCGGTATACAGCGGGATGTCCTTCTCCACTTCCACAGCCGGTGCAAAGCTGGGGAAAATCTTCTCCAGTTTGCCGCTCCACACAGCGATGAGGTCGTCGATGTTCATGGAAGCGCCGCCCAACACCAGCACGGGTTCCTCTACGGTCACGCCCACTGCCACAGCCTCTTTGGGGAAGGCGGTGCCGGGACGCAGCTCGGCCACGATGGAGCCGGAGATGGGAGCAAACAGGGTCTTGGCGTCCTCCATGTTGCGGTCGAAGGAAACGCCGATCTTATTACCAAACGCCATTTTGGCAACGGCAGCGGCCACGCCGCCCTCTTTTACCACAGAAGCGGAGAGGATTTCGCCGTTTTCCATCATGGTGAGAATGTTCTGATACCAACCGGGCAGAGCGTCCCAGTCGGGGAGCAGGGTTTCTTTGTTTTCGGGGAGCTTGAACAGCACCACCTGGCTGCCTGCCTGCTGCAAAGCGGCGGAGCAGGTCTTGCTGGCCTTGGTCATGGTGATGGCAAAGCTCACCAGTGTGGGCGGAACGTCCAGGTCTTCAAAGCTGCCGCTCATGCTGTCTTTGCCGCCGATGGAGGGCAGGCCCAGCTTGAGCTGTGCAGTCAGGGCGCCCAGCAGGGCAGCGGCGGGCTTACCCCAACGGGTGGGCACATCACGCAGACGCTCGAAATATTCCTGGAAGGTGAGGCGTGCCTTCATGGGGTCAGCGCCCACCACACACAGCTTGGAAAGGCTCTCCACCACTGCATAGGCAGCGCCGTGGAAGGGGGAGAACTTGGCAATTCCGGGGATATAGCCATAGCTCATGGCCGTGGCGTCGTCGGTTTCGCCGTGGATAACGGGCAGCTTTGCCACCATGGCGTCTTCGGGGGTGAGCTGATATTTGCCGGCAAAGGGCATCAGCACAGAAGCAGCGCCGATGGAAGCGTCAAAGCGTTCTACCAGACCCTTCTGGCAGCAGACTTCCAGACGATTGAGGTTCTCGGAGAAAGCCTCGGCCAGGGGCTTGTTCTGCAAGCACTCCGGCACCAGGTCACGGTAGTATTTCTCCGGGTCGGGCGCTTCGATCACGGCCTCGGCGTTCTGGGTCACGCCGTTGGTGTCGAGGAACGCACGGGTGATATCCACAATGGTATCGTCACGCCACTGCATCCGCAGGCGAGGCTCTGCGGTGACCACAGCCACCACCTGAGCGTTCAGGTTCTCACGGTCGGCAGCAGCGATAAAGGTATCTACATCTTCGGGGGCCAGCACCACTGCCATACGCTCCTGCGATTCGGAGATGGCCAGCTCGGTGCCGTCCAGACCTTCATACTTTTTGGGAACCTTGTTCAAATCGATTTTCAGGCCGTCGGCCAGCTCGCCGATAGCCACGCACACGCCGCCGGCGCCAAAGTCGTTGCAGCGCTTGATGAGGCTGGAAACAGCGGGGTCACGGAACAGGCGCTGAATCTTGCGCTCGGTGGGCGGGTTGCCCTTCTGCACCTCTGCGCCGCAGGTTTCAATAGATTCCTCGGTGTGTGCCTTACTGGAGCCGGTTGCGCCGCCGCAGCCGTCACGTCCGGTGCTGCCGCCCAGCAGGACGATCACGTCGCCCTCCTCCGGCTCAAAGCGTTTGACGTTTGCTTTGGGGGAAGCACCCACCACAGCGCCGATTTCCAGACGCTTTGCCACATAACCGGGGTCATACAGCTCGGTGACCTGTCCGGTGGCAAGGCCGATCTGGTTGCCATAGGAAGAATAGCCGTGGGCTGCGCCGGTGGTGATTTTGCGGCTGGGGAGCTTGCCGTGCATGGTCTGCTCAAACGGCAGGGTGGGGTCGCCGCTGCCGGTAACACGCATGGCCTGATACACATAGGCACGGCCGGAAAGCGGGTCACGGATTGCGCCGCCCAAGCAGGTAGCTGCACCGCCGAAAGGCTCGATTTCGGTGGGATGGTTGTGGGTTTCGTTCTTGAACTGCACCAGCCATTCCTCGGTTTTGCCGTCGATGGTCACAGGCACGCAGATGGAGCAGGCGTTGATTTCCTTGCTCTCGTCCAAGTCGGGGATGAGGCCACGCTTTTTCAGCACCTTCATGCCCATCACCGCCATATCCATCAGGGAAACCGGGCGGTCGGTTTCGCCGTATACCTCGTCACGGGCATCATAATAGGCTTTCAAAGCGTCCTCAATAGCGCCGGAAACAGCACTCTTTTCAATCTCGATGCGGTTTAACCGGGTGAGGACGGTGGTGTGGCGGCAGTGGTCGCTCCAATAGGTATCGATCACCCGCAGCTCGGTCACGGTGGGGTCACGATGCTCCTCGTCCCGGAAATAATCCCGGCAGAACAGCAGGTCGGAAAGTGTCATAGCAAATCCCATAGAGTCGAAATATGCCTTCATTTCCTCGTCGTTCCACACGGTAAAGCCGGTTACACGGGCCACGTCGGCGGGGACGTCGGCCTTCATGTCAAGGCTTTCCGGCTTGTCCATGGAGGCAAGGCGGGATTCCACGGGGTTCACCAGATAGGACTTGATTTTGTCCATCTCGTCGGCAGAAACGCTGCCCTTGATGGCAACGACCCGTGCGGTGAGCACCTGGGGGCGCTCCTTCTGGGTGAGCAGCTGCACGCACTGGGCGGCGGAGTCTGCCCGCTGGTCATACTGGCCGGGCAGGTATTCCATGGCGAACACCTGATAATCGGCGGGGAACTGGAAGTCCTCGCCATACACATTGTCCACATTGGGCTCGGAGAAGATGGTGCCACGGGCGGCTTCAAATTCTTCCGCAGAGAGGCCGTCAATATCGTAGCGATTGAACAGGCGCAGGTCTTCAATGGCGGAAAGCCCCAGATTCTCCCGCAAATCCGCCTTCATGTGCCGGGCTTCCACGTCGAAGCCGGGCTTCTTTTCCACAAATACTCTGATAACCATTCGATGTCCATTCCTTTCTTGTGTCGCCCCGCAGCGGCAGGGCCAAAATCACAGCGTAAGGCTCTTGTTTTTATTGTAGCATAACTGAGGCTATGACACAAGAAAAAAGGAAAATTCAGCGTTTGGGGCAAAAAAACACGTTTTGTGGGGCAAAGCCTTGCCATAGGTTGTGGAGAATGGTTTTATCCCTCGCCCAGCTGTTTGCAGGCCAGCACTTCTTCCCGAAGCCCTAAAGAGCGTGCAATCTGCGAAAGGCTGTATCCCGGATACTCCTGTAACAGCTCGTCCGGGCAAAGCAGCTCGGCGGCAAAGCGGTTGGCCTCGATTTCCAGCCGGGAGATGCAGAACAGGGTGTTTTCCCGCAAAAAAGGCGTGTTGGCCTTGGGATGCAGCACCGCATGGCCCAGCTCGTGGGCGCAGGTGAACCGCTGGCGCTGCGGCTCCAGACTCTCGTTGATGTGTATGAACTTTTGCCGGTAACACTGGTTGTAATAGCCGTTGATGCTTCCAAGCGGCTCGAGCACCACCAGAATATTCATTTTTTCTGCCAGTTCAAAGGGGTCCCATGTTCCGTGCCTCCGGGTGAGCCGAAGGACTTGCTCTTTAATATCCATAACCTACCTCCCAAAAGCGGAATCTCATTCGCCCGCCTGATCCCGGTATTTTTTAGGGGTGTATTTCTGCTTGGCGATGCGTTTGCTCAGTTCCAGACTGTTTTTCAGACTTATGTACAGCAGCTCTCTCGTTTCATCGTCAATCGGTTCCCCATCAAACATCAGCCCATCCTGCCCATGCTCCAGCTGCCGCAGCGTTTCTTCCAGCTTTTTGGAAATATCCCGCTGGTCCCGTGCGGTGAGGCTGTTTTCGGGGCCTTTGAGCAGCGTGTCTACCGGTACCTGAAAATATTCTGCGATTTTTTGCAGCTTGGCGGAGGAAAGCGAAGACACCCGGCCGGACTTCAAATCCGAGAGCGTGCTTCGGGAAAAGCCCAGTTCACTGCATAGCTTCCCACCACTGATTCCGGCCTGTTGGCATAGTCTGAGAATGTTTTCGTATAATTCCGCCATGTTGGCATCCCCTTTTCTGTGCATTTTTATAAATGTTCTAAAAATCGAACTTTTCCAACTTGACAAGTTCGTTGTTTCGTATTATTCTAGTCAAAGAAGTACGAAACACAGAACATATTTCCTGTTATGATACCATCATACCCGGAAAAAAAGGTACTGTCAAGGGAAAACCGTCGAAAAATACAAATAAATGTTCGGACTAATTTTCGTACAAATCACAGAGGGAATTTCGTACATTCCTTTTCGGAGAGGAGAATGAGGATGCAGAATCATAGCGGGATGTGCTGGGAGCCATGCTCGGAGCGTGGCTCGAAGCATAGCTCGAGGCTGCACGATAACATGCGCCATGCACAGCTGCAGCGGGATCATTTTGTCCCCGAAAAGCCGCCGGGAAACGGGCGCTGGTGCCCCGATTGCGGCCGCTGGATGAATGACGGGGAAACCTCTTGCCGGGGGTGCCTTCGGCGGCAGGAGAACTGGCGTATCATCCGGCAGCGGCCGGAGGACTATCTGGGGAGGTGGCCGGGGGCGGAGGAAGCCTATCGCCAGCGGTGGAACGAGCTGCTGCGCCGGGGCGACCGGCTGGGGCTTTTGGCCATGGAGCAGGCAGAAGCGGAGTTTGCCGAGAGCATAGAGGAAGGGGGGAAGCGTGATGAAGCCACAAAACAAGGGTATCATATTGTATCTTGATATGCTCCCTGTGTTAAAGCAGCTGCGGCCGGAGAGTTGCGGGAAGGTGCTGCTGGAGGTGCTGCGGTATGCGGCGGGGGAAGAACTGACAGACGGGCTGAACGACTGCGAGCGCATCGCCTTTGAATTTATCCGCTCACAGGTGGAGCGGGACATGGACAAGTATCAAAGGCAGTGTGAAGTCAACCGGGAAAACGGCCGGAAAGGAGGAAGGCCAGCCGGGCGGCCAGGCAAAGAAAAAACCGAACGCTTTTTGGAAAAACCGAAAAAAGCCAATACAAATACAAATAAAAATAAAAACACAAAAACAAATACAAACACTGAAGATGAGAGAGGGGGCTCTCTCTCGCCTCGCTTCGATGGAGAGGAAGAAAGTGTTTGGGAGGAATACCGCCAGCAGTTTTTGCAGGAATGTCCCTCGCTGCCAAAGCCGGTCCCGGCGGCACAGTGGACAAAAGAGCGGCTGCGTGCGCTGAAAAAGCTGGGGGTCACGCCGGAGCAGTTTGGCGAGGGATGCCGCCGGGCAGAAGCCAGCGACTTTTTGAGCGGGAGAAACGGCAAATGGGAGGGCTGCTCGCTGGACTGGCTGCTTTGCCCCGGAAACTGGCAGAAGGTGATGGAGGGCAACTATGAGAACCGCACTATCCCCGAACCGCTGGACAGCCTTGGAGAGGGGCCGTCGTTCGACTTGGATGAATACGAAAAAATGACCCGCTGGTGATGGCCAGCAGGTCGAAAGAAAGGATGTTGCACAATGGCAAATTATACAGGCGGCATGTCGGTATGCCCGTTTTATGAGAGAGAAGCCCGGCTGAGTATCGTGTGTCAGGGGTTCAGCGAAACCCAGCAGCTGGGCATGAAATTTGCTTCCGAAGCCGAAAAGCTCAAATGGCAGCGGGAATACTGCCTGCGCTTTTATTATCCCCGCTGCCCGGTGGCGGCAACGGTGCTGGGATATTACCGCCGGCAGGAGGGCGGATGCCCTGCCCGCCCGCCGGTCGAGTTCCTCTCCTGAAAAGATTTATCGCATCACGTTCATGTCCACCGAGCCGTTGATGCCGCTCACCTTGCCCACGCTGGTATACTGCCAGGAGCGCCACCAGGAGGGAGCGGAAGGCTCCATCGCCGTGGTATAATGGGCAATCCAGAGGGGGTATTGGGAAAGCTGGTTGATGTCGAGCCGGTTGCGAATCCAGTCGGGGTTGGTGTATACCATGGCGTCATAGCCGTTGGCCTCGATGGTCTCACAGAACGCTGTGCAAAGGTCGGTCACTTCCTGCCGGTTGAGGTTCGCCAGATGGAACCGGGAATCAGCGGCGGGGTCTTCCAGGTCATAGACAATGGGCAGGTCAAGCCCACGGCCTTTGAGCTGCGCCACTACCCACAGGGCTTCTTCCTGGGCTTCCTGCGGGGTGATGGCCTGCGAGAAGAAATAAACGCCGACATCCAGCCCGGCCTTGGTGGCGCCGGAATAGTTGGATTCAAAATAGCTGTCTTTGTAGAAGCCGCCCTCCTGGCGGTAATACTGCCCGCCGATGCGGAGGAAGGCAAAGGAGATATCGTCGGCGGCAACCTTTTGCCAGTTGATAGAGCCCTGATAGCTGGAAACATCGATGCCGGTGCGGCTTTGTAAAATGCCGCTTTCGTCAAAGAAATAGCGCCGCCCGCCAATGGACTGCCAGCCGGTGATGGGCTTGCCCGCCACCAGATAGGAGTCCCCGTTGGGGCCGGACACCCATCCGGTATAGCTGGGGTCGGGCGTTGGGCTGGGGGTAGGCGTGGGCTTTGGCGTGGGGGAGGGGCTTGCCCCCGGCTTGGGGGTGGCAGAGGGGCTGGCGGTGGGTTTTGGGGTTTTCGTAGGGGTTGGGGTTTTTGCCGGTTCTTTGGTGGGGCTAGGCGTGGGGACAGAATCCACCACCGGCGGCGGGGTGGGGCGGCTCTGCTGGATGGTGTTATCCTCGTTTTTAGATTCCTCCTGCACCGGCTCTTTCAGGATTTCCTCCTCTTTTTCGGGGGTAAGGGTAGCCGGTTTCACCGTTGCCTTGGGTTTGGGGGTAGGGGTAGCGGTGGGTTTGGCAGTGGGGCTTGTTGTGGGCTTGGGCGTGGCCGAAGGGGTGGCCGTTGGTTGCGGCGTTTCAGTGGGCGAGAGGGGGGGAGCAGTCGCTTTGGGCAGCGTCTGTACGGTGAGGGTTTGAGGCTCCGGGACAACCGTCGGCGGCTTGGAGGCGCAGGCAGTCATCAGGAGCATCAAAGATGCCGCAATGGCAGCGCAGGTACGATGTATTTGTTTCATGGAAACCTCCTGAGAAATGGTGTAGAAACATTTCTCATTATAACACAAAAACCGGGGTGGAAACAGAAAAATCCTGTGGTAAAATCTGGAAATGAATAACAGGGGACCGGGATGCAGCACTCCCAATTCTGAGGCGGCTATGGAGCTTTTTCAACGGGGATAAGCACCAGCCATTGGGTGTGTATCAGCATTGGGGATTTTAAAAAAACAGCCCAGAGGGTTTATCCTTCTTCCACCCATTCAACTATCAGGCTGGCGTATTCGCCGGGGATAGTTTTCAGAGTAAGGCCGCCGTTGTTCCACACATCGCCAAAGCAGACAAGGCCGTTATAGGAGCAGCGGTATTTGCGGGTATCGTCCAGTCCACGAACCGGGACATGTACCGGCAGGGAGTTGCCCTGTCCATCGGTTTTCACAAGGGTCATCATTGCATGGCTGCGGTCTTTGGAAACAAATTCCCAGGCCATATATTCTTCTTCGCCGGGACAGGTAAGGCGGTAATAGTCGCCCTCATGGGTCAGGCCATAGAACTTTTTAAAGGTGGATACCTGTTCTTTTACCATCTCTTTTTCTTCTTCGGAAACTTTGTTCAAATCCAGCTCATAGCCAAAGCTGCCGGACATCGCCACATGGCCTCTGGTGGAGAAGGGCACAGAACGGCCGGTCTGATGGTTGGGCACTGCGGAAACATGGGCGCCAACCGCACTAATCGGGTAGAAGAAGGAGGTCCCGTACTGGATGCTAAGACGGTTGATAGCGTCGGTGTTATCGCTGCACCAGATCTGAGGAGAGTAATACAGCATACCTGCGTCAAAACGTCCGCCGCCGCCGCTGCACCCCTCCAAAAGCAGGTTGGGGAATCGTGCGAGCAGGTTTTCCTGTAACTCATATACGCCCAGCACATAGCGGTGATAGAGCTCACCGTTTCGCTCTGTGGGCAGAGAGTGGCTGTAAATATCGCAGATACTGCGGTTCATGTCCCATTTCACATAGTCAATGGGGGCATGGCTCAGGATATCGGTGAGGCGTTCCAACAGGTATTCCCGGATTTCCTTGCGGGACATATCCAGCACCAGCTGATTCCGGGCACGGGTTGGCTCTCTGCCCGGAATTTGGATAGCCCAATCGGGATGGGCACGGTAGAGGTCACTGTCTTCGGAGATCATTTCCGGCTCGAACCACAAGCCGAACTTCATGCCCAGCTGGTGGAGTTCTTCGCCCAGCTGGCGCAGGCTTCCACCCATTTTTGCCTCGTTGACAAACCAGTCACCCAGCCCGCTGTTGTCGTCGTCACGCTTTCCAAACCAGCCGTCGTCGAGCACCAGCATTTCGATTCCCAGCTGTGCGGCCTGCTGTGCGATATGCAGGATTTTCTCTTTGTTGAAATCAAAATAGGTGGCTTCCCAGTTGTTGATGAGAACCGGGCGGGGCGTGTGCTGGTATTTTCCACGGCAGATATGTTCCCGGATGATATCGTGATATTGATGAGAAAGCTGTGAAAGCCCGTTGGGAGAAAAGCTGAGGATGACCTGCGGGGTGTCAAAAGTATCGCCCGGCTCCAAGGTGAAGCGGAACCAGTCGGGGTGGATACCCATCACAGCACGGGTCTGCCCACGCTGGTCTTTCTGTGCGGACATTTCAAAATTGCCGCTGTATACCAGGCACATGCCGTAGCAGTCGCCCGATTCCTCGGTGGTTTCCGGACGGCAAAGGACAACAGCCGGGTTATACTGGTGGCTGGATGTGCCACGCAGGCTGCCAATCGAGAGTTTGGCACGGCCTACCGGGGTGCGTTCCATGGTGCGCTCCATGGCGTGGCGGCCGGCAAAATAGATCATATCGTATTTGCCAAACTGGAAATCCAGTGAGCAGGAGAGTGCTTTTTCCAGCACCACCGGGGTTTTGCCATGGTTTTCGATACGCACGCTCCGGGTAATTACATTCTGCTTTTCAAATACGCCGTAAATCAGCTTGACCATCACCTGCGAGGCGGTTTCCCGCATGGTGACGATCAGCGTTTCGCCGGGTTCTTCTTTGGTGGCATAAACAGCAGGCATACCGGGAAGCGGGCAGGCGTGATTCAAAATCTCATAGGAAACAAAGCGGAAATCTGCTGCGGTGCTGCCGTCTGCATGGGTGAGGCGCACCATGTCCTCCCGATAATCGCCCACGCCGCTGGAAGGGATTTCTTGCGGCAGGCAATCGAGCGAATAGCTGCGGTCGCCATTGGCTTCCGGCGGGTTGCCGGAAAAACCGACGTCACTTTGATAAATGAGATGGGCAAGGCTTTCGGGGTGGACGTGCTTTCCATAATAAGTGTGGAGCAGAACCCCTTTGGAATCGACTTCCATCTGATAGGTGCTGCTTTGTGTTTGGAGAGTAAAAATGTTTTGTTTTTCATTAATAACAATGGCCATTTGACAAATCCTCCTCCGGTACAATTCTACTTTCTATCGTACTCCCTGAATTTATAAAATACAAGACGAATTTTATTTTTTAAAAGAAAAACAGAAAGCCACTGCTACGAGGCAGCGGCTTCCTGTTTTGTATGGAAAAAGAAAAAGATCTTATACTCGAAATTTAGCGGGAATATTTTTTATATCCGGGATGACGGCCGGTAACTTTGTAATTTTCCCGCATGGAGATCAGACGGTCGATGTTCTCACGGGGCAGCTCTTTAGCGCCGCCCAGCAGGTGGGCATTCAGGCTGATCTTGGCAAACAGCTCCAGCGTTTCCATGCGATAATAGGCGGTAATCACATCGGCGCCCACAGAAAGCGCACCGTGGTTGGCCAGCAGCATCACGTCGTGCTCGCCCAGATAGGGGGCGATTGCCTCAGGCACCTCGTTGGTAGAGGGGGTGCCAAAGGGGGTGACCGGCACGGAGCCGATAGCGATTACGGTTTCGATCATGGAATATTCATCCAGCGGGACATGTGCCACTGCATAGCCGGTAGCGGTGGGGGGATGGGCGTGCAGCACAGCGCCTACATCGTCACGCTCCTGATAGCAGCGCAGGTGCATTTTGATTTCGGAGGAGGGGCGATAGCCCTCCAGCCCTTCGAGCACATTGCCCTGTGCGTCGATCCGCACCAGCTTTTCGGGGGTGATAAAGCTTTTGCTGATTCCGGTAGGGGTGGCCAGGAAGGTGCCGTCCTCCAAACGGACAGACACGTTGCCGTCGTTGGCGGCAACCCAGCCCAGCTGCCACATCTTGTGGCAAACATCACAGATCTGCTCACGCAGTTCCATATGGGAAAGCTCCATTATGATCCATTCCTTTCTGTTATGTCAACAAGCCTCTCAGAAGGTGACAACGCCCTTGGAGAGGATGATATTGCCATATGCGGCGGTTTCTCCGGTGGAGATAACGGCATAGGCTTTTTTGGCTTCTTCATAGAAGGCAAAGTGCTCAATACGGCGGATTGCGTCGGGCTTTAATCCGCAGCGGCGGTCGAGTGTTGCCTCAAATTCACGCCAGATAGCGGGCTCCGGCATACCTTCCAGCACATCCATGATGGCGGCGGGCTGGGGAACGGTGTCCAGCGGGAACAGGGTGAGGATAGCATCCAGCAGCTCGTTGGCGGTGTGTCCGTCGGCACGGATGACGATGCTGTTTTTGCCCACCGAGCAGGCGGGGAAGTTTCCGTCTCCGATAACGATGGTGTCGCTGTGGCCCATTTCACACAGTACTTTCAGCAGTTCCGGCGATAATACCGGGGGGATTCCTTTTAACATGATAAAACCTCCTCAAATCTTTTACGTTGTTGTTTCCATTCTTCACTATTTTCCGGCTCATAACGGCGGATATCCGGCATCTTGCGGATAATCTCACGTCCCTGCTCCAGCGTGGCGATTTCGCCCTTGGCAAGCAGCTGAACCAACACATTTCCCAAAACAGTGGCTTCTGCCGGGCCGCCGGAAACCGGCATCCCGCAGGAATCAGCCGCCATCTGGCAGAGCATGGTATCCTTGGTGCCGCCGCCCACCACATACAGGGCGTCATAGGTTTCCCCGGTGCAGGAGCGGAGCAGGTCGAGCGTAACGGCGTATTTCATGGCAAGGCTTTCATAAATGCAGCGGATTACCTGCCCGTCGGTTTCGGGAACCGGCTGGCCGGTCTTGCGGCAGAATTCCCGCACCCGGCGGGGGATATTCCCGGCGGGGGTAAACACGGGGTCATCGGGGTCGATAAAGCACAGGAAGGGTTTTTCCGCCCGTGCGAGCATCTCCATATCATAGTAGCTGCGCTGGATGCCTTCCCGCATCCACTGGCGGCGGCTCTCCTGAATCAGCCAGAGTCCGGTGATGTTTTTCAGGAAGGAAGCACGGTTTGCATAACCGCCCTCGTTTGTGATATCACAGGCAAAGGACTGTTCATCAATTACCGGCTCCATCAATTCAGTACCCATGAGTGACCAGGTGCCGCAGCTGACAAAGGCAAAGGGCGCTGTTTCGGCGGGAACAGCCGCCATAGCGCTCTGGGTATCGTGCCCGGCCACAGCGATCACCGGTACCGGCTCCAGCCCCAGCTCCTCGCAAAGCTTGGGGGAGAGGGTCCCGGCCGGGGTTCCGGTGGGGACGATATTGGGAAGGATGGAAGCGGGCAGCCCCAGTGCATCCAGAATTTCCTGCGACCATTCCCGTTTGCGGGCGTCCATTAGCTGGGTGGTGGATGCAGCGGAATACTCAGCTGCCTTGTTCCCGGTGAGCAGATAGGCAAAAAGGTCAGGCATCAGCAGCAGCGTGTCCGCCTGTTCCAACAGAGCCGGGCGCTGTTCTTTCAGCGCCAACAGCTGGAACACCGTGTTAAACTCCATAAACTGGTTACCGGTAATTTCATAAAAACGCTCTTTCGGCAGCAGACGGAATGCTTTTTCCAGAATCCCCTGTGTGCGTGCGTCCCGGTAGTGGACAGGGTTTTCGAGCAGATAGCCGTCTTTATCCAAAAGGCCGAAGTCTACGCCCCAGGTGTCGATTCCAATACTGTCGAACCCGCCTGCCTGTTTGGCTTTGAGAAGTCCCTGTTTGATTTCGTGCAGCAAGCGCAGCACATCCCAATAGAGGGTTCCGTTGACTTCTACCGGGTCGTTGGAAAACCGGTGGATTTCTTCCATCTGGATAGAATCTCCATCCCACCGGCACAACATGGCACGGCCGCTGGAAGCGCCAAAGTCAAAAGCCAGCACCCGTGTTTCCTTCTTCATGATACTCACTCCTTTTGATAGCAGTCTGATCCTGCTTTGAGTTTCCAAAAAGCCGTCCAGCCCAAGCAGGATCTCTTGATAGTTTCATTATACATTCTCTGATAGCAGGAATACTTGTGATATGTTGGCAAAAAACAGGAGAATCTTCACTTTTCCAACTAAAAAGGCTGCCGGGAATCCATCCCGGCAGCCTCTGTTCGGTTGTGTTAATTCAAATCCATCAGTTTGGCACGGATTCCTTCCATGCCGTTAAAGGTTTCCATCATGTGGTCAATCGTTTTCTGGTCGCCGCATGCTTGCAGCATCATCACGCCGTCGTCGGAACAAAAATCTTCCCCGGTTTCATGAAGCCCTACCCGCAGCTTGATATGGCAGCCAAATTCAGTCAGTGCTTTTTGAAGGGCGAGGGCGTTGCTCCGCCGATGATCGACACGCAAACCGATAATATAGTAGCAGTTCATGAAAAAACCTCTTTTCGTTCGGGAAGCCCCGGTATTTTGATACCTTTAGTCTACCACGAAAAGCCGGTTTTTACAATCAGCCTACAATAATTTTTCCTTCCGGCATGACAGGGCCGTTGCGATGGCCGCCGCTCCGCATCCCAATCGCAAGCGCCAGGGAAACAGGCCCCACACGGCCAAGGAACATCAAAAACGACAACAATGCCTTGCTCAGATAATCAAGGGTAGGCGTGACGCTGGCAGAAAGGCCGGTGGTGGCAAATGCCGAAACCGCTTCAAACAGGGCGTCTACACCAGAGAGGTCTTCGTTCAGCGAAAGGATAATTCCCGACACCACGATTACCGAAGCCAACGCAGCCAGTGTGATGGCCAGAGAGCGGTAGACCACCTCTTTGCTGATGCGTTTATGCAGGAAAGAGGCGTCGTCATGTCCACGGAACACGCTGAACACCGTGCAGGCCAGCACCACCATGGTGGTAACCTTGATGCCGCCGCCGGTAGAACCGGGGCAGGCGCCCACAAACATCAGAAGGATGGTGACAATTTTTGAAAAATCATGCTCCGAAGCGATATCCACCGAAGCAAACCCGGCGGTACGGGCGCTTACCGACTGGAAGAAAGAAGCATTGAGCCGCACGCCAAAAGGCATCCCGGCCATGGTGCTGTTATATTCGCTGCAAAACAAGACTACGGTACCAAGCAGCAGCAGGATACCGGTGAAAATCAGGCAGACAGACGAATGGAAGGTAAGCTTCTTGGTCTGTTGCCGCAAAATGCGGGGACGCAGCTGGTTATAATAGACGTCGCTGACCACCACAAACCCAATGCCTCCCACAATAATCAGAGAGGCGACAGTCAGCGATACCAGCGGGTCTGCCACATAGGGAATCATGCTCATATCGGGGGTTTTGATACCGAAAATATCAAACCCTGCATTGCAGAAAGCAGAAATGGAGGTGAAAATAGAAGCCCAGATGCCATATACGCCATATTCGGGAACAAACCGCAGCATCAGGATAGCGGCACCGACACTTTCACATACAAATGTAAAACGAAGAATGATACGAAGCAGGCTCCGCACATTCAAAGAGCTGCCGTTGGCGCTCTCACTGGCCAGCCAAAGCTCTTTGAGCCCCAGCTTTTTCCGCATCAACACCGCAAAGCCGGTGGTGAGAGAAGCCAGCCCCAGCCCTCCCACCTGAATCAGGCAGAGAACCACCATTTGGCCAAAGGTGTTCCAGTGCGTCCAGCTGTCAAAGGGGGTGAGCCCGGTCACACAGGTGGCCGAGGTTGCCACAAACAGGGCGTCGATGGGATGGGTAAACACAAATTGCCGGGACGAAACCGGCAGGCACAGAAGAATGGTGCCAAGGGTAATGACCACAAAAAAACTGATGACAATCAAGCGTACCGGTGGAAGCTCTTTCATTCGGGAGAGCATCTTTTCTCCAATACTGGGATTCATTTTCTAATCCTCACATTCTTTTTCATAGCAGGTTGCCTTTTTCAAACAACCCCCGGCAGGAAATCAGGCGGACTGAAAGCCTCCCCGTTTGAGCAGGACAAACAAAGGCAGACCCAGCACAACGCAAACCACCAGTTCGCCAAGCCCCACCGAAAGGGCGCCGGCGCCAAAGGCGGCCCACGAAAAATTCTGCCACGCAAAACCGATGTCGGAAAGGCACGAAACCTCGAACCCTACCACAACGGTGTTAGCAATCACCGGCGGGAGTGCTGCCAGCACAGGCAGCCCCCGGAACCGGATGTTCCGCAGCAGATAGGTAAAAACAGCGCCCAAAAGGGTGGCCAGTGTTCCGAAAACCCAGTCTACCACGCCCAACGGGCTTGCCAGGTTGGACAAAAAACACCCCAGCGTCAAACCGGGGATGGCGGCCGGCGTGAACACCGGCAAAATGGTGAGGGCTTCGGAAAAACGGAACTGGATGGGGCCATACGCCAGATTCACAGCGACAGCCGCATAGGTCAGGACCGTGTAGAGGGCAGCGATTACCGCCGCCTCTGCAAGAAAGCGCACCCGTGCGCTTCCCTGCCGGGAAAAATGGTTGTTCATATTCGATTCCTCCGTAGTATTCTTTAAGGTCAGGAGTTTGCGACTGACCATGCCTTCTGTCCCTGTCTGAGCTGTCCTTGCATGAAAGACATCTGTAAACAAAGATTATAAATTAGAAGGTACGCACCTAGGATACTACCAAATCATGAGAAAAGCAAGAGATTCCCCGTTTAATCCGTCAATTTCTATAAAAGAGTTCCGAAAAACCCCCGGAATATCCCGTGTTTTTGGCTCATTTACTTTATACTTCCTTTATGCTAGACTATACGATAACGGGGCAGAAAGGCCGTGCTTTCTGTCCCGGTGGCGCTGCCCCAACCAGCGCTGATTTTATGGACACCGTTAATTTGGAGGACGGTGTGCCGGGATGAGAGGTGTTTTATGAAAAGACGAAGCAAACAAAGCCGTGCCGCCCAGCTGTGGGCGCTGACCAGAGGAAGCCGTTTCTATTTCCTGCTGGCTTTTGTTTCTGTAATTTTTGCGGTGGTAACCAACTACCTCACACCGCAGGTCATCCGCATCACGGTGGATTCTGTATTGGACGACAAGCCCTTTTCGTTACCGGGGGCGTTGTTATCCTGGGTGGAATCAATCGGTGGGCGGGAAGCGCTTCGGCAAAATCTGCTGATTTGCGCTGGGTTCGCCCTTTTGTTTTCCCTTTTATCGGGGTTATTCAACTATCTTTCCCGCATGGGGATTGCCAAAGGGTGTGAAGGGGTTATTGTCCGGCTGCGTGACCGCCTGTTCGGGCATATCCAGAAGCTGCCCTACCAGTGGCACAGCTCCCACCAGACGGGAGATATCATCCAGCGCTGCACCAGTGATGTGGATGTGGTGCGGAATTTCCTGATTGACCAGCTGCTGGAAATGGTGCGTACTGTGTTCCTGATTATCACTTCGCTGTTCATCATGTTTTCGATGAACGTCCCGCTTTCGCTGATTGCCCTGGGCTTTATGCCGGTGGTCATTCTGTATTCTGCCCTGTTTTTCAATAAAATCGGGCATAAGTTCCAGGAAGCGGACGAAACTGAAGGCGAGCTGACCGCCATGGCGCAGGAGAACTTTACCGGCGTGCGGGTGGTGCGGGCCTTTGGGCGGGAACGGTTTGAAATCGACCGCTTTGAGAACAAGAACCAGCAGTTTGCCAACATGTGGGTAAAGCTGGGCCATGTGATGGGCCTGTATTGGGGCATCGGGGACTTTTTCTCCTGCCTGCAGGTGATGGTCATTGTGGTGGCGGGCTGCTTCCAGGCGGCTTCGGGCAACCTGACCGACGGAGAATTTTTGGCGTTTGTGGCCTATAACGCCATGCTGGTGTGGCCAGTCCGGAACTTTGGGCGTATCCTCAGCGAGCTGAGCAAAACCCGGATTTCGGTGGGCCGCCTGATGGAGATTCTGGAGGCGAAACCGGAGCAGGATGCGCCGGACGCCCAGACCCCGCCGATGGACGGGGACATTGTATTCCGGGATGTTTCGTTCCGTTACAACGAAACCAAGGAAGTATTGCAGAATATCAACATTACGATTCCAGCCGGAAGCACCTTTGGTATCCTGGGGTCTACCGGCAGCGGAAAGTCTACCCTGATGTATCTGCTCGACCGCCTGTATGAGCTGCCCAGAGAGAACGGCTCGATTACGGTGGGCGGCGTGGATGTACGGGATATTTCGCTGGACTGGCTGCGGGGACATATCGGCATCGTGTTGCAGGAGCCGTTTTTGTTCTCCAAGACCATCCGGGAAACCATTTCGGACGGCGCTGCAACAAGGGAATTGGAAGCTGTTCGCCATTGCGCCCGGCTGGCCGCTGTGGACGACACCATCCTGTCGTTTGCCGAAGGCTATGACACCATGATCGGTGAACGGGGCGTGACGATTTCGGGTGGACAGAAGCAACGGGTGGCGATTGCCCGGATGCTGATGCAGGATACGCCGATTAAGATTTTTGACGACTCCCTTTCGGCGGTGGATATGGAAACTGATGCTAAAATCCGGGAATCCATCAACCGCCATATCAAGGGGACCACGATTCTCATTGCCCACCGCATCACAACGCTGATGAATGCCGACTGCATCGCCGTGATGGATAAGGGGCGCATCGTACAGATGGGCACCCACGATGAGCTGATTCGGCAGGACGGCATTTACCGCCGTATTTATGAGGCGCAGGGCATGGACTCCCGGGAAACCGGGGACGGAGAGGAGGCCTTATCGTGAGCCGATACAACGACCCGGAGCAGAAGCCCTTTTCCATTAAAATCTGGGCGAAAATGCTGCCGTTTATCAAACCATACCGCTGGCGGGTGCTGATGATTATCGGGCTGATGCTGTTCAGTGCCGCCGTGGATATCTCATACCCGCTGTTTCAGGGGTATGCCATCGATACGTTTATTATCCCGCAAACAGTGGAGGGGATTTGGCCATTTGCGATTTTGTATTTTGTGGTGCTCACTCTGCAATCCATCAGCACGGTGGTGTTTTGCCGCTGTGCGCTTACGGTGGAGATGTATCTGGGCAGGGATTTGAAGCGTTCGGTGTTCAACCATTTGCAGACGTTGAGTTTTTCCTATTATAATGTAACCCCCGTTGGTACGATTGTAGCCCGCACCATGAGTGATACCAATAAGATTGGCGGCATGTTTGCCTGGAGTTTGGTAGACATTTTCTGGGCTTCCTCGTTTGTGCTGGGCAGCATGATTACCATGCTGGTAATCAACTGGCAGCTGGCGCTGCTGGTCATCGCCATTGTGCCGGTAATCGCTGTGATTACCGTGTTGTTCCAAAAACGGATTCTGGCGGTAAACCGCCGGGTGCGCCGCATCAACGCCGACATTACCCGTGCCTATAACGAGGGCATTACCGGCGCCCGCACCAGCAAAACGCTGGTGATTGAGGAGCAGAACCTGCGGGAATTTTCTCAGGTGAGCGAGGATATGCGTGCCACCTCGGTGCGTGCGACTATGCTCAACGCCATGTATATTCCCATCATTGTGTTTTTCAGCTCGCTGGCTGTGTGCTTTGTGCTGGTTCAGGGCGGCTATCTCAATATGCAGCAGGCGCTGAATATCGGTACGCTTTCGGTGTTTATCAGTTATGCGCTGAATATCTTTGAGCCGATCCAGCAGCTGGCAAGGATTATCGCCAACTTTATTTCCATCCAGGCGAATATCGAGCGGGTGATGGATTTGCTGGAGCTGGAGCCCAAGATTCAAGATACCCCCGAAGTGATCGAGCGGTATGGCACCAGCTTTGACCCCAAAAAGGAAAACTGGGAGCCGATTCACGGCGATATCACCTTTGAGGATGTGAGCTTCCGGTATCCCGACGGCAGCGAGGACGTGCTGTCGCACTTTAACCTGTATATCCCGGCGGGAACTACGGTGGCGATTGTGGGCGAAACCGGCGCCGGAAAATCTACCCTGGTGAATCTGGCCTGCCGCTTTTTTGAGCCGACCGGCGGGCGCATCCTGATTGACGGCAAGGATTACCGGGAGCGCAGCATGCTCTGGCTGCACAGCAGTATCGGATATGTGCTGCAAACGCCCCACCTGTTTTCGGGCAGTGTGCGGGAAAATATCCGCTATGGCCGTCTGGACGCCACCGACGAGGAAGTGGAGCAGGCCGCCAAGCTGGTGAGCGCCCACGAAACCATCCTGCATATGGAAAACGGATATGACAGCGATGTGGGAGAGGGCGGCGACCATCTTTCCACCGGCGAAAAGCAGCTGGTATCCTTTGCCCGTGCAGTGTTGGCAGACCCCCGTATCTTTGTGCTGGATGAGGCCACGTCCTCTATTGACACCCACACAGAGGAGCTGATTCAGCATGCGATTTCCACCCTGCTGGAAAACCGCACATCCTTCCTGATTGCCCACCGGCTTTCGACCATCCGCAAGGCGGATTTGATTCTGGTGGTGCGTCATGGCAAGATTGTGGAGCAGGGCAGCCACCAGCAGCTTTTGGATGCAGGCGGCTATTACCACGACCTGTATACACGGCAGTTCCAGCAGGAAGCCAGCGAGCAGGTCTTTGAACAAAATTAACGAAATCATAAGAGCAGCCCCCGGAGCCTTTCTGCTAAAGGTTCCGGGGGCTGTGTTCGTTAGGGGCTATCTTATTTTTTGTGTGCAAGAGGAATCAGCAGCTCACGGAGCTTTTTCCGGCTTCCAATGATGAGATAGAGCAGAACCAGCAGCAGGGCGATGATGACTCCACCGCACACAGCCGCCGCCAGCCAGACGCCGTTTTGTACTGCGACCCACAACAGCCAGCCCATCAACGCAGCCGCCACGCTGAAAACGGCAAGCAGGGAAGAAAGGTATCGGGTCCAGGCGTTTTGAACGCCCTGCGGGTTAGGGAGATATTCCACTGTGAAAGGAAGCTCCGGAGAGGAAGATTCAGGAGATGGCAATCTCGGAGATGGCCGTCTCGCTTGCAGCTGGCAGGAAGGCATCTGCCACGCCTTTTGGGTTTGCGAATACTGCGGGCGGCCAAAGGCAAAAGCCAGCTCGGTATCCTGTTCCAGCCGGATAACAGACTGTACCTTGAGGCAGTAGGCCAGAGGGGATTTCCACCACTTTACATCGTCTGCCATCAACAGGGAGCGGAGAATCCCCAGTGGGAGCATGAAAATCAGGAACAGGATGATATGTAGAGGGGTAAAATTGCTTTTGCTGAGCGCCTGACGAAATTCCACGGTGTGTTCCCCAGCCGGAAGGTCAAAGCAAAGGGTACGGTTCATCGTATCGCTGGTCTGGGTTTGCCCGTTGATTGTTACCAGCAGCGGCTCGTTTTCTGGGGCTTTGATATGGATGGTCAGTTTCATCGTATCTCTCCTTTAGGAAACAACGGGATGCGGCAGCAGGGGTTCGATTACCGGTACGTCATATTCGGGAATCATGATTTCAAATTCGCCACGTTCCTCTGCAATGCGGATGGAGAGGTAGTGACGGATGAAGTACAGCCCCATATTGTTCTGCCGGATACGGTAGGGCTTGTATTTTTTGGAATTGTAGGCATCTTCCTTATTCCAATTGGGAAGAATGATTTGTTTTTTTACCAGCACCGATTCCCTGATGGATGAAAGAGGGATGGAATAGACCTGCGTGGTATCGGCAAAACAAAGACATTCTGATTTGTGATACACATTAACCGAAAAGTTTTGGTTATATAAGGTTTTCTCCCGTCCGTTTTTCACCCGGTATACGGTGCTGATAACATCCACTTCCTGTGCGTCATCGGGAATCCCAAGCTGCTGTCGGGAGGATTTATATAGGAATTCTGTGCGTTCCAACAGAAGGGTATTTTCCACTTTTTCGGCAACCTCCCGGCTGCGTTTGCGCTGCCAGACCATCAGGGACAACTCGATTACCAGCAATAGAAGGGCAATCAGCAAAATAATCCACAGCTCGTCAATGGTTTGTTGAAAACCAACCTCAAGCAGCCGAAACACAAAATTCAGGGCACACAAAAAGCTTCCGGTTCCCGCAATCATTTTTACGATTTGGAGTCCTATGGGAAGGCTCCCTCTTTTTTGCAGAGAATCGATTTCTTCAGCGCCTTCTTGCAGCAGGCGTTCCTGCTGCTCTGAAACAGAAACAGTGGCAAAGGGGGTGCCGTCGATCACGCCTTCTTCCTGTCCCTCCACAGAGCAAATACCAAATACGTTTTTCATCAAAATCCCTCCTTGGGAATTTGCGGCGGGAGCAGGGAAAACAAAACTTTTTCGTCATATTCCGGCACCATCACCTCAAATTCGCCCCGAGCTTCTGAAATCCGCAGGGAATAATAGCCACGGATCGTGTACGTTGCTCCATTGTCTTTCTTAACATGATAAGGTTTATAGGTCTTGGAGTTACAGGGCTCCTCCTTGTTCCAATGGTAAAAAACCTTCTGTTCTTTTACCCATACCACTTTTTGTATGGACGAAAAGGGGATTTTCAAAACCCAGACTGTATTGGCAAAGCAAAGGGAATCATCCTGACAATAAGCATACAGGCTGATATTATTCTCGCTGCCATAAGCCTCTTCCTCGTCGTCCATCAGCTCATAAGATGTCTGTATCACATCGATATGTACCGCACTTTCCGGGATTCTCAATTCTTTCCGGGAAGCATCTTCCAAACGCTGTGCCCGCTCTTCCAACATGGTTTCCTCTGCAATTTTCCTGGCTTCCCGGATTTTTTGGCGCTGCATTAGGAAAAGTGCCAGCGAAACCGCCAGGAGGATAACGGCCGCAATCACAAGATACCAGGTGTCGTTCCAAACCTGCTCAAAGGAGCGATTCAAAATGCCAAATACATCGGATACAAAAAGCAGCCCTCCCATATAGAAACCGATTTGCATGATGATTCGCAGGACAAGGGGAAGGTTTGCTTTCTGATACAAATCTTCTTTTTCTTCTTCGATGTTTTCCAAAAGCTGCTCCTGCTGCATGGAAACTCTGGCAGACTCGAAGGGGGTCCCGTCCAGAATGTCTTTCTCCAGCTCTTCCCGAAATTGTAAGCCAAAGAAATTTTTCATCACAATCAACCATTCGGTCGCTATGCGTCCGCACAAATAGGAATGAAAGGGTGCAGACAAACGACCGCCTTTCTTGTAAAA
>CAJFNK010000028.1 GCA_904394685.1 Candidatus Heritagella gallinarum
GGGCGTTTCTGAAAACAAAGAAATTGAAGAATTTTCCACAAGCAATAGGCAGATACAAGGCAAAAACGATTTTTAACGCAGTAGCTGTCATTGATTGTAGGAAAAGGCGATAATTTCGACTTTTCAGATAGCCCCTAGTAAAAACTGTAATTTTTATTATATCATACTCCTACACAGGATGAAACCGTTTTCCCACAGGGAAATACCGGATTTTGAGAAGAAACTGAACCCGAAATCCATAAAGGGAGAGCGGTTCGTTTCGTTTTTTCAGATTCCCTATGCAAGACCTTGACAGTCGCCCGTTGGATTCTCTACAATAGACAATAAATAAGGATTTCATTTTTCAAGGAGGCCGCTATGTTCCGTTCCCTTATGCAGAAAATCTTCTCTCTCCGCCGTGTGTGGCTGCTTCTGCTTTTCCCGGTGGGGCTGCTTCTCTATCAGCTGGCTATCTGGTTTCCGGATTTTGCCGAATGGTATGCAAGGAACCCCTATCGCTGGCTTTCAAAAGCTGTGAATTTTCTCACCGGGCTTTTCCCCTTTTCATTGGCGGAAATCCTGCTATACCTACTGCTTTGCGGCATCCTTGTCTGGCTGGTGGTCGGCATTGTTCGGCTAGTGAAATATCCACAAAACCGCCGCCGGCGGCTCTGTGGGTTTCTTCTCACCCCATTCTGTGCCGCTTCTATTTTGTTTTTTGCGTTTGTCGTCACCTGCGGCATCAATTATTCCCGGTATACCTTTGCCCAGGTCAGCGGCCTGCCCATACAGGAATCCAGCGTGCAGGAATTATATACTCTCAACGTTGCACTGGCAGAGGAAGTTTCCGCTCTGCGAAAGCAGCTCCCCCAAAACGATCTGGGAGTGATGGAAACCGGATTTTCTTCCAGTTGGGAAAAAGCGCAGCAGGCCAAAACCAGCTATGACACCCTGCAAGCGCAGTACCCCACCTTATCCGCCGGATACAGCGCTCCAAAGCCGGTTCTGGCTTCCCGTCTGATGTCGTGGTGCGATATTACCGGGATTTTTATCCCCTTTACCTTTGAAGCCAATGTTAATGTGGATGTTCCCGACTACTCGCAGCCCGCCACTATGTGCCATGAACTGAGCCATCTCAGAGGATACATGCGGGAGGACGAGGCCAACTTTATCGCCTATCTTGCCTGCCGCAACAGCGAAAATATCGAATTCCGCTATTCCGGCGCCATGTTGGCTTTTGTCTACGCCAACAATGCCCTGTATTCCGCCGACAGCGAGCTAGGACAGGAGGTTTTTTCTTCCCTTTATGAAGGCGTACAGCGGGATTTTGCCTACAACAGCGCTTATTGGAAACAGTTTGAAGGGCCGGTGTCGGATTTTTCCGGAGCCGTCAACGATACTTATCTAAAAGCCAACCAACAGGACGACGGCGTGAAAAGCTATGGCCGCATGGTAGACCTGTTGCTGGCGGATTATCGGAAAAACCACCCTTGAACTGAACAGGCCATGAACTGAACAGGCCATGAACTGAACAGATAACAAACAAGCCGGAAAGCTGGGAAAACTCCCTCTTTCCGGCTTGTTCTGTTTTGATTATCCAGAATACCCCAGCTCCTGTTTGGCATATTCCAAAAACAAATGGGCTTCTCCATGAGGATTTGCAATTTTGGTGGCTTCGATATCATACCAGGCGTATTCCAATCCATGCACAATGATCGGAATCTCCTTATGGAAACGCTTTTGCAGAAATCCTTCTTCCTGCAATTGCCGGGCAATATCCGCCGCCAGCATCAGCAGCTCATAATGCCCTTTGGGGCCTTTTCCGATATAATTCATTTCTTCATCATATTCGTCGTTTTCATCAGGTTCGCTCCCGATTTCCGTAATTCCCAGCTCCTGATACCACGAAAGCAGCATGTCCGATTCCTTGCAATCTTCCTCCGCTTCGATCACCGCTTCTTCATTTTGGCTCCAGCAGGCATAATTCCATCGTTCCTCCTCCAGAGGGCCGGCAAAATCACAATCCTCTTCTGTGTTATAGCTGATCATAAATTCGGAAAGATTGGAAATCCCCTGACATATATGGTCTTCGTTGGGTTCTACAAAAAAGGAAACCGCATAAATCCCGTCGTCCGTCCAGTTCTCCATGATGCCTTTGATTTTTTCCAGCAAAACCTTTCTGAATTCCATCACAAAGCCTCCTGCTCTTTTTAGATATCAATATTATATCAGAAAGAACAGTATTTTTCAACAAAAGTCGAGTCAGTCACCCAAAAGATATAACCTGAAAATACACCAACGCCTGTTCAACAATCAAAACCGTTGCCACAGCCCCCAAAGCAACTGTGAGAAGGCTTCGGTTTTTCCATGCGAGAATCAGCGCCACTGCCAGTCCCGCCAGCGCCGACCAAATACTGGAGGTGGATTCCAGAATAGCCGGGAACGTCATGGCGGCCAACACCGCATACGGTACATAGGCCAGAAAAGATCTGACAAAGCGGTTTTGAATCTTTTTCCGGAACAGGGTCAGCGGAAGCATCCTCACCACATAAGTTACCCCCGCCATAATGAGGATTGCCGTCAAAACATAGGGCAGGTTTTCGATCATGCCGCTCCCTCCGTTTCCTCTTCCACCGGCCAACGCAGGGCGGCAAACGCCGCTGCTGGAATCGCACACAGGATAATCACCCAGCCAGAAGAAAGGCTGTTCAGCCCCGGCACCCATTTGAACACACAGCTAAGTATTACCGCAATGAGTACCACCACCGCTATCGGCTTGGCTTTTACAGCGGGAGGGATGATAATTGCCAAAAACATGCCATAGATGGCAATCCCAAGTGCGCTGCGGATAGGCAGGGGCAAAATTCCCGCCGCTGTTGCGCCCAGCAGTGTTCCCAGCGCCCAGCCCACATAAGGCATGGAGATCAACCCTGCCAGATACCGGGAGTTTACCGGCTCTTTTTGCTGCACTGCCACGGCGAAAATTTCATCTGTAATGCCAAATGAAAGCAGCAGCCGCTCCAACCCAGACATGGCCGGGTCAATTTTCTGTGACAAGGAAAGCGACATCAGCAGATACCGTACGTTGATGACAAAGGTTGTGACTGCCAGCTCTACATACAGTCCCCCGCTCAAAATTAGATCCAACCCGGCAAACTGTCCGGCAGAAGTCAAATTGGTCATGGAAATCAGCACGCCAACCCACGCCGGAAGGCCGCCTTCCACTACCATCATACCAAAGGCAAAGGACACCGACACATATCCCAGACAAATCGGAAGCCCGTCCCGCACTCCTTTGCCAAACGTCAATTTCATTCCCTCTTGTTACCCCTTTCCTCGGGATACTGGGGCTCTGCCCCAGACCCCGCTCAAGAACCTTCTTATAAGAAGGTTCTTGAGAATTTCGAAGAATTTTATACACCATTTGCACCGCCCCCATATGGAGGCGGTGCAAATGGTAAACAAAGTTTTTTGAAGGTTTTCAGGGAATCTTTTTTACAAAAAAGTTCCCTGAATGGGGTTCGGGGCAAAGCCCCGATATCCCGGCGAATGGGTCACAGCAGAGAGCAGACGAGGTCTCCCATTTCGGAGCAGGAAACCTTTTTCATGCCCTCCACCCAGATGTCGGGCGTGCGGGCCATGGTGAGAGCCTTGGCCACAGCCTCATCGATCGCCTTGGCTGCCTCAGGCTGTTCCAGTGAATATTTCAGCATCATGCCCACCGAAAGAATGGTAGCCAGCGGGTTGGCGATGCCCTGCCCGGCAATGTCCGGTGCGGAGCCGTGAATCGGCTCATACAGCCCGCCCTTGCCATCGTTCAGGCTGGCAGAAGCCAGCATCCCGATGGAGCCGGAAATCATAGAAGCTTCGTCGGAGAGGATATCGCCGAACATATTAGAAGTCACGATCACATCAAACTGGCCGGGATTGCGAACCAGCTGCATAGCGCAGTTATCCACATACATATGGCTCAATTCCACATCGGGATACTCTGCTGCCACACGAATCACGGTTTCCCGCCACAGACGGGAGGATTCCAGCACATTGGCCTTATCCACGCTACACAGCTTATGACGGCGTTTCTGCGCCATCTCAAAGGCCACACGGGCGATGCGCTCGATTTCCGGCACAGAATATTTTTCTGTATCAAAGGCGGCGGGCTGCCCATCCACTTCACAGCGGCCACGCTCCCCAAAATAGATTCCACCGGTCAACTCCCGCACCACCAGCACATCGATTCCCTTGCCAATAATTTCCGCTTTCAGCGGGGAAGCCTCCCGCAGGGGCTCGAAGATGACAGCCGGGCGAAGGTTGGCAAACAGCCCCAAAGCTGCACGAATCCCAAGCAGCCCCTTTTCCGGGCGGTTGTTGCCGGGCTGGTTGTCCCATTTGGGGCCGCCCACAGCGCCCAGCAGGGTGGCATCTGCGTTTTTACAGATGGTTACCGTTTCTTCAGGCAGAGGCACGCCGGTAGCGTCGATAGCAACACCGCCCAGCAGTGCTTCCTGATAGTTGACGGAAAAGCCGAACTTTTCACCGGCTTTGTCCAGAACCTTCTGGGCCTGCTCTACGATTTCGGGGCCGATTCCGTCGCCTTTTAATACTGCAATTTGATATTCTTTCATGGCTGTATTTCCTTTCTAAACTATTTTATTTCAGGTGCGGCAGGCACGGTTAATGGCGCAGATAATGCCCTTGATCGATGCCAGACTGATATTGCCGTCCAGTCCCACGCCAAACACCATCTTATCCTCCGGGGTGCGAATCTGAATATAAGAAAGCGCTTTGGAGTTTGCACCGGAAGACACCGCATGCTCGCTGTATGACACAAATTCATACTCATTGATTCCAACCGAACGCAATGCGCCGAAGAATGCATCGATGGGGCCGTTTCCTACCCCGCTGATCTCGTGATCCACATTCTGAAAACGGAGAACTCCTTCAAAATGCACTTGTGTTTCTCCGTCCTGTCCATCGTGTTCTTCAAACAGCTTATACCGCTTGAGATGATACGGATACTTGATTTCAAAATACTCACGATGGAACAAGTCGAAGATCTCCTGCGGCTGAAGCTCTCTGCCTTCAGCATCGCAGGCTGCTTTTACGATTGCGCCAAACTCCGGGTGCATGGCCTTGGGAAGGTGATAGCCAAAGCTCTGTGCCATAATAAAGGCGGCGCCGCCCTTTCCGCTCTGGCTGTTGATACGGATGATTGGTTCATACTGCCGCCCCACATCTGCCGGGTCGATGGGCAGATAGGGTACTTCCCAATACTGCGTTCCGCTTTTGGCCATATATTCCACACCTTTGTTGATAGCGTCCTGATGGGAGCCGGAAAACGCCGTAAACACCAACTCGCCGGCATAGGGGTGACGCTCATGTACCTTCATCTTGGTGCAGGACTCATACACTTCCTTAATATGCTTCATGTTAGAAAAGTCCAGCTCAGGGTCTACTCCCTGTGAATACAGGTTCATCGCCAGTACCATGATATCGGCATTGCCGGTACGCTCGCCATTGCCGAACAGTGTTCCTTCCACCCGCTCGGCGCCGGCCATCATTCCCAGCTCGGTGGCCGCTACGCCGCAGCCACGGTCGTTATGGGCATGCAGACTGATAATAGCGCTGTCACGTCCCTTGAGATGGCGGCAGAAGTATTCGATCTGGTCTGCGTGGCAGTTGGGCGTGCTTCCCTCCACGGTGTTGGGCAGATTGATAATCACTTTCTTTTCGGGAGTTGCGCCCAGTTCTTCCAGCACACGGTCACAAATTTCCACTGCGTTATCCATTTCGGTGCCGGAAAAGCTCTCCGGGGAATATTCATAGCGGATATTGATACCACTCCGGGCCACTTCCTCCTCTGTGAGGCGGCGAATCAACCGGGCGCCCTCCACAGCGATATCGATGACCCCCTGCATATCGGTGTGGAACACCACTTTGCGCTGCAAGGTCGAGGTGGAGTTATAAAAATGCACGATGACATTTTTAGCACCCCGAATTGCTTCAAAAGTCTTTTGAATCAGATGGGGTCTTGCCTGTACCAGCACCTGGATGGTCACGTCATCTGGAATCAGATTGCGCTCGATGAGTGTGCGGAGAATCTCGTATTCCGTTTCGGAAGCGGAAGGGAATCCCACCTCAATCTCTTTAAATCCGATATCCACCAGTGTTTTGAAGAAAAGCAACTTTTCTTCCAGATTCATCGGAGTAACCAGTGCCTGGTTGCCGTCACGCAGGTCAACACTGCACCAGATCGGTGCTTTGGTAATGACCCGATCTGGCCATTGGCGGTCCTTCAGCTGTACCGGCTGAAACGGAATGTACTTTTTAAAACCCTGATACATAAAAACCATCTCCCAGTTAAAATATATCGTTGGTAATTCGCAGAGAAGGGACCAGCCGGCCGGTTTCCCGGCCAAATAAAAATGCCCCGGACGACAGCATATGCTATCTCCGGGGCAAAACATACAGAATTGCGGTACCACCCTTACTTAGCTGTGACTTACGCCAACAGCCCTCTACAGCCTCCAACAAGGCTACGGCCCATAACGGTGCCAACCGTCCGCCCCTTATCAAGGCAGCGACTCCGGGGTGAGTTATACACAAAAAACGAACCACCGGCTCGCACCTTCCGCCGGCTCTCTGAGGAAACGCAATTTGTCTTTTTCCCTTCACAGTCTTTAGGTGTATTGGTTTGTTGTACTTTATTATAGTACTGCAACAAGAGAATTGTCAATACCTGTTTTTTGAAAGCTTTCTTTCTCCCCCCTATATTCTGTATTTGTGGGAAAGAAAAAGCCATTATTGGAAGTTTTTATTCTTTGATTTGCAGGTTCTCCAATATTTTTTTAGAAAATAAGAAAAAGTGCTTGAATTTTGTGGAGAGTTCTGATATAATAACTACCGTTATGCCGGTGTGATGGAATTGGCAGACGTAGTGGACTCAAAATCCACCGGTAGCGATACCGTGCCGGTTCGAGTCCGGCCACCGGCAC
>CAJFNK010000029.1 GCA_904394685.1 Candidatus Heritagella gallinarum
AATCTGTTGTTTTCGCAGTTGTGGTAGTAGTGCTGCTTCCCCCACCGCTGGAAGAAATCTGCAAATATTCCTTGCTGCAATATCCTTGCGTGCCGGACGAGGTTTTTACTTTCGCCCAATCATCATCGCTGTTATCTAACACCGTCACCGTGCTGCCCTTTGGGATGGTAAAGAGTACCGAATAATTGGTGCCGGGACCTTTTCGTAAATTTACATAATCTGTCGTTTTAGCGGTTTGTGCTGCTAACACTGTCGCCACACCGGGAAAAGCGGTGATCCAGACCGACAGTACGCACAAAAATGCCAACAAAACCGAAAGTGACCTTTTTGCCTTCACCTTCATTCCATCACATCCTCCTTGAGTCACGTCATTTTGGCAGGATTTCAAAAGAAAACCGCCGGGTCAAAAGAACTTATCACAGGCCATCTGAAAACAACAAACAATTCCTCTATTTTCAGATATTTCACGACCATATCTTTCATTATATCTGGATTCCACGATTTCTGCAACCGTTAGTTTTTATTTATTATTATTATTCTATACAAAACCCCCGGCCCTGACGGGCCGGGGGTTAAAAGAAATACTCAAACTCCCCTGATTTCCACACGACGAACCTTTCCGCTGATCGTCTTGGGAAGCTCAGTGACAAAATCAATAATACGAGGATATTTATAAGGGGCAGTCTGTTTTTTGACATAGTTTTGAAGCTCTTTTTTCAGTTCTTCGCTGGCTTCATATCCTTTTGCCAACACAATCGTTGCCTTTACTACCTGCCCACGGACCGGGTCAGGTACACCGGTAATCGCACACTCCAGCACTGCGGGATGTTCCATCAAAACGCTCTCGATTTCAAACGGCCCGATACGATAACCGGAAGATTTAATAATATCATCGTTCCGGCCAATATACCAGAAATATCCATCTTCATCCTGCCATGCAGTGTCGCCTGTGTGATAAATCCCGTCGTGCCATACATTTTTGGTACGATCATCATCGAGATAATAGCCGTTAAACAGACCGGCAGGCTTTTTCCCCGGAGTACGGATTACGATTTCACCCACTGTTCCGGGTGGGACAGAATCTCCGTTAGCGTCTACCAAATCCACCTGATAAGCTGGATTGGGACGTCCGGTAGAGCCGGGCTTTGGCTCTGTTCCAACCGGGTTGAATAATACCAGTGTGGTTTCGCTCTGGCCAAATCCTTCCATCAGCTTCAGGCCGGTCGCCTTATAGAACTGGTTGAACACTTCTGGATTGAGCGGCTCACCAGCGATGCAGGCATAAGTAAGGGAGGACAGGTCATACTGCGAGAGATCCTCTTTGATAAAGAAACGGTACATCGTTGGGGGGGCGCAGAAAGTTGTTATCTGATATTTAGAGAAAAGCTGTAAAATCTCCGGCGCATGGAAGCGGTCAAAATCACAGACAAAAATGCCGGCTTCCATAAACCATTGGCCATAGAGCTTTCCCCACATGGATTTCATCCAGCCAGTATCTGAAATTGTGAGATGGAGGCCGTCCGGTACCACATGCTGCCAGTATTTTGCCGTAACAATATGGGCAATCGGATAGGAAAAATCATGGCACACCATCTTCGGCATTCCAGTTGTACCGGAAGTAAAGTAAATCAGCATCGGATCAACCGCATGGGTTTTGACACGGTTCATCGTATCGGAAAACTTGAGATATTCAGCATCAAAATTAATCCAGTTTTTATAAGCGCCGTGGACGCTGATGTTGATCGACACCGTGGGGCTTTCACTCATGGCAGCGTCTACATGTTCTGCCACATCGCCGTCAGTGGTGCAGATCACCGCTTTTACGCCCGCTGCATTACAGCGGTAAGCGATATCCTTTTTGGTCAGCTGGTTTGTAGCGGGAATTCCCACCGCTCCCAGCTTATGCAGGCCCAGAAGTGCAAACCAGAACTGATAGTGGCGCTTGAGGATCAGCATGACACGGTCGCCACGGCCAATTCCCAACGAAGCAAAAAAGTTTGCTGCCCGATTGCTGGCCTTGGAGATATCCGAAAAGGTAAAGGTATGCTTCTCCCCCGACTCGTTACACCACAGCATAGCACGACGCAGCGGCTCTGCCTCTGCAATCGCATCTATTACATCATAGGCAAAGTTGAAATCCTTTTTATATACAGGTTCAAACCCTACCAGCTGTCCGTCATAAAAGGTTTCCTTGCAGAACTTCTGATGAATATTTAGCATGATGCCTCATCCTCCATACTCTTAATCACAATCGCAAGGAACTGACATTCCTCTCCTCCGGTGGCGATCATGCCGTGTCCACGGCCGGAATCGTAAAAGATGGCGTCCCCTGCCTTCAGAATTTCGGTATGATCCTCCATCTGTACTTTCAGGGAGCCAGAAAGGATATAGTCAAACTCCTGACCCTCGTGGGTAGAAAGTGCAATCGGGGAATTTTCTTCTTCGGGAATATAAGGGGCTGTGACCAGGAATGGTTCTGCAAGTTTATGCTTCAGCCGATAGCCCAGGTGCTTATAGGTAAAGCCCTCCCGGCGACGCATATCCAGTCCTTCATCTTTTCTCACGATGCAATAGAAAGACAAATGAGGGTCTTCTCCGGTGAGCAATTCTACAATATCCACACCAAACTTATCCGCACATTTATAGAGGAAAGTAAAATTAAAATCCTTCTTTCCTTCTTCACATGCCTGATACTCCTCTTTTGTCACATCCAGTGCTTCTGCCATTTCTTCCAGAGAAAATTCGCAGATCTCACGCAAAGCACGAATCCGCTCGGAAATTTCCAGTACTCTTGCTTCCATTTGGTTCAACAGCTCCTCTCATGATACCGAAACATAGGTAGTTTGTTTCCCGCCGGGTTCCAATCTACCAACCGGCGGGAAACTCCTATTTGTAGTCCGGCTTATTTTGCAACAATATTAATCAGCTTGCCGGGAACATAGATTTCCTTAATAATCTTTTTCCCCTCAATTTCAGCGGCAACCTTGGCATCGGATTTAGCAGCGGCAATGGCATCTTCTTTTGTGATGTCCGCTGCAACCTGAATCCGGGCACGCAGCTTGCCGTTGATCTGCACCACGATTTCCACAGTAGCATCCTTACACTTGGACTCATCATATACCGGCCACTGAGCCACAGAAGCCATTCCTTCGCCCAATTTATTCACACTCCAGACTTCTTCTGTAATGTGCGGTGCAAAGGGGTTCAGCAGCAGGGTGAAAATCTTCAATTCTTCTTTGGTAATAGAACCCTTGTCGGCCACTTCGTTTATCAGCGCCATCAAAGCAGCAATCGCTGTGTTGAATTTCAGGCTCTCAATATCTTCTGTCACCTTTTTGATGGTTTTGTGGAAAGCGGTTTCCATTTCAGGACGCAGGCCGCCTTCGGTCAGGATCTCCTGAAGGTTCCAGTAACGATCCAGGAAGCGGCGGCAGCCACGCAGACTGTTGATGTTCCAGGGAGCAGCCTTTTCAAAGTCGCCGATGAACATCTCATACAGACGCATGGTATCAGCGCCGTACTCGTTTACGATGTCGTCAGGGTTCACCACGTTGCCTCTGGACTTACTCATCTTCTCGCCGTTATCGCCCAGAATCATGCCATGGCTGGTACGCTTGGCATAAGGCTCAGCAGTGGGCACCACGCCGATATCATACAGGAACTTGTGCCAGAAACGGCTATACAGCAGGTGCAAAGTCGTATGCTCCATACCGCCGTTATACCAGTCCACACGATTCCAATAGTCCAGAGCCTCTTTTCCCACCGGTGCCTTGTCGTTATGCGGGTCCATATAGCGCAGGAAGTACCAGGAAGAACCAGCCCACTGGGGCATGGTGTCGGTTTCACGACGGGCAGGGCCGCCGCAATGCGGACAGGTGGTGTTTACCCAGTCGGTCATATGGGCCAACGGGGACTCGCCGTTGTCGGTAGGCTCATAGGACTCTACCTCCGGCAAAGTCAGGGGCAGCTGGTCTTCCGGCAGGGGAACCCATCCGCACTTTTCGCAATACACCACGGGAATCGGTTCGCCCCAATAGCGCTGACGGGAGAACACCCAGTCACGCAGCTTGAAGTTTACTTTTTCGTGACCGATGCCCTTCTCGGTCAGATGCTCGATGATGCGCTTTTTGGCTTCTTCCACCGTCAGGCCGTCCAGAATCCCGGAATTCACCATGATACCGGTTTCGCAGTCGGTGAAAGCTTCTTTTTCCACATCGCCGCCTTTTACCACTTCGATAATGGGCAGATTGAACTTCTTGGCAAACTCCCAGTCACGGGTGTCGTGGGCGGGAACCGCCATAATAGCGCCGGTACCATAGGATACCAAGACGTAGTCGGAAATAAAAATGGGGATTTCCTTACCGGTCAGAGGGTTGATAGCAGAAACGCCATCCAGACGCACACCGGTTTTCTCTTTGACGACCTCGGTGCGCTCAAAGTCGGATTTTCTGGCGGCTTCGGCCTGATAGGCACGGATTTCTTCCATATTGTTCAAACGGTCTGCCCATTTTTCCAGATAGGGATGCTCCGGAGAAACTACCATATAAGTAGCGCCATACAGAGTATCGGGACGGGTCGTATAAATGGTCAGCTTATCGCCGGCAGTGGTAACAAAGTCCACCTCTGCACCGGTGGAACGTCCAATCCAGTTGATCTGCTGCGCTTTGACACGCTCCGGATATTCCACCTGATCCAGATCATCGATCAAACGCTGAGCATATTCTGTAATTTTCAGCATCCACTGGGACTTTACCTTGCGAACCACTTCGCTGCCGCAGCGCTCGCACACGCCGTCTTTTACTTCTTCGTTTGCCAGCACACACTTGCAGGAAGTACACCAGTTGACAGCCATTTCTTTCTTATAAGCCAGACCGTGCTTCAACAGCTGGAGGAAAATCCACTGGGTCCACTTGTAGTACTCAGGATCGGTGGTGTTGATTTCACGGCTCCAGTCAAAAGAGATACCCAAAGACTGAATCTGCTCTTTAAAATGGGCGATGTTCTTTTTGGTGACCTCAGCGGGATGCACATGGTTCTTAATCGCATAGTTTTCGGTAGGCAGGCCGAAAGCGTCCCAACCAATGGGATACAGCACATTATAACCCTGCATCCGGCGCTTTCTGGAAACGATGTCCAGTGCGGTATATGGGCGGGGATGGCCAACATGCAGTCCCTGTCCAGAAGGATAGGGGAATTCTACCAGTGTAAAATATTTCGGTTTATCCGAATGGTTAGAAGCGTGAAAAATTCCGGCTTCCTCCCATTTTTCCTGCCACTTAGGCTCAATAGATTTGGGATTGTACTTCATTTCAGAGTTCCTCCTTATGGTTTTCTTTCTTCTTATTCTTCCGAAAGCTCCGGATCGACTTCCTCGCCGTCTTTCCACAAACGATCGAGATCATAAAAATCTCTGGATTCCTGCGTGAATACATGTACCACCACGCTGCCGTAATCCAGCAGTATCCAGGAGTTGGAGTTGTAGCCTTCGATATGGCCGGGGGCTATCCCCTGCTCTTTCAGACGGAATTCCACCTCGTCTGCCAGCGCCCGTACCTGCGTATTGCTGGTACCGGTTGCAATCACAAAGTAATCAGCGATTACAGAAAGCTCTGTAATGCGAATCATTTTAATGTTCAGCGCCTTTTTGCTGTCCAGCGCTTTTGCGGCGATTTTCGCCAGTTCCAATTCGGTCATATGTCAATTCCTTTCTTGATAGTATCTTTTGATTATTTGTTCTGGTCAGTGATATCAAACATTTCGGGATTCATCAGCACCCAATTATATGCAGAAACGGTATTCGGATGAATCGGGACTTCCTGTTTTGCCAGATCCTGAATTGTAAAGGCCAGACCCTCGATCATGGCAAGGCGGAGATCTTTTTGCGCTTTCTCCCGCATCCGTTCCACTCCCGGATAATCCCGGTCAGCTGAAATAAAGTCGGCAACAAATACCACACGCTCCAACGGGCTCATCCCTGCTCTGCCTACGGTGTGATACCGTACAGCGTCCAACAGTTCGCAGTCATGGATTTGCAGCACCTGCTGGATGTACGCCACGCCGCTGAGCGCATGATACAGCTTTTTGGCTCCCTGCTCCACCTGTGAGAGATGGATTCCAGCCTGTTCCATCATCGAAAGCTGCTCTGCGGGTAAAGTATCTTTCATGCAGTCATGAAGGATTCCTGCCAGTGCCGCTTTGTGTGGGTCGGCGCCATATTTTTCAGCCAGCGCTACTGCTTCGACTGCTACATTTATACTGTGGCGGTAACGGTAGTCGCTCAACAGAGGGCGGATTTTTTTGGCGTATTCTTCGCAATCCGGGAACCGGCTGAACAGATTCTGTTCCCGCTCCTTATCCTTTTTTCCCAAACCTGATTTCCCCTTTCTGGTGGTAAACAAAAACCCCGGATATGACTTTTTGCCATATCCGGGGCGAAACAAAGCATTTTGTCCGCGGTACCACCCTGATTCAACTGTGACAGGCACAGCCCTCATGGAACCATCTCGATTCCGGCAATAACGGCGCCATCCGTCTGCCCCTTATCAAGGCAGCAACTCCGGGTTGAGCTATTCACAGCAACTGCTTACCGGCTCACACCAGCCGCCGGCTCTCTGCAAAGATGGGATGCTGTCTTTTTCCCTTCACAGTCTTTCCATACTATCATACTGTAATCGTAACATACTGTTACCGTAAATTATACCTTCCGGCCGTGATTCTGTCAAGGGTTCTTCCAAGTTTTTTAGTTCTCTACCACGGAAGATCCCAAATGGAAACCGCTGGGTACGATTCCGGATCTTCCACTTTGATCTGAATACTGGAGCCGGGAGAAACCAGTTCGTTCTGATACGTCAGAACAGCGTCTATGGTTTCATCTCCGTTCACAATGACACAGGGGATATTCAAACTGGTAGTTTGAATATATGAATCCCCGCTTACCAGAATTTCGCCGGTCCCTTTTTGAGGTTTTACATCTGTGGGAACATAGTTGGCAAAGTTCTGCATCTGACTGATTGCAAAATCGGTGAGTATCTGTACTTCATCAGCAGCTACTGAAAAACGGAACAGCATCCCATTTTCTTTTTTGCTTGACTGAATTTCATCAAGTTGTGAAACCGAAAGGGTAATATCGGGATAAATTCTGGAAATTCGCTGATCCAAGACGGAATATTCCATTTCGGCCTGATACTTTTTTCCGTTATCATTCACATAAAAAATCCCGTTTTGATAAATGGAGCCCGACGTAAAATCACGCTTTGGAAAATGATTGTCCGATTGGACTTCCAGCTCAATTCCTTTTTCTTTTTGTACAAAGCGTGCTGTCATTTCCCACTGATAGGTAACGGCTTCCCCTTCCGGATCGAGAACAAATGACAAATCAATTTTCTGCTCGCCCTGTGATAAAGCGGCCGTTTTTTTCTGGGCCTGTGTATACACAGCCCTGGGATCGACTTCCTGACAAGACGTCAACAACAGCAGCATTGCTGCGAACCACAGACATAAAATAGCGACTCGTTTGATACCCCTGCCCCCCTTTCGGGTTACTCTTTATGACATATTATAGCAGGTTTTTATAAACTCGTCCAGCTGTATCCGTTTTGCATGGTGGAACGCCCCGTCAGTAAATAGGGGTGATTTCCTGTTCTACCCGGTTGACTTTTATATCGCTCTCAACCTCATAAACAGATTTTCCCATCCAGTTTTCCCAATTCTCCCCATTTGCTTTCCACCAATTTGATTCCCGTTGCATCAACAGTCTGCCAAATCCAAAGGGGTCGGCGTGTAACTCCCCGGTAGAGCGCTGTATCGTATCCTGAATCTGTTTAGTCAGCTGTTCTTCCAGTGTTTTTTCCATATCCGGAATCAAATCATTTCGGCTTGGATTCATCAAATCCATGGAGCTGATTTCCATTTCGCAATCTGCAAAAACCGAAAAATGCGGAACTCCGTCTTCGATTGTACTTTCGATGGAGGCCGTTCCGGTTTGAAAGCTGAAAGTTACTTTTCCGCACTCCGGAATTTCTGCGACCATTTGGCCTCCATAGAGTCCGTCGGTCAAGAGCAGGAGGACTCTGCTTTCTTCAGGGCTAAAAGCAGCTTCATACCGATCTCCACGAAAAACACCGGTTTTGACGACTTCCGCTCCATCTTGATTACAGGTAAGAACTGGAAGATAAGCAGCGGTTCCCGCTCCCTTCAACTGGTTGACAAAATCAATGACACGCACATTGACCGACCAGCCGTTGACCGCTCCGCTATGCCCGATTCTGACCAGATCTTCCGCATCAAGATGCTCCCCGTTTTCCTGATATTCAAACAACTCCGAAGCCTTCCCGTCGGATAAAAACAGGCTGACAGACGGCCGGGTTTCATAATACCGGACAAAAAAATCGAGGACGCCTTCCACTCCTGATTCCGCACAGCTTTTTCCCAGAACCACCACCATATTGTGAGAATAAAGCGGGATTTTTCCGCTCTTTTGAACCAGCTTGTCCAGAGCCTCCAATACCGTGGAGCCTTCTGCCTGTTGGAGCAGGATTTTTCCCTCTTTGGTGGATTGGCTGACGTGAGCCGATACCAGAACCTGTTCTCCCTGCATATCAACGCCAATTCCCTGAATCAGCATCCGGTCATTCAGTCGAATCTGCCCTCCGCTTCCGGCGATGATGGTGAGAAGGATCGCAGCTAACATTCCAAATGCCCAGGCAATATTCTGACGTTTGCGTTTACTTCCCATTCTGGATCTCCTTTCGATGATCGGGTTCCCGTTGGTTCCGGGCTTCCTTTCGGTTTGCCGCTATCAGTACGATTCCCGGCAATAGGATTCCCACCAGAACGGTAAAGGGCAGAATCACTTCCACCCGGAACAGCATCCGCTGCATCTCTGTTGTCAAAAGGATGGCGTTGGAAGCAAAAACCAGCAGACCCGCCCCTGACAGCATACAGATTTTGCCCGCCTTTTTTCCAAATACCTTTTGAATACTGAAGGAAATCAGATAAAGATCCAAAGATAATGTTAAAAAAAGCCCCATCATCCAGATTCCGATATATACCGCATCCAGGCGCTGAAAAGGCCCGGCCTGCGCCAGTGCAGCCGCCGTATACACAGGAAAGATTCCCAAACTTGCCATCGGCCCAAGCGAACCGCAAACCACCAGCAGCATTACAATAAAAAACAGGGAAAGCGATACATTCCATATCAGATATTTCAAACGCATGGTGCCTGTGGTGCGGGGGAGCAGAAGTGGAATCACACAATAAAACGCACTCCGGGAAAGCAGCAGCAACACGCCCTGAAAGGTAAGCTCCGGCCCGTTATACAGCAACGGCACAAAATTTTCTCCTTTGATTTCCGGCAACAGGGATACCAGCAGAAAAAGCATCCCGGCACATACCGCCAGAAAGATAAATCCCCCCGTTCTGGCAATTGCTTCCAGTCCTAAAAAAGCCCCATAGCAGGCGGTAATCAGGATAGCGGCTGAAATCATCCATACCGGTGTTTGGGGGTTGACTTCATTTTCCATAAACAACTGGAAAAAGGACAGGGAATACCCATTCATCAGCAACAGATAGAGCGCATAAACTATCGCCACTGCAATTCCCAGCTTCCCAAGCCCAAATTGGGCGGCATCAATGATATCCAAATCGGGATATTTTTTATGAAGGAACCAGGTGGGGAGAATCAGAATCAGGTTCAGCACCAGAAACAGCACTCCGGATACAGCTAGATCGAGCAGATTATTCCCTCCTACCAACCGGGAATCGATGGTGATGGCGATGACGATTCTCATCAGAAACGCTATGGTAAACAACTGATTAGCGCTGATTTTTCCAGTTTCTCTCAACGCTTTCTCCCCCTTTTGACCTCGCTGCCCGGCATTTCCTGAACATTTTCCGGGCGTTTCCCCAGCCTTTTCCAGCTTGCCCGTATAATGACATCTCGCATATCACGGAGCCGGAAAGGAGAAATGGGTGCAGAAAACGGCACTTTGTAAGCGCTTTCTGCGCTGATATTGAGCAATACCGCACCAAAACAGAGAAGAATCCCCCAGATTCCCAATACTCCCCCCACAACAATAAAGAGAATGCGGAGGATTGCAATCGGTTCATACAGTTTTGGAACTACATAACCGGCAATTGCGGTCATGGCAATCACCAGTAAAGTTGGCCCGCCAATCAGCCCGGCGTTGACCGCTGTTTCTCCAATGACCAACGCCCCCACGATACTGACCGCATGGCTTAGATTTTCAGGTACCCGCAGCCCGGCCTCTCTCATGATCTCATACATAAAGTGTAGGACAACAGCTTCTGCCATTAAGGGAAACGGAGTGGTAGCTTCTGATTCCGAAATCTTTAAAAGCAGCGTTTCAGGCAGCAATTCTGGATGGAATGTTCCAACTGCGACAAAAATTCCGGGAAGAAAAATCGCAATAAAAAAAGATAGATACTTCACCCACCGGGTGAATGCAGCGTAGAACGGACGGTTTACATAGTCGTCAAAGCTCTGAAAGTTTTCGACAAACAGATAGGGGACAATGAGGACGTTTGGCGTCCCATCCACCAGAATGGCCACCCGCCCTTCGGAAACTTTTCCGCATACGGTATCCGGGCGCTCCGAGATTCCCACGCTGCTGAAAATTCCTCCCTGCTCCAAAAAAGGAATCAGATACCCTGCTGCCAAAACGCTTTCCAGCTCTGCGTTGCGCAAAGCTGTGCGGATTCGCTGGACAATTTCGGGGGAAACAACGCCTCTCAGATAACACAGGGCAACAGCTGTCTGGCTTTCCTTGCCGATAATCATCCGTTCAAACATCAGGTTGGGGCTTTTCATGCGTCGGCGCACCATCGAGATATTGATTTGCAGCACCTCGATGAATCCTTCCCGTGAGCCTCTCTGCGCTTTTTCGTTGGATGGTTCCTGGATTCCACGAAAGCTGAATCCCTGTACGCCAAATGCAATCATAAAGTCGCATCCGTCAACGGCCAGAACCGCAAATCCCGACATCAGTTTGTCCATGGCGTCCGGAAAATTCTCCACCTGCATCTGGTCGGAAGTGGCCAATGCGTGATCTCGGATATACCGAAGCTTGGAGTCACCATCCAGCTGAAGGATTGGCGCATCCAGAATCGGTTTCAGGATTCCCTGTGCAATCAGCCGTTTGTCGATCAGACCTTCTATGGATAAAATTGCAGCCGGAGTATCCCCGATGGTAAATTCCCGCTGAACGAAATCGATGCTGTCGTGAAATTCTCGGCGGAACACCACCATGTTTTCCAGCAAAGATTTAGAAAACAGCTTTCCGCTTTCCCGTGCCGAAGGGATTTTTGGACCTTGCTGCATAGATACACCTCCCGATACAATCTCTATTTTCCTATTTTGTCTGCTTTCGTGTGTTTTATGCTGTATTTTCCAGAGAAGGCCATTTTCAAAATAGGATTCCTTTTTCTACTCAGCCATCCCTGACTTGACAATTTGAAAAAAGTAGGTTATACCTATCAATAGAAGTTGCGTTTGCAACTGTTTTGTGGAGAGGTGGGGAAGTAATGCGTGGAATCATGAAGTATATCAACCGCATTTCACGAAGCAGCGGTATTGTTTATAATGCTCAACTGAAACACTATGGGGTCAACCATTGCCAACACCCCTATATCCTGCTGATTTGCAGCCATCCCGGTATCTCACAGGAAGAACTGGCACGGGCAATTTGCGTTCATAAAAGCAATGTTACCCGCCAGCTGGCAGCGCTGGAAAGCGCCGGATACCTGACCCGCCGGCAAAGCCCGGATGACAAGCGGGTGTTGCAGGTGTACCCTACCGAAAAAATGCAGCAGCTTCTCCCGCAGGTTCGCTCGGTTATGCAGACGTGGAACGCCTGTATCCTCGACAGCCTGACAGACGAAGAGCGGGAACAGCTGGCTGCATTATTGGAAAAGGCGGCGCAGAAAGCAACACAGGCAGCACAGGAAATTCTTCATGGAAGCGGGGAGGGAAAAGGATGAAACAGATTTTCGGATATCTTAAGCCTCATATCCCCCGGATGACGATAGGCTTTCTGTTTAAATTTTCCGGGACAATTGTGGATCTCTTGATTCCCTGGATTCTTTCTTACATCATCGATGAAGTGGTACCCACTCGCAATATTTCTCAGGTTTACTGGTGGGGCGCAGCTATGCTGCTCTGTGCGGTTATAGCGGTTGTCAACAATATCGTCGCAAACCGGATGGCCTCCCGTGTGGCTCGTGAAGCCACACGCAAAATCCGGCATGACCTTTTTTCCAGAATCTCCACTCTGTCCAGCCGCCAGATCGACTATTACTCGATTCCCTCACTGGAATCCCGCCTGACCACGGATACCTATAACGTGAACCAGGTGATTGGCATGATGCAGCGGTTGGGAGTGCGTGCGCCGATTTTGTTGATTGGTGGAATCTGTGTTACCGTTACGCTGGAACCGGTGCTGACGCTGGTAATGGTTTCGGTGCTGCCATTTACAGCGCTGGTGGTCTGGCTGGTTTCACGAAAAGGAATCCCCATGTACTCCGAGCTGCAAAGACGGGTGGACAAAATGGTGCGGACGGTGCGGGAAAATATCTCCGGCATCCGAGTTATCAAGGCACTTTCCCGCACAGAACAGGAAAAAGAACGCTTTGCACAAATCAACCATCAGGTGGCGTCACAGGAAAAACGGGCTTCCATCACCATGGGTATCACCAACCCTATGATGAACCTGCTGCTCAATCTGGGACTGACGCTGGTTATTGTGATTGGTGCGTTCCGGGTAAACAGCAGCCAGGCCAAAACCGGCGCAATTATCGCTTTTTTGACTTATTTTACCATCATCCTCAACGCCATGCTTTCGGTCACACGGCTGTTTGTCATGTATTCCCGTGGAAGCGCTTCGGCTCAGAGAATCTGCGAAGTGCTGGCAACGCCCATGGACTTACAAATCCGCAACGAAGAAACCGTGCAGGAGCCATATCATGTTGTTTTTGACGATGTGAGCTTTTCCTACCAGAAAAAAGGAGACGATATCTCCCACATTTCCTTTGCCCTTCGCAAAGGGGAAACTTTGGGGATTATCGGCGGAACCGGGAGCGGAAAAAGCACCATCGCCTCTTTGCTCATGCGGTTCTATGAGCGGGATTCCGGCAGTATCCGGATTCAGGGGCAGCCGGTTTCTTCCATACCGCCCGAAGAACTGCACACCAAGTTTGGCGTGGTGTTCCAGAACGATATTTTGTTTGCCGACACCATTGAGGCCAACATCGATTTTGGCCGGGGGCTTCCTCACGAGCAAATTGTGCAGGCTGCCCGCTGCGCCCAGGCTACCGAATTTATCGAGAGCCTTCCCGACGGTTTTGACCATATGCTTACGCCAAGAGGCACCAACCTCAGCGGCGGCCAAAAGCAGCGGGTGCTGCTGGCACGGGCACTGGCGGGGGACTCCGAAATCCTGATTCTGGACGACTCCTCCAGCGCCCTCGACTATAAAACTGATGCCGCCCTGCGGCGTGCGCTTCGGGAAGAATATCGGGATACCACCACGATTATCATTGCCCAACGGGTCAGTTCCATTCTCCATGCCGACCATATTCTTGTGCTGGAAAACGGCCGTGAGCTGGGATACGGCACCCATGAGGAACTGATGGAAACCTGCCCGCTCTATCGGGAAATCAGCGAGTCACAGATGGGAGAGGATTTTGAATGAGAGCTATCCGCAACACCGACCAGGCAAAGCCGGAAAACCGAAAAAAAGTCCTTCTGCGTCTGTGGAGCTATCTTTTTCATCACAAATGGCTGATTCTGGCGGCCTTTTTTCTCACCTTTCTCAGTAACTTCCTGGCTTTGATTGGCCCCATGCTGTCGGGCTTTGCCATCGACGCCATCGGAACGCAGCCCGGCCAGGCCGATTTTGCAAAAGTCTTTTATTTTTGCGGCCTGATGCTCGTTTTCTATGTGATTTCCTCGGCACTTTCCTATCTGCTCTCGGTTTTGATGGTGCATTTGAGCCAGAAAGTGGTTTATCAGATGCGGAAAGATGTTTTCGATAAGCTGGTAGAGCTTCCGGTGCGGTTTTTCGACAGTCACCAGACCGGCGACATTGTCAGCCGGATTTCCTATGATATCGATACGGTCAATGCGTCGCTCTCCAACGACCTTTTGCAAATTGCCACCAGTGCGATTACAGTGATTGGTTCCCTTTTGATGATGCTGTTGATTTCCCCGGTACTGGTGCTGGTTTTTGTCGTGACCATCCCCATTTCCATCTTGTTTACCCGATATATGACCCGCCGGGTTCGCCCTCTGTTCCGCAAGCGTTCTGCCAAGCTGGGTGAACTCAACGGCTTTGTAGAAGAAGTGATCTCCGGGCAGAAAACCACACGGGCCTACCATCAGGAAAACACCATGATCGGCCGTTTTGACGAGAAAAACGGCGATGCGGTGGAGGCCTATTATCAGGCGGATTATTATGGCAGCATGATCGGCCCTTCGGTGAATTTTATCAACAACTTTTCGCTGGCGCTTATCAGCGTGTTCGGCGCCCTTCTCTATCTGATTGGAATTATTTCTCCAGGAAACCTTTCTTCCTTTGTCCTTTATTCCCGCAAGTTTTCTGGCCCCATCAATGAAATGGCCAATATTATCAGCGAGCTTCAATCCGCCTGTGCGGCGGCAGAGCGGGTGTTCCGGCTGATCGACGAGCCGCCGGAGCCGGATGACCTTCCCGATGCAATCGTGTTGGAAGATGTCAAGGGGGATGTGGCGGTGGAGCATCTCCATTTTGGCTATGACCCGGATAAAATCATTCTCCACGACCTGAATCTTCACGCCCATCCCGGCAGCTTGGTGGCGATTGTAGGCCCCACTGGTGCGGGAAAAACAACGATTATCAATCTGCTAATGCGCTTCTACGACCCACAATCAGGGCAAATCCGCATGGATGGGCACAACAGCCAACAGATTACCCGCAAAAGCCTGCGAGCCGCCTATACCATGGTGTTGCAGGATACCTGGCTTTTTCATGGAACGATTTATGAAAACATCGCTTTCAGCCGCCCTGACGCCACCAGAGAAGAAGTGATCGCAGCCGCCAAAGCAGCCCGAATCCATCGGTATATCACGCAGCTGCCCGATGGATACGATACGATTCTCAACGAGGACGGGATGAACATCTCGCAGGGGCAAAAGCAGATGCTTACCATTGCCCGTGCGATGCTTTCCAATGCCCATATGCTGATTCTGGACGAAGCCACTTCCAATGTGGATACCCGCACCGAGCAGCAAATTCAGCTGGCCATGCGGGAGCTGATGAAGAAGAAAACCTGCTTTGTGATTGCACATCGCCTGTCTACTATTCAAAACGCCGACATCATCCTTGTGATCCGGGATGGCGACATTGCCGAACAGGGTACCCATCAGGAGCTGCTGGAGAAGGGCGGCATTTATGCCGGACTGTATCGCTCCCAGTTTCAGTAATCTTTCGACATTCCTGTTTTCATTTCTTCAAAACTGTGCTATAATAAAGTATTATCTGCGTCGAAACTGGTAAAACTAGGGCGTTTCTGAAAACAAAGAAATTGAAGGATTTTCCGCAAGCAATAGACAGATACAAGGCAAAAAACGCAGGAATCCTTGATG
>CAJFNK010000030.1 GCA_904394685.1 Candidatus Heritagella gallinarum
CCATCAAGGATTCCTGCGTTTTTTGCCTTGTATCTGTCTATTGCTTGTAGAAAATTCTTCAATTTCTTAGTTTTCAGAAACGCCCTAGAAAGAAGGGAAGAAATGGCATTGGACTTTTATATACGCAGTGGGCAAAAACAGCTGCGCTGCGGATATACCACAGGTACTTGTGCGGCGCTGGCTGCTGCCGGGGCTGCTACGCTTCTACTTTCGGGAAAAGAGCCGGAAACCCTTTCCCTGATGACGCCAAAAGGGATTCCGGTACAAACCACACCAGCCAGACTATACATAGCAGAAGGAACCGCTGTTTGCGGTGTGATAAAAGACGGGGGCGACGACGCTGACATTACCCACGGGCTGACGATTGAAGCTCATGTGAAAAAAAGTCCCCGTCACGGAATTGTCATCGACGGCGGCGAGGGGGTCGGGCGGGTGACTCGTCCCGGACTTGACCAGCCGGTGGGATTTGCCGCCATCAACCGGGTACCAAGGCGTATGATCGAGGAACAGGTGCAGCAGGTGTGCGATCAAATGGGGTATGACGGTGGACTGGAAGTGTTAATCTGTATCCCCGGCGGCGCCGAAGCGGCACAAAAAACCTTTAACCCCATGCTGGGGGTTACCGGCGGGCTGTCTATTTTGGGCACATCGGGCATTGTGGAGCCGATGAGCGAACAGGCACTGGTGGATACCATTGCAGTGGAGCTGCGGCAGGCCGCTGCGTTGGGGGCAAAAAGCATTATCTTAACCCCCGGAAATTACGGGGAAGAATTTCTTCGGGAAAACGCCCTGACAGAAAAAGAGATTCCGGTCATCAAATGTTCCAATTTTATCGGGGATGCGTTGGATATCGCCGCAACCCATCCGTTTAGGCAGGTACTGCTGGTGGGGCATCTGGGAAAGCTGGTAAAGCTGGCAGGCGGGGTGATGAATACACACTCCCGCTATGCAGATTGCCGCACAGAGCTGATTTGTGCTCACGCCGCTGTTTGCGGCGCTTCTGCGCAAACCTGTCTGGCGCTTTTGCAGGCAGCCACCTCGGATGCGTGTATTGAGATTCTGGACAGCGTCCAGCTTCGGGAGCCGGTACTGAACCGGCTGTTCCAGGCAATTCAGCAGCACCTGGACCACCGTGTCCGGGGAAAATACCGGGTGGGAGCGGTGTTATTTACCAATCAATATGGCCTGTTAGGGCAAACCAATACCGGGAAGGAGATCATAGAATCATGGAAATGAACAAGGGAATTTTTTACGGTGTGGGCGTTGGCCCCGGAGACCCGGAGCTGCTGACAATAAAGGCTTTACGGGTGATGGAAGCCTGTCCGGTACTGGCCTGTCCTCAAACCCGCAGCGGGGAAATGCTGGCGCTCGACATTGTGCGTCAGGCAATGGATGTTTCCGGCAAGACTATTCTGCCGCTGCATTTTACCATGTCCCGTGATAAGGCGGTGCAAAAGGCGGCCCATCAAAAAGCGGCAGAAGAAGTTTGCCGGTATCTCGAAAACGGGCAGGATGTGGCAATGCCCAATCTGGGAGATGTTTCGATTTATTCTACCTATTGTTACTTAATGGAACTGGTACAGAAAAAGGGCTTTGAAACCCGCATGATTGCCGGTGTCCCCAGCTTCTGTGCAGTGGCGGCCCGTCTGGGAATCAGCCTTACAGAGATGAACAGCCCTCTGCATATTGCCCCCGGCAGCCTTGATCTGGAAGAAGTGCTGCACTGGCCGGGAAACAAGATTTTGATGAAATCCGGCAGCCAGATGCCCGGCGTTTTGCGGGCAATCGATACCCATGCAAGCCTTTCTAAAAGCGCAATGATCCAGAATTGCGGCCTTCCAGAGGAGCGGGTGTTTTCCAATCTCGCAGAATCTGCCCCCTCGGAATCCACGGGCTATTTTGCCACTGTTATCGTGAAGGAGTGAATCAAATGGTACATTTTGTTGGAGCCGGCCCCGGAGCGCCGGATTTAATTACCCTTCGTGGCGCAGAGCTGCTGCGAAAGGCAGACTGTATTATCTATGCCGGAAGCCTTGTGAATCCGGCACTTTTGGAAATGGCAAAAGAAGGATGTGAAATTCACAACAGCGCCACGATGACATTGGAGCAGGTGCTGGAAGTGCTGTATCGGATGGAGGCGCAGGGCAAAGAAACGGTGCGCCTGCACACAGGGGATGCCAGCCTGTTCGGCGCTATCCGGGAGCAGATGGACGAGCTGGACCGTCACGGCATTGCCTATGATGATACGCCGGGTGTTTCCAGTTTTTGTGGAGCGGCGGCAGCCCTTCAGGCGGAATACACCCTGCCCGGCGTTAGCCAGAGCCTGATTATTTCCCGTATGGCGGGGCGTACCCCGGTTCCGGAAAAGGAGAAGCTTTCTTCTCTGGCGCAGCATCAGGCGTCTATGGTGCTGTTCCTTTCTTCCGGCTTGCTGGAACAGGTTCAGCAGGAGCTGCTGGAAGGCGGTTATCAGGAAGAAACACCGGCAGCGATTGTCTATAAGGCAACCTGGCCGGATGAGAAGGTGATTCGCTGCACAGTGGGAACACTGGCACAGCGTGGCGCAGAGGAAGGCATCCGAAAAACAGCTTTGCTTCTGATCGGAGATTTTCTGGATTCCTGCTATGAACGCAGCCGTTTGTATGACCCGACCTTTACCACAGAGTTCCGGCAGGCGGAAACATCCTCTGGAGAAGTAACCGATTGAATCAACAGGTGGTGATGAACGGATGAAACTGGCGTTTCTTTCGTTTACAGATAAAGGTTTTGCACTTGCAAGCTCGCTGGCAAAAGCTCTTGGAGGCAGCGCCATGCGCTGCGGAAAACCTGATTCCCTGCAAGAATGGACAAAAAAGCAGTTTGCCGAATCGGACGGGCTTGTTTTTGTGGGGGCAGTTGGGATTGCTGTGCGTGCGATTGCGCCTTATATCGAGAAAAAATGGAAAGACCCGGCGGTAGTGGCAGTGGACGAATGTGCCAGCTTTGCCGTACCGCTGCTTTCGGGACATCTGGGCGGCGCAAACAGCCTGGCCAGAGCGATTCATTCTGTTTGCGGCGCTCAGGCAGTGATTACAACGGCAACAGACGTTAACCATGTGTTTGCGGTGGATGAATGGGCGAGATGCCAGGGGCTGTGGGTGGCAACACCTGAGAAAATCCGGCTGATATCGGGAAAGCTGCTGGCCGGCAATACGATTCACATTTACAGCCGTTGGCCGGTAACAGGAGAACCCCCACACGGGATAGAACTTGTGCCGGATTTGCCCGCCGATGTGTCGGTAGGGATGCAGGTGGAGGAAAAAACGCCTTTGTCCCTGATTCCCAAAGCGATTGTTTTGGGGGTGGGCTGCCGGAAAAACACGCCGCAAGAAGTTCTGGAGTCTGTTCTGGAACGGTTCTTGCAGCAGTATGCATTGCCGGTAGAGGCAATTTGCTGTGTTGCCAGTATTGAGATAAAAAAAGAAGAAAAGGGTCTTGTGGATTTTTGTCGTTCTCATGGATGGCCATTTCAAACCTGTACCGCCGGGGAACTGCAAGCAATTCCGGGCGACTTTACCGCTTCGGCATTTGTCAATCAGATTACGGGTGTTGATAATGTCTGTGAGAGAAGTGCAGTAGCCATCAGCAAAGGGACACTTTGCTTTAGAAAATTTGCACTTGACGGCGTAACGATGGCAGCTGCTATCAAGCCGCTGCATCTGGACTGGAACTGGAAACTGGATTCGTTTGGATAACTGACAAAAAAGGTACCCGTGACCCGGCGGCGTCACCTTAAAATTCTCTGAAAGAAGATGATAACCATGAATACACTTTATGTGGTGGGGATTGGCCCCGGCGGTGAGGAATTTCTCACAGGAGAGGCAAGAGAAGCCCTATCCCGTGCAGACGTTTTGTGCGGATATACGGTCTATGTAGATTTGGTAGCGCCTTTATTTCCCGATAAAGAAACCTATACCTCGCCCATGAAACAGGAGCTTGACCGTTGCCGCTGGGCGATGGAAACGGCACAGGCTGGGAAAAATGTAGCTTTCGTGTGCAGCGGCGATGCTGGCGTATATGGAATGGCGGGATTACTGCTGCAATTGTCTCCCCGATACCCGTCGGTGGAAATCCAGGTGGTTTCCGGCGTGACAGCGGCCCTTTCCGGCGGCGCTGTTCTGGGCGCACCGCTGGGTCACGACTTTTGCGTGATTTCCCTTTCAGACCTGCTGACTCCATGGGAAGTTATTGAAAAACGGCTGCGCTGTGCGGCATGGGGCGATTTCTGCCTCTGCCTATATAATCCCAGCTCCCGCAAGAGAGCGGATTATCTGGCCAAAGCCTGCGATATCCTGATGAGTGAGGGAAAGTCCCCCGAAACCGTGTGCGGTTGGGTGCGGAACATCGGGCGGGACGGACAAAGCTCTTGTGTACTCTCGCTGAAAGAACTCCGGGACACACAGCTGGATATGTTCACCACGGTGTTTATCGGTTCTTCTTCCACCCAGCAGATTTCCGGGCGGATGGTCACGCCCAGGGGGTATGAGAAAAAATGCGGGTGGTGATTTTCAGCGGCACCACAGAGGGCCGGGAGCTTTCGGCACAGACGGCCTCTATGGGGGCTGAAACCGTTGTGTGCGTAGCAACCGAATACGGGCGTATGATTCAGGAACACATCCCCAATACCCAAACCCTTTCGGGTCGGATGGATGCCTGCGAGATGGCGCAGGTGTTGCATGGAGCAGACCTGTGCATAGACGCCACGCACCCTTATGCCAAAGAAGCAAGCCGCAATATCCGTATGGCGGCACAGCAGGCAGAAGTTCCCTGCCACAGGCTCCTTCGCCGGGAAAGCACACTGCCCAGCGGTTGTATCGTGGTAGACTGTGCAGAACAGGCCGCCTGTGTTCTGCAAGAAACGCAGGGGAATATCCTTTTGACAACAGGAGCCAAAGAGCTGGGTGCGTTTTCGGCGCTTGAGCGGCAAAGGCTCTATCCACGCATCCTTCCGGTGCAGGAAAGCCTTGCGGCCTGTGAAGCGATGAAGATTCCCAGAGGGAACCTGATTGCCATGCAGGGGCCTTTTTCCTATGAGTTAAACAGTGCTTTGATACAGCAGTTTTCCATCCGCTGGCTGGTGACCAAAGACGGAGGCGCAGCGGGAGGTTTTGAAGAAAAAGTCCGTGCTGCCGAAAAAAACGGGGTACAGATGGTGGTGATCCGCCGTCCAAAAGAGGACGGAGAATCCTATGAAACGATTTTGGAAATGTGTAAGGAGATGATGGGATGAAGGTAATTTTAGCAGCTTCCAGCGGCGGCACCTGGAACACCATCACAGAAGATTGTCAACAGGCTCTGCTGAAAGCACCCTGTATTATAGGAGCCAGCCGGATGCTGGAAGCTCTGCCCAAAAGCTGTACCGGCAGACGCTTTCCCGCCCTCTGGCCCCAAGCCATTCTGGATGCGATTGAGGAGTGCATGGAGGAAGAAAGCTGTGTGGTACTGTATAGCGGGGATACCGGGTTTTATTCGGGCGCCCGCTGCCTGATTCCCCTGCTCCAGAAAGCCGGGATTCCCTTCCAGGTGTACCCAGGAATTTCGAGTGTACAATTGCTTTCTGCCGCACTGGCAAGGCCATGGCAGGACTGGCTGCTCCTTTCGGCACATGGGGTAGACTGTAACCCTGTGGGAGCTGTTATGCAGGGTAAGACGGTGTTTTTTCTCACCGGAGGGATGTTGAACCCCGGAGTGTTGTGCGGTGAACTGGTCGAAGCGGGGCTGGAAAATCTGCCTGTTACTATTGGGGAAAATCTTTCCTATCCACAGCAGTGTATTTATCAGGGGACTGCCGGAGAGTTTGCTAATAAGCAGTTTGCTACACTCAGCGTCCTCCTGGCAGAACCTGCTACTGTCATGAGGCGGACGCCGGGGTTCCCGGATTCCCTTTTTGTGCGGGGAGATGTCCCAATGACCAAGCAGGAGGTGCGGGCCGCCATATTGGCCAAGCTGGCGCCGGAACCTGAGGATATCCTGTGGGATATCGGCGCAGGAACAGGCAGTGTGAGTGTGGAACTGGCGCTCGCTTCTTCGTGGGGGCGCACCTATGCGGTTGAATGTAACGAAAAGGCCTGTGAGCTGATCCGTATCAACCGTGAAAAACTGGGTGCATGGAATCTGCATCTGGTACAGGGAAAGGCTCCGGAGGCGTTAGATCAGCTGGAAACACCGGACGCTGTGTTTATTGGAGGAACAAAAGGCTCTATGGAGAGTGTTGTGGAGAAGGTTCTCGGCAGGAACCCCAAAGCGAGAATCTGTATTTCGGCCATCTGTATCGAAACCGTATATCAGGCGGTTCAGGCGTTGCAATCAAGGGGTATAGAACCGGAGATCACTCAGATCAATGTCAGCCGTGGGAAATCGGCTGGGTCGCTGCATCTGCTTATGGCGAATAATCCGGTTTTCCTGATTTCGGGGGTTCGGAATGATTGAGATTTTACTGGCTGCCCCTTCTTCAGGCAGCGGAAAAACCGCCGTGACCTGTGCATTGCTGGCTGCTTTTAGAAAGCGGGGGCTTTCTCCCTGTGCATTCAAGTGTGGGCCGGATTATATCGACCCCATGTTTCACCGGTCTGTGCTGGGTGTGGAAAGCCATAATCTGGATTTGTTTTTGTGTGGAGAAGAAAAGCTGCGATCTCTATATCTGAAAAATGTCGAAGGACACGGAGCAGCTGTATGCGAAGGCGTTATGGGCTTTTATGATGGCGTGGGGGGAAGCACCGACCGGGCAAGTGCATGGCATGTGGCTTCTACGCTGGAACTCCCGGTGTTGCTGGTAATACGCCCTAAAGGCGCCAGCCTGACACTGGCGGCGCAGGTCAAAGGAGTAGCTGGATTCCGTCCAAACAGCCGCATTACAGGGATTTTTCTCAACGACTGCTCTCCCATGCTGTTTAAGAGCCTTGCCCCCATGCTGGAAGCTGAAACCGGCCTGCCGGTATTGGGATATCTCCCACATATGGAGGAGGCTGCTTTTGAAAGCCGCCATCTGGGGCTGCAAACTGCCGGAGAGATACACGACTTACAAAAGCGAATCGAAACTCTGGCGCAAAAGCTGGAAGAAACCACCGACATGGAACGGCTGTGTAAGCTCTTTACAAAACAAGACCGGGAACCGCTGTCTATTTCCAAACTGGCCCCTATCAGGGCACGCATTGCGGTAGCACAAGACCAGGCGTTTTGCTTTACATATGCGGAAACCCTCGAAGCTCTGCGAGATGCCGGGGCTGAACTGGTGCCTTTCAGCCCGATGCAAGACAGCAGGCTACCGGAAAATATATGCGGGCTTTATCTTCCCGGTGGATACCCGGAGCTGTATGCCCGTCAGCTATCGTCTAACTGTAAAATAAGAGAGGCGATACGGGAAGCAGTATGCGCCGGGCTTCCCACCGTGGCAGAGTGTGGCGGGTTCCTCTATCTGGGGCAAAGCCTGCAAGCGGATACCGGGGAAGTCTGGCCCATGGCAGGCGTTCTTCCCGGCGACGGAGTTCGGAAAGAAAAGCTGGTGCGTTTTGGCTATGCCTGTTTAACTGCACAAGACGACAGCCTCCTGTTTACAAAAGGGGAGTCCATCCCCATACACGAATTTCACTATTGGGATTCTACCGAAAATGGGACATCATTCCGGGCAGAAAAGCCTGTTACTGGAAGAACATGGATGTGCGGATTTGCCGGGCCGTCCTTGTATGCGGCGTTCCCACATCTCTATTTTGCAGCAAATCCTGTGTGGGCAAAGCGGTTTGTACAGGCAGCAGCACAGTATCAAAAGGAAAAATGACTGGTAAGTAATGGATATTCCCCAAAAACAGCAGGGGGAGGAAGAAGGGAACAAGATGGAAAAGAACGAAAAAGAGTTGCAGCGCCTGCTGCAAACCGTTACCGGGCCGGATGAAGAAGCCCGGAAGGCTGCCCATCAAAAATGGGATGCCTGTGCAAAGCCTTTGGGCAGTCTTGGACTTTTGGAAACAGCCATCGAGAAGATTGCTGCTCTCACCGGAAGCATAGACATCTGCCTTTCGCCCCGTGCAGTTCTGGTATTGTGCGCCGATAATGGAGTAATCGCCCAGGGGGTCACACAATCTGATTATGACGTCACCAAGATTGTCACCAATCATCTGGCGATGGGGCGCACCTCTGTATGTCGTATGGCGGCTGTGGCCAACTGTCAAGTGGTTCCCGTGGATATGGGGGTTTTGGACTACCCTCCCACCGAGGGAGTGCTGAACCGCCGGATTGCAAACGGTACCGGCGATATTTCGCAAGGCCCTGCCATGAGCCGGAAACAGGCGGTTCAGGCGGTGCTCACCGGTATCGAGCTGGTGCGGGAGCAAAAAGAAAAAGGGACCCGGCTGCTGGCAACCGGAGAGATGGGGATTGGAAATACCACGACTTCCAGCGCCGTTGCCAGCGTGATGCTGGGACGGGAAGTGACAGAAATGACCGGACGGGGCGCAGGCCTCTCCAACGAGGGGCTTCTCCGGAAAATCGACGCAATTCAACGGGCAATCCAACTCAATCAGCCCGACCCAAATGACCCTCTGGATGTAATATCCAAAGTGGGAGGTTTTGATATTGCGGGGATTTGCGGCGTGTTTTTGGGCGGTGCAATCTATCAGGTGCCGATTTTAGCAGACGGGTTTATCAGTGCGGTTGCCGCCTTATGCGCTGTAAGAATGTGTCCAAAAGCGGAAAAAGCCATTTTTGCCAGCCATGTTTCCGCCGAGCCAGCGGGACGGCTGCTGCTGGATGCGCTGCATCTTCTTCCCCTGATTACAGCCGGTATGCGCCTTGGGGAAGGAACCGGCGCTGTTGCCGCTATTCCGCTGCTCGATATGGCCAACGCCGTCTATGGCGAAAGCTATACCTTTGAACAGGGCGGTATCACCCCATATGTACCGTTGGGAGGGCAGTAATGGTTACTTTAGTGATAGGCGGCGCAGCGTCTGGCAAAAGCGAATTTGCCGAAAGCCTGGTGCTGGCTGCCGGAGATTTACCCCGTTATTATATCGCCACCATGCAGCCGTTTGACGATGAATGTAGAATGAGGATTCAGCGCCATCGAGAAATGCGGGCAAAAAAACGATTTGAAACCATCGAGTGTTTTACCCGGCTGGAACAGGTGCTTCTTCCAAAACGTGGAGTCGTGCTGCTGGAATGTATGAGTAATCTGGTGGCAAACGAACTGTATAGCCCGGATGGAGCGGGAGATTGTGCAATCGAGTCTATTCAACGTGGACTGGAAGCTCTGCGAAGCCAGTGTCAGGAGCTGGTGATTGTTTCTAACGAAGTGTTCAGCGGCGGTTCCTCTTATGAAGGGGATACGCTGCGATACCTGCAAATACTGGCGAGGGTCAACCGGATGCTGGCACAACAGGCGGATATCGTGTATGAAGTGGTTTGTGGAGTACCGGTGTGTCACAAAGGAAAGGGGAGAACAACATGATCTTTTTGGAAACCATTGCCGTAGCATTTGCCATGTTTTCCGCCATTCCCTGTCCGCAGCCGGTGTGGTCAGAAAAAAACATGCGCTATTCCCTGTGTGCCTTCCCCCTAGTCGGGGCGGTATGTGGTCTGCTCTGGTGGGGATGGGCGGCGCTGATGGGCTATGTAGGTGGTTCCGCACTATTGCTGGCAGGCGGGCTGTGCGCCATTCCCGTATTGGTGACTGGCGGCATCCATCTGGATGGGTATGCCGACACCAGCGATGCTCTGGGAAGCCATGGTTCTCCCGAACAAAAGCGGGAAATCCTGAAAGACCCCCGGTGTGGAGCCTTTGCTGTAATCCGGCTATGCACCTGGTTTGTGGTATATTTTGCTTTGTGCGCTTCTATCAAATGGGATGCACGGGCGCTATGGTGTATGGGAATCGCTTTTGTGCTGGAGCGGTGCCTGTCCGGATTTGCCAATGCGTCGTTCCCTCTTGCCAAAAACACAGGACTTGCCCACACTTTTGGCGCTGCGGCGGATAAAAAACGGGTATCTGCGGCGCTGATGACTGCTTCGGTGTTGTTGTCAATCGCACTGATCGTAATAGGCAGGGCGGCCGGTGTCGGTATGATTCTGGCAGCAGGCTGGATTTTTTGGAGATACTACCGGGTTTCGATGCGGCAGTTTGGCGGCATTACCGGCGATCTGGCCGGATGGTTTTTGCAGCGTGCGGAGATTTGGATGCTGGCCGCACTTGCTGCCGTGCAGATTTTGGAGGGAATGAAATGGTTTTTATAACAGGGCCGCTTTACAGCGGGAAAAAGAGCGTCGCCAAAAGCTGGATGCACTGGGAAGACCATGAGCTGGAGCAGCGTGCCGTATGGGATGTGCAGCAAATGGCTGCCGGATGTAAAGATTTGGAACAGCTGGCAGAGGAGCTTTCTCAAAAAGAAGTGGTGATTGCCACAGAGGTGGGCGGCGGCGTGGTGCCTGCCAGCGCCGAAGAACGCATGGCTAGGGAAGCTGCCGGACGTCTTGCCTGCCTGCTGGCACAAAAGGCCGATACGGTAATCCGGGTATTCTGTGGGATTCCCACAGTCTTAAAAGGGGAGGAAACACTGTGAAAATTTATTTGCTGCGACATGGACAGACGAGTTATAATGTAGAAAAGCGGTATCAGGGGACACGGGATATCCCGCTTAGTGAAGAAGGGCGTGCTCAACTGATACAGGCAGATATTTTTCCAAAGAAAGTCTATGTTTCACCGCTGATCCGTGCCCGGAGCACAGCGGACATCTTATTCCCCGAAGCGGAACAGGTGGTGCTGGAGGACTTCCGGGAAATGTGCTTCGGCATTTTTCAGGGGAGAAATTACATCGAAATGGAGCATGACCCCGAATACATCGCATGGGTGGGCGACAACTGCGAGGGCTGCTGTCCCGGTGGAGAGCGGAAGGCAGAGTTCTGTGACCGTACCTGCAACACATTTGCCCCGCTGGTGGAAGAAGCGCTGGCAAATGGGGAAGAAATGCTGGTGATTATGGCTCACGGCGGTACACAGATGGCGATCATGGAACGGTATGCACTGCCGCAGTATGATTATTATCACTGGTGTGGCCCCAATGCCGGGGGATATGTGCTGGAAGCTGACGCCGAAACCTGGCATAATTGCCACACCCTGTCACTGGTGGATACCGTGCAATATGTTCGCAAGGAAGGCGGGCAGGAATCATGATCTGGACGGCTGTTTTATTCGGGTTCCTTCTGGATGCCCTGCTGGGGGACCCGGAATGGATGCCGCATCCGGTGGTGCTGATGGGAAAAGCGATTGCCGCTTTTGAGAAAAAGCTGCGCCGCTGGTTTCCAAAAACGCCACAAGAGGAACTCAGGGCGGGAATGGTTCTGGCGATTTGTCTGCCGCTGGGGACACTGCTGATCAGCGGTGGGCTCTGCTGGCTGTTCTGGTGGATTCATCCGGTACTGGGGCTGGTATTGCAGTCCTTCTGGTGTTGGCAGGCACTGGCGATGAGATGCCTTGCCAAAGAAAGCAGGAATGTATACCGGTGTCTGAAAAACGAGGGGCTTTCTGCGGGAAGAAAGGCCGTAGCCCGTATTGTGGGACGGGATACCGCTGAGCTTTCGGAGCAGGGCGTGACAAAAGCTGCTGTTGAAACCGTGGCGGAGAATTTTTCCGATGGGGTGCTGGCGCCGATGCTGTATATGTTGATTGGCGGAGCACCGCTGGCCCTCACCTATAAAGCAATCAATACCATGGACAGTATGGTTGGATATAAAAACGATAAGTATCTCTATTTTGGACGGGCAGCGGCAAAACTGGATGATATTGCAAACTATCTGCCTGCACGGATTGCAGCGCTGTTATGGATTCTGGCAGCACCGCTGGCGGGTGGAAGCCTGAAAAACGCATGGAAAATCTGGCGGCGTGACCGTCGCAACCATGCCAGCCCGAACTCTGCCCAAACAGAATCTGCCTGCGCCGGTTCTCTGGGGATACAGCTTGCAGGCCCCGCCTCTTATTTTGGAAAGCTGGTGGAAAAGCCCTATATCGGGGACGCTGTGCGGGAAGTCCAGATAGAGGATATTCTGCGGACAAACCGGATTATGGTGGTTGCCAGTATTCTGGGGCTGCTGATCGGGCTTGCCATTCATATAACAGTGGTTTTCCTGCTTTGGGGGCCACATTGGATTTTCTAACGGCAGTCGTCACACTCACGATTCCATAAGATTTCGGCTTTTACTTAATGACTCAGGGAGGAAAACAGCATGAACAACAACCAACCATCCGGGATTTCTCCCACACCGCTGGTACATGGTGGGGACTGGGCGGGATATTCGGAAGAATATGGCGCTCAACCTCTGGATTTTTCAGCAAATGTCAGCCCGCTTGGTGTGCCGGAGGGTGTAAAACGGGCGATTGCCGAGGCCGCCCAAACAGCCGACCGTTATCCAGACCCTCTGTGCCGCTCTTTGTGCCGGAAGCTTGCGGCACACGAGAGGGTATCAGAAGCGGATATCCTGTGTGGGAATGGTGCAGCAGATCTGATTTTTCGGGCAGTTCTGGCCAGAAAGCCCCAAAACGCACTGATTACTGCTCCTGCTTTTGCGGAGTATGAGGCGGCGCTGCTTTCATTTGGCTGTAAGGTGCATCATTATTTTCTGCGGGAAGAAGATGATTTCCGCCTGCGGGAAGATTTTCTAGAGGCAATCGTTCCTGGTATGGATATGGTGTTCCTCTGTGAACCGAATAACCCTACGGGGGTTTCTTCCCCCAGAGAATTCCTTTTGCGGGTTGCCGAAAGATGTCATCAGTGTGGTGCGCTTCTGATGCTCGACGAATGTTTTGGCGATTTTCTGGCAGACCCGGAATCTCACACTTTGAAGAATGTGCTTTCCGATTTTCCGGAGCTGGTCATTTTAAAGGCATTTACCAAGCTTTATGCCATAGCAGGTGTGCGGTTGGGATATTCTTTGAGCGCAAACCATGCACTGCTCGAAACCATGCGGCAGGCCGGACAGCCCTGGGCGGTTTCTTCTTTGGCACAGGCCGCTGGAGAAGCAGCTCTTGAAGAAACGGGCTATGTGCAGAGCGTGCGGCAGATGGTTGCCCAGGAGCGTCCGTGGATGAAGCAGCAGTTGGAAGCATTGGGGCTGCGGGTGCTGCCCGGAGAGGCCAATTACCTGCTGTTTCGCTGTTCGAAACCCCTGATTCAGCTTCTACGTGAACGAGGGATTCTGCTGCGGAGCTGCTCTAATTATCATGGACTGGATCATACCTGGTATCGCACGGCGGTGCGTACCCATGAAGAAAATACCCGCCTAATACAGGCGATGAAAGAGGTAGTTGGATGAAACGGACAAAATGTATTATGGTACAGGGAACCATGTCCGGCGCCGGAAAAAGCCTTTTGTGCGCCGGATTCTGTCGGGTTTTTGCTCAGGATGGGCTAAAAGTCGCCCCTTTTAAGAGCCAGAACATGGCCCTCAACAGTTATGTTACCCGAAACGGGCTGGAAATGGGAAGAGCGCAGGTGGTGCAGGCACAGGCGGCCGGAATAGAGCCGGATGTACGCATGAATCCGATCCTGCTCAAGCCTTCCAGCGATATCGGCAGTCAGGTGATTGTAAATGGGGAAGTGCGGGGCCAAATGAGCGCCACGGAGTATTTCGCCATGAAACGGCAGCTTATCCCGGATATACTGGAAGCCTATAACAGCCTTGCTGAAGAAAACGATGTGATCGTGATCGAGGGGGCAGGCAGCCCGGCAGAGATCAATCTGCGTACCGATGATATTGTGAATATGGGAATGGCAGAGCTGGTTGACGCTCCGGTGCTTCTGGCTGGCGACATTGACCGTGGCGGCGTTTTCGCCCAGCTGTATGGCACAGTTGCCCTTTTGGAGCCGCAAGAGCAGGCACGCATCGGCGGGCTGATTATCAATAAGTTCCGGGGAGACGAAGCCATCCTGCGTCCGGGCTTGACCATGCTCGAAGAAAAGACCGGAATCCCGGTATTAGGCGTAGTACCTTACCTACGGGTAAATGTAGACGACGAGGACTCTCTGGCGCCCTGCCTGGAGAATCAGGACGCCAAAAAACCCCTGGATATTGCGGTGATTCGATTGCCCCGTATCTCCAACTTTACGGACTTTTCTCTCCTCGACGAACATCCCGCCATGGGGGTGCGCTATGTGCAGAGTGTTCGAGAGTTGGGAAATCCCGATCTCGTAATTTTGCCGGGAACTAAGAGTACCCTTTCCGACTTGCTGTGGATGCGGCAAAACGGGCTGGAAGCAGCGGTATGCAAGCTGGCGCATGCTGGGGTACCAGTGCTGGGAATCTGCGGCGGCTATCAGATGCTGGGGCAATCCCTCTCTGACCCTTATGGTACCGAGGGCGGCGGGGAGATGCACGGCATGGGGTTATTGCCGATTGATACCGTATTTGATGCTCAAAAGACTCGCACCCGGATGCAGGCTAAAGTGGTGGCTCCGGATTTTGAAGGGGCACAACTGGATGGATATGAAATCCATACCGGAAAAACCACTGTACACGGGGATGCTTTTTGTATTCTGGAAAACGGCCAGCCGGATGGGTGTGTCAATGGGAACGTGTTTGGCACCTATCTCCATGGCCTTTTCGATACCGGAAGCCTGACCCAAAAACTGGCTGAATTCCTGTGCCAGCGCAAGGGGATATCTTGTGAACAGGCGGCTCCCGTTTCTCATCGGGCATATCAGGAGCAGCAATTTGATTTGCTGGCAGATGGAATCCGCCGTGCGCTAGATATGCAGAAAATATATGCTCTTATGGAAGGAAGAAAGTGACGGTATGGAAAAAGGACTGATTCACCTGTATTGGGGTGACGGAAAAGGAAAAACCACAGCGGCAATGGGACTGGCTATGCGTGCGTTGGCAGCGGGGAGAAAGGTTGTGATCGTTCAATTCTTAAAAGGAACAGAAAGTGGAGAGATCACGCTGCTGTCACAGCTTGGCGCACAGATATATCGTGGAAAAGCGGGACAAAAGTTTGTGTTCCAGATGACAGAGCAGGAAAAACAGGAGACCCGAAAAATACAGGAAGAACACCTTCGTGCCGCCATGGAGCAGTCGGCCGATACGCTGATTTTAGACGAAGCCTGTGCAGCTTTGCAGCTGGGAATGGTGGATGAATCCCTGCTGCAAAAGGCGGTGTATGAAAAGCCGCAATCGCAGGAGCTGGTTATGACCGGCCGGAATCCGGCAAAATGGATGATGGAGGCTTCTGACTACTGCACGGAGATGCACTGCTGGTCGCATCCCTATGAAAAAGGTATTGCCGCCAGAAAAGGCGTGGAATACTAGGGCGTTTCTGAAAACTAAGAAATTGACGGATTTTCCGCAAGCAATAGGCAGATGCAAGGCAAAAAACGCAGGAATCCTTGATGGATTCCGAGTATTTTTAACGCAGTAGTTGTCATTGCACGACATCATTTCATGATGTCTGTAGGAAAAGACAATAATTACGACTTTTCAGATAGCCCCCAATCTAGGATAGGGAATGTAGCCCTATATTCTATCTTGAATCTGTTTTTTCGTAAAAAAACTCCCCTGATGCAGATGTTTTTCTGCATCAGGGGAGTTTCATATCGCAATTTATTTTTTAGAAGGTTCCTTTTCTTTTGCACTTTTAATCCGACTCAACTCCTCCATAAAGGAATTGATATCTTTAAACTGACGGTAGACAGATGCAAAGCGGACATAAGCGACTTCATCGATATCACGAAGCTTATCCATGGCATAGGTTCCGATCTGGCTGGAAGGAACTTCACGGTCGAGAGAATTTTGAAGCATGGTTTCAATTTCGTCCACCACTTCTTCAAGTGTGTCAAGAGAAACGGGACGTTTTTCACAGGCACGAAGAAGGCCGTTCAGCAGCTTGTTGCGGTCAAAAGTTTCTCTGGATTTATCTTTTTTGATTACAATAATCGGCACGGTTTCAATTACTTCATAGGTGGTAAAACGTTTGCCGCAGCGCAAACATTCCCGTCTGCGGCGGATACGCTCCCCTTCGTCAGTTGGTCTGGAATCGATCACTTTACTTTCATCATAGCTGCAATACGGGCATTTCATACGCACTCTGCCTCCTGTCTGCACCGGGAAAATTTCCAATTTTATCCATTATTACTTGATGTTTTATTATATCATGTTTCGTGTGGATTTGACAAGAAAAAATCAATCTTTTTCTGATTTCTTATTTCCAGTGCTGATTTTCAAGAAGAAAACGATGGGAATCACATAATTCCGAAAGAGCATGATAGTTATCCCGGTACACTTCAATAACACCATCACCCTGATATCCTTGTGTTTTCAGCCAGTCAAATAATTTTACAAAGTCAAAATTGCCTTTTCCTGGCAGCAGGCAGTCGCTTTGTGGAAGATGGTCATTGAGGTGAAGGTGTACCAAACGGTTTCCCATAGCCTTACACATTTCCATAGGGTCTTCACCGGCTCGAACCGCTTGTTTGATATCCAGGACAAAGGCACATTCATCTTTTAGTGTATCGTGCATCCATTGAATAAAGCTGGCTTTTTCACTCCGAAAAAGCACCACATTTTCCTGTGCCACCGTCACACCATATTCCTGACCCAAGCAGTAGAGACGATGATAACTCTCAAGATACTGTTCCGGTGAAATACGGCTTTTCTGATAGTTCCGCTGGCCATGTAGAACCAAAATATGCGCTCCAATGCGGTTAGCAGTTTCAAAATATTTCCGATAGAGCTCCAACCCGTCTTGTGTCCTGCGGGGATAATCTGAGAAGAACAGCATAGCTTCAAAAGCCGAAGTAAAAGGATGGAGCGAAATGGTGTGGGCATGCGCTCTGGTGAGTTTTTGAGAAAGCTCCTGAACATATTTTTCGTCGAGTTCCGAAAAGGTATTAAAGAAAATCTCAAAAAGCCGAAATCCCTTTTCCAGTAGTTGATCCAGAGCATCTTCTGTAACCATAGGGTATAAGCACGCTGTTGAAATCCCAATATTCATAAAAAGCTTCCTTTCAGAACCAAAAATAAAAAGTATCTTCATCATATCATATTCTGAAAAGAATCGAAAGCGCTTTCTGACGCATAACGCCTGATTATTTTGGAAAGATAATCAGGCGTTTCGCAGTTAAAGGAGGCATGAAGCAGATGAGTATGCAAAGCGATCTGTTGACAAAAGAAGTCCACAAAGCAGCACAATCCGGGTTAGAGGCAGTTGAAACGATTTTGCCGAAAGTCACGAAACCTTCTCTGAAAAAAGAGATTGAGAATCAAGGAGTGGCTTATCAAAAGCTGATAGCACGCTCAGAGAAAATTCTCCAGCAATCAGGTTCTCTGCCGGAAAAAAATCCCCCCATTCAAAAAGCGGTGATGTGGGGGGCAATTCAGCTGAACACACTGGCAGACGCTTCCCCTGAGCATGTAGCCGAAATGATGATTAACGGCTCGAATATGGGCATTGTCGAAATGTCGAAGCAGGTGAATCGCTATGAGTTTGCAGACCACAAGTCTTTAAAGCTGGCCGCCGATTTTATCGAAGGAGAGCAGCGACATATCGAACAGTTGAAAGAATATCTGTAAACGAGTTCAGAACTCATTTAGGTAAAATTTCAATCTGGCGGCAGAAAATGTCGCCAATACATTGAATTGTAATATTCCAAGTTGATAAATAGGAGCAAGGCCTGAAAAAGCATTATAACTGACATTTCATAAAATTTCTTAAAAAAAGCAAAAAAATAAAATTTTTATCTTGACATTGTTTTTTTATACTGGTATAATAACCCTTGTTGAGCGCGAGTGCTGGAACAGGCAGACAGGCACGTTTGAGGTGCGTGTGTCTTTGACGTACGGGTTCAAGTCCCGTCTCGCGCA
>CAJFNK010000031.1 GCA_904394685.1 Candidatus Heritagella gallinarum
CCATCAAGGATTCCTGCGTTTTTTGCCTTGTATCTGCCTGTTGATTGTGAAAAATTCTTCAATTTCTTTGTTTTCAGAAACGCCCTACAAAACAGGCAAAAAGAAAGGGAATTTGTCGATGCAATGGCTTGAAATGCACAACATGGAATATGGAGAATGTGTGGTGATGGGAGGCAAACAGTCTATCCTGATGGTAGACTGCGGCACTGTGAACCAGTATATCCGGGAGGGCGAAACACCGCCGGAGAAGTATCTGGAGCAAATTTGCCGCCGGTATTCGGGGCTTTCCCAGCACCATTTTCTCCTGAGCCATTTTCACCGGGACCATCTCAACGGCTTTGCCTACCTGCTCAAAAAACATCCCGATTATTTCAACAGAGTCTATCTTCCCTGCTCCCCGGCCGACAGCACCGGCGCATTGCCCCTAATCGATTTTGCCCTGTTTGCCCGGTTGTTTTTGCCCCCACAAAACGGCTGCGCCCAAATCAACACCACCAGCCTGCGTGCTTTTGACCTGATTGGAGATATGGCAGGATTGGAGCATATCACCGTACTGGGTGCAGGCGATGTGATAGAATGGGACGGCTGCGAGTATGAGGTTCTCTGGCCGCCTCGTGAAGGGCATGAGTTCCCACCGCTGTTTAGCATGGTGACAGAACAACTCAACGTGATGCTTTCCATCCCATATTACACCGGCTGTGAAAAGCAGTTTTTGTCTTATAAGGACGAATTTTGTCGTATGTACCGCCAGTGCTGCGAAAACCTTTCGCCGGGCAACCGGGCGGGGGAGGAAAAATGCAGACGGGACGCTGCCCGGCTGCATGAGCTGTTGGAAGTGATGCACGGGCTCCGGGATGAACTGAACCGAAGTCCAGCCGCCCCGGATATCCGGGAACTGCTGGAACAGCCGTCAACACGGGAGGCATACAGCGAGGCGGTAAACGGGGCTTCGGTGGTATTTCACAATCTGCGCACCGGCAGCGCCGGGGTTAATGATATCCTCATGACCGGGGACGCCACGCCGGATGTATTCGACCAGCTTCGGGACCAGCTGTATGATGGGTATTACATCGTCAAGGCGCCCCACCACGGGACAGCTTCGGGATACAGCCCGGTGCTGGCTGAGCTGGCGATCTCCCACCTGCTGATCAGCAACGGGGAATACCACGCCGGTGGCCAAATCTCCCGTGACTATCTGGAATGGCCCTGCGTGCGCCACTGTACCAACCCCTCGGTCTGCAAATGGTATCAGACAGCAGACTGCTGCTGCAACCGGCTGGCCTGCTGCTATGAACAGCCTTCCGGGGGCGGCCTCACCATCAAATGCCCGGCTGCCATGGGACTGAGTCGTGACGCCGGGTGTGGGGTATATCTCATCGGGCCGGGCGGCGAGCGTGGCTGCCTCTGTGATTTATAAAAAAACAGGAAAAGGGCGGAGCTCCCAAAAAGCCCGCTTGTGTGCTTTTTGGGGTTCCCGCCCTTGTGCCCTGTTCATCCAGCCGGATGCTCAAAAGTGCTTGTGTGTCTGTTATTTAAACATATACTGGACACCGTCGATGACTTCGCCCATAGCACGGATGGCTTTTCCGGCATTTTTCTTCATCTGCTTTTTGTCGGTCTTCATCATGCGCTCGCCTACCACAGCAACGGTAGCGCCTGCGATCATACCAAGGCCAACGCCCTTTACTACGTTCATGGTGTTTTTCATCATATAATTGAACCTCCCATATAAAAGTAAAAGTTTCAAAATGGAAACCACGTTCATCAGTTTTCCCCCATTTTCTCTGATTATGCTGTGATTTTCCGGCAGTTCCGGGGCATACTGACACAAGAGTGTGGCTATAAAAAGGAGTCGATTTTTTTGCCAACCCTCAATATCGTACTGGTAGAACCCGAAATTCCACAGAACACGGGTAATATTGCCCGAACCTGCGCCGCTACCGGCGCCCGGCTGCATCTGGTTGGCCCCATGGGCTTTGCCATCGATGACCGCAAGTTAAAACGTGCCGGACTGGATTACTGGCACCTGCTGGATATCACCTATTATGAAAGCCTTTCCGATTTCTTTGCAAAAAACAGCGGTAATTTCTTCTATTTTTCCACCAAGGCACGCCACGCCCACTCCGATGTTTCCTATCCGGACAACTCCTATCTGGTGTTCGGCAAGGAAACCGCCGGCCTGCCCGAAAAGCTGCTGTTTGACAATCCCGACTCCTGCGTGCGGATTCCCATGATCGACGAAGCCCGCAGCCTCAACCTTTCCAATTCGGTTGCGGTGGGCGTATACGAAGTTTTGCGCCAGTGGGGATACCCGGCACTGAGCGAAGCCGGACGGCTGCGTGAGTATGACTGGGACGCCGCCGAATACCGCCAGCTCTAAAACCCTTTTTTGAAAACAACTCCGGCGCAAATGAAAAATCTGCTGTTTTTGGGGGATTCTCCCGCAAACCGCTTGAAAAGCAGCCGGATTTGTTATACAATAAATTCAGTACTTTGTATTTTCTTTCACAATTCCTGAAAAAGAAGCATCAAAGCAGAAGGAGTGTATCTTACATGAACTATCTCAACAAGAAAACTGTCGAAGACATCGACGTAGCAGGCAAGAAAGTTCTCGTCCGCTGCGATTTCAACGTTCCCTTCGATGCCGAGGGCAACATCGCTGACCCCAAGCGTATCAACGAGGCCATGAAGACCATCAAGTATCTGGTGGACCACAAGGCTAAGGTCATCCTGTGCTCCCATCTGGGCCGCCCGAAGGGTGAGTTCAACATGAAGTACTCTCTGGCTCCTGTTGCCGCTTATCTCTCCAAGGCTCTGGGTCAGGAAGTTAAAATGGCAAAAGACGTCATTGGCGAGAGCGCAAAGAGCATCGCTGCTTCCCTGCAGGACGGCGAAGTAGAGCTGATCGAGAACGTTCGCTTCCACAAGGAAGAAGAAAAGAACGATCCCGCTTTTGCAAAAGAGCTGGCTTCTCTGGCTGAGATCTATGTAAACGACGCATTCGGCACCGCACACCGTGCCCATGCTTCCACCGCTGGCGTGGCTGACTATCTGCCCGCTGTTTGCGGCTATCTGATTCAGAAGGAAATCTCCATCATGGGCGGCGCTCTGGCCGATCCCAAGCGTCCCTTTGTTGCGATTCTGGGCGGCGCTAAGGTTTCCGATAAGATCGGCGTTATCAACAACCTGATCGACAAGGTTGACACCCTGATCATCGGCGGCGGTATGGCTTACACCTTCATGAAGTCTCTGGGCTACTCCATCGGCACCTCCATCTGCGAAGAGGACAAGCTGGAGCTGGCAAAAGAGATGATGGCCAAGGCTAAGGAGAAGGGCGTTAACTTCCTGATTCCTGAGGACAACATCGCTGCTGACCGTTATGCTGCCGACGCTGACCACAAGCTGGTCAACTCCGACAACATTCCTGAGGGCTGGATGGGCCTGGATATCGGACCCAAGACTCGTGAGAAGTTTGCCGAGGCAATCAAGAACGCCGGCACCGTTGTTTGGAACGGACCGATGGGCGTTTCCGAGTGGGAAAACTTCGCTGGCGGCACCATTGCTGTGGCAAAGGCTGTTGCTGAGAGCGGCGCTATCTCCATCATTGGCGGCGGCGACTCCGCTGCAGCTGTTGAGAAGCTGGGCTTCGCCGACAAGATGACTCACATCTCCACCGGCGGCGGCGCTTCCCTCGAATTCCTGGAGGGTCTGGTTCTGCCGGGTATTGCCTGCCTGAACGAGAAGGACGCCTAATAATGTGAACAGAAGGCGGGAGAGTCTCAGGCTTTCCCGCCTTTTTTCAACCAACTATCTGATATAGTCAAGAAAGGAAGTTCTATCATGAACAAAGCTGTTAGAAAGGCTGTTATTGCCGGTAACTGGAAAATGAACAAGACCCCCGCCGAGGCCAAAGAGCTGCTGAACGCCATCGCTCCCCTGGTAAAGGATGCTGGCTGCGACGTGGTTGCCTGCGTTCCCTATGTGGATTTGCAGACCGCTCTGGAAGCTACCAAGGGCACCAACATCAAGATTGGCGCTGAGAACTGCCACTGGGAGCCCTCCGGCGCATTCACCGGCGAGATCTCCGCTGATATGCTGGCTGCTATGGGCGTTGAGTATGTCATCACCGGCCACAGCGAGCGCCGCACCTATTTTGGCGACACCGACGTAACCGTGCAGAAGCGCACCCGTGCCGCTCTGGACAAGGGTCTGACCGTTATCGTTTGCGTTGGCGAATATCTGGAGCAGCGTGAGCAGGGCATCACCGCCGAGCTGGTTGCCATGCAGACCAAAATTGCTCTTCAGGGCGTTTCCAAAGAGGAACTGGCAAGAGTGATTATCGCTTATGAGCCTGTGTGGGCTATCGGCACCGGCCGCACTGCTACCGCTGAGCAGGCAAACGAGGTTTGCGCTGTGATCCGTAACGTGATCAAAGAGCTGTATGACGCCGAGGCTGCTGAGAAGATGGTCATCCAGTACGGCGGTTCCATGAACGCCAAAAATGCTGCCGAGCTGCTGGCTCAGCCCGACGTGGACGGCGGCCTGATCGGCGGCGCTTCCCTCAAGCCCGCTGACTTTGCCGAGATCGTCAAGGCTGCTACCGTTGGCTAATTCTGACTGAAAACGGGGTTTCCACCCGGAAGCCCCCTGAATAGAAACAGGGGGCTGGCTGCGGAGATTTTCGCATCAGTCCCCCGTTTGCTGTTTTTGTTTTTCACTTTTGTTGCGGCTGTGCCGCAGAAAGGAATGATTCCCATGAAAAAACCTCTCGTTCTGATGATTCTGGACGGTTTTGGCTGCGCTGCCAAAGAGGGCAACGCCATTGCCGCCGCCAACAAGCCCCATATTGACGCCCTGTTTGCCTCCAACCCTGTCACCCAGATCGGCGCTTCCGGCATGGACGTGGGTCTGCCCGACGGCCAGATGGGCAACAGCGAAGTGGGCCACACCAACATGGGCGCTGGCCGCATCGTGTATCAGGAGCTGACCCGCATCACCAAGTCCATTCAGGACGGCGTGTTCTTTGAGAACGAGGCTTTTGTGGCCGCTATGGAAAACGCCAAGAAGAACGACAGCGCCCTGCACCTCATCGGCCTGCTGTCTGACGGCGGCGTACACAGCCACAACACCCACCTGTATGCACTGGTGGAGATGGCCAAGAAATTCGGCCTGACCAAAGTGTATGTCCACTGCCTGCTGGACGGCCGTGACGTGCCCCCCAGCTCCGGCAAGGACTATGTGGAGCAGCTGGCTAACAAGCTGGAAGAAATCGGCGTGGGCAAGATTGCCACCGTGATGGGCCGTTATTATGCCATGGATCGTGACAACCGCTGGGAGCGTGTGGAAAAAGCATACGCCGCCATGGTATATGGCGAGGGCGACAAGGCTGCCTGCGGCGTGTGCGCTGTGGCCAAGTCTTATGAAAACGATGTGACCGACGAGTTTGTGGTTCCCTGCGTGGTAGACGGCGCCGCCCCCATTCAGGCCAACGACTCTGTGATTTTCTTCAACTTCCGTCCCGACCGTGCCCGTGAAATCACCCGCACCTTTGTGGACCCGGATTTTAGTGGTTTTGAGCGCCGCAACGGCTTCTTCCCGCTGACCTATGTGTGCATGACCCAGTATGACGCCACCATGCCGAATGTGCAGGTTGCCTTCAAGCCCCAGAGCCTGAAAAACACACTGGGCGAGTATCTCTCCGCCAACGGCAAAACCCAGCTGCGTATTGCCGAAACCGAGAAATATGCACATGTAACCTTCTTCTTCAACGGCGGTGTAGAAACCGTGTATGAGGGCGAAGACCGCATTCTGGTCAAGTCCCCCAAGGTGGCTACTTATGACCTCCAGCCTGAAATGAGCGCTTATGAAGTCACCGACAAGATGGTCGAGGCTGTTAAGAGCGGCAAATACGACGTGATCATCCTGAACTATGCTAACTGCGACATGGTAGGCCACACCGGTGTTTTTGAGGCTGCTGTCAAGGCAGTAGAGGCAGTGGATGAGTGCGTAGGCCGTGTGACCGAGGCTATCCGTGAGATGGACGGCGTGCTGCTGCTCACCGCTGACCACGGTAACGCTGACCGCATGGTAGACGTAGACGGAAGCCCGTTCACCGCACACACCACCAACCCGGTGCCCTTCTGCGTAGCTGGCTATTCCTGCTCGCTGCGTGAGGGTGGCCGTCTGGCAGACATTGCCCCCACCATGCTCCAGATTCTGGGACTGCCCCAGCCGGAGGAAATGGACGGCAAGAGCCTGATTCAGGGTTAATTTTCAACCAAAAAGCCTGTTACAGTGGAAAACGCCGCTGTAACAGGCTTTTTTATTTTGATATACAGTTCTTTACAGGTTGGGAAAGCGCCTCAAAATCCGGTTCATTTTTTCCTGCACAGCCTCATCCTGTTCGGAATGGATGCCGAGCAAAAAGTCGGACGAAACATGAAGAAGCTCAGCAACCGTTTTAACGGATTCGAGCGAAGGCATTGAGCGGCCGATTTCATAGCTGGCATAGGTTGAGCGGTCAACATGGAGGCAGTTGGCGATATCTTTTTGAGAAAGGCCGTAATATTGCCGAAGGTTTCTGAGTTTTCGAGAGAACGCCTGCTTATCAAAACCGGAATCCCGCTCCATCTTGCACCTCGCCGTTTTAAATCATAGTATAAAATCTGTAATATCGTAAATAATATCATCAATGATATATAATTATATTATATCCTGATTTCTTTTGTCAATATACAATTGAACCAAAGAAAGGGAGGAGATCAGGATGTTTGAAAATTTTGAAAAAGAGCCTTTAAAGATCAAACGTCGTGGTGAAGATGGATACAAAATGATTTCCGTCAGGATTCAAGAAGATACTTTATCAGAACTTGACCGTATCGCCAAAGAAACCAATCGTTCCCGAAATGAACTGATAAATTTAATTTTAAGGTATGGAATAAAAAATATTATCATCGAATGATTCATGTAGGGGCGGCTATCAGCCGCCCGCAATTTATTTTTGCCGAAAGTAAAAACAACACACGTTATACAGGTGTATCCTTTATGAAGAAAATTCTTTTCGACAATAATAAAAACGTTATTTCTAAAAAGTTGAAGTCCCTTCATGTCCAAAATGGCCTTTCTCAAACTCAACTTGCCGCCCGTATGCAAACCCTTGGCGTCAATATCGACCAGCAAATGATTAGCAAAATTGAACACAACACCCGCTTCGTCACTGACTATGAACTGGCCTGCTTCTGCTCGATTCTCGATGTTTCAATTCAGGAAATGATGCAGGATTTTTATGAAACTTATCTCGCTTAAATTTTACTGATTCCTTTTATTCTTCGTTTATCCGGGATTCATCAGGAACAGAGCAGGGCCCCTTTTTTCTTGCAAAAGGGGCCCTCTTGGAAAATATCCCGCCGGGATATTTTCCAATTCACCCCCGAAAATGCGCCCTGCGGCATGGGGGTTTCGCCCATTGCGATGGGCGACGCAAAGGGGCTTTGCCCCTTTGGATTCCCCACCACCTTTTATAAAAGGTGGATGAAAATTTTAAGTTGCGGGGTAG
>CAJFNK010000032.1 GCA_904394685.1 Candidatus Heritagella gallinarum
CCATCAAGGATTCCTGCGTTTTTTGCCTTGTATCTGCCTGTTGATTGTGAAAAATTCTTCAATTTCTTTGTTTTCAGAAACGCCCTAATACGATTTTACTCCATTTTGGAAAAAGCCGCAAGTGGAGAGGGCGGGGGAGGCGCAGGGGTGTTCCGGCAAAGCTCCATAAAGTCCAGTGCCGGTGCGGGAAGGTATTTGTTTTGATGATAGACGATACGGAATTGCCGTTTGAAATTAAGCCCTTCCACCTGAAAAGGCACCAGCTGCCCTTCTGCAATCATCTTGGCCACCACTCTCGAAGACAATACCGTAACGCCCAGCCCAGCGCAGGCGGCGTTCAGCAAAGCGGTGTTGCTGGCACTCTCCCAAACCGGACGAACCGAAAACCCGGCTGTTTGCACAACGCTGTCAAAGATTTCTCTGGTGCCGCTGCCGGGTTCACGCAGCAAAAAATGCTGCCGCTGGAATTTTTCCTGCGTAATGATTTCCCAGGGAGCAATACCGGCTCCCGCTTGTATCACAGGCAGAAGGCTGTCCTCCAGAAATTCTTCTCCCACCAGTCCGGGCTCGTGGATGACGCCCTCCATACAGGCAAAATCCAGCTCGTTGTTGAGCAGCTTTTTTTCCAGCTGCTCCGATTGCTCCACTTTTACCTGTACCTGCATCTGGGGATATTGCTCTGAAAAGCGTTTGACATATTCCGGCATCAGCCAGGAGCCAACGGTGATACTGCTGCCAATCCGCAGTACGCCCAACGCTTCCCAGTCCCGCATCTCCTTTTCCATCTGGTCAAACAGGGAATCCACATGCCGGGCATACTGATAAAACTTTTTTCCGGCTTCTGTTATGTAAAACCGGCGGGAAATCCGGTCGAAAAGCTTTACCCCATAGTATTCCTCCAGTTCCCGGATGGCGGCGCTCACAGCGGGCTGTGCAATATAAAGAGCCTGTGCCGCTTTTGTGACGTTGTATCCATTGTCACAAACGGCCAGAAAGATTTTTAGATGGCGCAGCGTCATAAGGTTTCCTCCAAATTATAAATAAAACATTATGAAATCCATAAAATAATAGTATTTTTATTATTATAATACAAGAGGTACAATAATTCCAGTACCAAACAAGGGTCTGAGAAAGGATGAAACAAGATGGGGAATAACCAGCCCAAAGGGAAAGCGCTGTACTGGAAGCTGTTCTGGTCAACCTTTCAGCTGAGTGCTTTTACATTTGGCGGAGGATATGTGATCGTTCCATTGATGCGTCGAAAGTTTGTGGAGGACCTTCATTGGATTGAAGAAGACGAAATGATGGACCTCACGGCGATTGCCCAGTCCACGCCGGGCGCAATGGCCGTCAACGCCTCGGTTCTGGTGGGATATCGTGTTGCAGGCGTGTTGGGCGCTTTTACCACGGTGTTTGCCACGGTGTTGCCGCCGTTTTTGGTTTTGTCGGTGATTTCACTTTTTTATGCACAGTTCCGTGATAACTGGGTGGTCAATCTGGTGATGAAAGGGATGCAGGCCGGAGTGGCGGCAGTCATCTGCGACGTGGTTTTTTCCATGGGAAGAAATATCCTAAAGCTGCGCCGGGTGCTTCCCCTTATTATGATGGCAGGCGCTTTTGTGGCATCCTGGTTCTTTGGAATCAATGTGGTGCTGGTAATCCTGATTTGTGCCGTGGTGGGAGCTGCTGACACCTGGAATCGGGAGCGGAAACTGGGAAAGGGGGAGAAAGAATGATTTTTCTTCAGCTTTTCTGGAGCTTTTTCCAAATCGGCTTATTCAGCATCGGCGGTGGTTATGCGGCGCTTCCGTTAATTCAGGAGCAGGTAGTCACCCAGCATGGCTGGATGACCATGACGGAGTTTTCGGATATTATCACGATTTCCCAGATGACGCCCGGCCCCATCGCTATCAATGCGGCAACGTTTGTGGGAACCCGTATCGCCGGCCCCGGCGGGGCGGCTATCGCCACACTGGGATGTGTTTTCCCATCTTGTGTGATCGTGCTGACATTGGCCTTTATCTATTATAAATATCGAAACATCACCATGGTGCAGGGGACGCTCAAAGGGCTTCAGCCGGCGGTGGTTGCACTGATTGCATCCGCTGGATTATCGATTCTGGTGATGGCCTTTTTCCCGGCAGGAGAAGTGGTCTGGTCGGCGGAGTCAGTAGACTTTATTGCCGTTGGAATTTTTGCAGTGGCATTTTTTGTGCTGCGGAAATGGCATCTGAATCCTATCTGGGTAATGTCTGGTGCCGGTGTAATGGGAGTAGCGCTCTACTCGCTGTTATAAAGTCTTATTAAAGTTTACAATTCCGGATATAGAAAAAGTGCCACAGAGAATCTCTGCGGCACTTTTGTTTTATGAGTATTTATGTAAGAATCAGGCAAAGGGATTCTCGTCTTTATAGAGCATTCCCTTGGGCTGGTTGAACGCAATGTCCTCAACACCCAGATAGTTGAAGATGGTGTACAGAGCCTTGCCCACATGGCCAAAAGCAACCGCACCGTGATGGGGATAACGCTTGCTGATCAGCACATGGCGGTAGAAACGACCCATCTCCGGGATAGCAAAGATACCAATGCCGCCAAAAGAGCGGGTAGCAACCGGCAGAACCTCGCCCTGGGCGATGTAGCTGTGCAGGGTGCCGTCAGCAGCGCTTTGCAGACGGAAGAAGGTGATCTGTCCGGCGGCGATATCGGCTTCCAGAGTTCCACGGGTGAAGTCAGGCTCTCCGCCGTTCTCCAGCAGACGGTTCTGAATCAGCTGATATTTCACTGCACGGTCATCACACAGCTTGCAGATAGGGGTGTTGCCGCAGTGGAAGCCCATGAACACGTCGGTGGGGCCATAGTTGAACTTGCCCTTGATGTCGGCCTCATAGAGGTCGGCGGGGACAGAGTTGTTGATATCCAGAAGGGTCACAGCGTCGCCGGTGACGCATGCGCCGATGTACTCGCTGAGTGCGCCATAAATGTCCACTTCGCAGGCAACGGGGATTCCCTTGGCAGCCAGGCGGGAGTTGACATAGCAGGGCTCAAAGCCGAACTCGCTGGGGAAGGCCGGCCAACATTTGTCGGCAAACACCACATAGTCACGAGCGCCCTTGTTCTGCTCTGCCCAATCCAGCAGGGTCAGCTCAAACTGAGCCATGCGGGGCAGCAGATCGGGATACTGGTTACCCTTTACGCCCAGCTCAGCAGCCATTTCTTCCACAACAGCGGCGATGCGCTCGTCGTCCTTGTGGGCACGATAGGCTACCAGCAGATCCAGCTCACTGTTTTCCTGAACCTCAACGCCGAGATCATACAGAGGCTTGATGGGGGCGTTGCAGGCAAAGAAGTCCTGCGGACGGGGACCAAAGGTGATGATTTTCAGACTGGCAAGGCCAATCAGGGTGCGGGCTACCGGGACAAAATCGGCGATCATATCGGCGATCTCGTCAGCGGTTCCAACCGGATACTCCGGAATCACTGCCTTGAGCTTACGCAGGCCAAGGTTATAGGAGCAGTTGAGCATACCGCAATATGCGTCGCCACGGCCGTTGATCAGGTCGTCGCCATGCTCCTCGGCAGCTGCTACATACATCACAGGGCCGGTGAATTCCTTTGCAATCAGAGTTTCGGGGGTTTCGGGGCCAAAGTTGCCTAGGAATACCACCAAAGCATTACATCCGGCTTCTTTTGCCTCGGCAACAGCTGCCAGCATATCCTTTTCGTTTTCAACTGTTTTTTTGACTTCAACGATCTCGCCGCCGTTAGCAGTATAAGCCTTTACGATATCGCTGCGGCGTCTTTCGGAAAGAGAGATCACAAAGCAGTCACGGCTAACAGCGATAATGCCCAATTTTACCTGAGGGATATTGTTCATGGGTAGTTCCTCCTTATAAAAATGCTCGGTTATCCGGCAGAACCTCCAGGGAAGAATCTCTGTGGAGAAACCTCCGGGAAGGCTTTCGTTTCTGATTTGTCTTTACAAATGTACGGACAACCTTAATTATTCTTATGATACAGCAAATCCCGATGTCCTTCAATAGTTTTTAGAAAAATGTCTTAATTTTTTCCTGATTTGTCTGGAAAAGAGGAAACACGAAGAATCAATAGTCCGTACAGGTTTGGCAGTGCGTGTGGAAATTGCCTTTTTTGTTAGTCCTCGGATAACCGGAATAAATGAAAAGTCATGGAGCAGACTTTTCAGCTGGCTTACAAAAGGTAATCAGGCAAAGGACGACCAGAAGCAGAGAACAGCAAATCCAGATGGCGGAGGTTCCCAAAGCCCGTGAACAGAGAGCGCCTGCTGCGGCGCCTGTGCAGAAAACAAGGATGATAACCAGATAACGCACGCAACGGCGCAGTGCTTCTTTGTCTTTTTGAAACAGGAATACAGAAAAATTATCAGCGGCAGAGCGCAGGTTGCCGGTACACATGGTGGTGGCATAGGGGAGCCCACGGGTTTTGCGGAAGCTCTGCACCTGTACCGAACAGATAAACGAAATAGTGACGTTCACCACCGCATCCGGTATTGATAAGGGAAGAAAGCCGATGATAAACAGCAGCAGAGCTTCCAACACCAGCACCACCTGCTGCCATTCGAGAAACTGGCGGTTGGTAAAGTGAAGCTTGATACTTTCTGTCAGCAATACACCGAGAAAAAAGGCGGCAATGGGGATAAAATAATAGAGTGCGGAAAGGAGTTCCCCGTCTGCCGCTTTTACTGCCATCAGCACCATGTTGCCGGTTTGGGCGTTGGCAAACACGCCGCCCCGAAGCGTATAGGTGTAGGTGTCTAAAAAACCGCCGGTCAGCGCCAACGCCACTCCCACCGCAAGGGTTTCGTGAACGGCAATGCTGCGCTCCAGTGAAAACAGACGTTGTAATGAAAACTTTTGCTTCAAGCCTGGTTCCCTCCTGTCAACGGGATTTTTCCGGAATTTTTCCGACCTGCCAAAGGGCCTCACATTCTGCTTGTCCCTGCTGATAAAGGGCGTCCAGCTTTTCCCGGTCCTTTTCAAAACGACTCAAAGCGATTGGCACTTCGGGTGCAATGATTACCGCCCGCCCTTGCTGTTCCAGCTGAAACAGCAGTTCTCTGGAACGCTGATAGATTTCGTGGCGGCTGTCCAGGGCCTGTATCATGGCGGGGTCTTTTCGGAATACCCGGCGATATACAGAGCCAAAACCCTCCGCCTGCTTGATATAGGAGCGGTCTCTTGTGAGGACGGCTACGATTTGGTCGCAGCCTTTTTCCAGCGCCCGCTCCACCGGAATTGGGGCAGAGGTGCCGCCGTCCAGGTAGCGTTTCCCCTGATAGTCTACAATGGGAGAAAACACCGGGATGGAGGAGGAGGCTGCCAGCAGCGTACAGTCATGGTAGAGCGCTTCTTTGGAATAGAACACCGGTTTGCCGGTGTCTACATCGGTCACGCCGATTTCGTATTCTATGGGAGAGGCCAACATAGCTTCATAGTCATAGGGGTCAAGATGGTCGGGGACGACACGGAAGATGAAGTCCATGCCGAACAAAGAGCGGGTTTTTAGAAAATTGCGGAAACTGAGATAGCGCTGATCTCCCAGATAGTCCATATTGGTGCGGTATGCCCGTCCACGTTGGCCGCTTACAAAAGAAGCGGCGTGGCATGCCCCGGCAGAAACCCCCACCACATAATCTGGCTGCCAATGATGGCGCATAAAGGTATCCAACACACCAGCGGTGTAGAGCCCTCTCATCCCGCCGCCTTCCAAAACCAGTCCGATTTTCATGCTCGATCAATCCTTTCCCAATATGCAGAGATCTACGATTCCTTCTTTTGGATTTTTTCTGATAAAACGCAAAAAGCCTTTCACTTTCCGGCATTTGTGGTATACTGATAGTCATCAGAACCTGTTTGCAGGCATTTGCTTTTCTATTATACATCGCCTGTTTTGGTTTTGCAAAGGAGGAGTCCCGTGGAATATCAGCTGATTCGTTCCCGCCGCAGAACGCTGGAAATTTCGGTTGACCGGGCAGGGCGGGTTCGGGTGCGTGCGCCAATGCGCCTTTCTCAAAAAAAGATACAGGAATTTTTAGACAGGAAAGCCGATTGGATTCACAAAAAACAGGAGGAAATGAAGCGGCGCCCCGCTCTGCCAGTATATTCGCCGGAAACTATCGAAGCCATGAAGAAAGAAACCCTTTGCAGGGTGCTTCCAAGGGTGGATCATTTTTCCAAGCTCATCGGCGTGACTCCCACCTCTATTAAAGTGACCTCGGCGCAAAAGCGCTGGGGCAGCTGCTCTGGAAAAAACGGACTGTGTTTTTCCTTCATGCTGGCAGAGAAGCCGGACGATTTTCTCGATTCGGTTGTCATTCATGAGCTTTGTCATATCGTACATCATAACCATTCCCCTCAATTTTGGCAGCTGGTTCGCAGATATGACCCATCAATGTGCAAACAGAAAGGCGGAGAAATCAATGAGTAAAGAACGTTATCAGGATTTCCCTCTGCGGAAAAAAGTAATGTCGGCGGCAGGGCCTTATCTGGAATTGGCACAGGCACTGCTGTTTCTGGCGTTTGGTATCCTGACGCTGGTGGATGGGCAGGCGGCCTTTAAGCTGTTGCAGGCAATCGCAGTTGCCGGCCTGGTAATCGCCGGCGGCGCACGGTGTTTTCATATGCTGGCTTCTCAGAAAAAGCTGGCGGCTATCATAACGGTCGTGGGGTTCGGTTTGCTGGCACTGCTGATCGCCCTGCATCCGGCGGTGTTTACGTATCCTGCCGGTGTGGTATTTGGTGGATGGTTTATCATCAGTGGGCTGGCTAGAGGGACGATTGCGGTACAATGCTGGGCCGAAAATCTGGAAGGGAAATTCCGAAACAGCTTTGCATCCCTTCTTTCGCTGGTGTTTGGGGTTCTGCTGGTAGTGAATCCTTCGCTGCGGCTCCCAACGGTTTTTACTATTTCCGGCGTCTATCTGGTGATTTATTCGGCCACTCTGCTGCTGGATTTCATCTCCGGCTTGTTTTTGTCCGATCAGATTGGAGATCGAATCAAACGAAAGGTTCGGATTTCCCTGCCGATGTTCATTACAGCCTTTATTCCCAGCCGTTTGATTGACGATTTCAACCGGTATTTTACGGTGCATCAGGATGAGGGCGGGATGATGCGGGAAAGTAACCGCAACAATGGAGAAAAAGCGCCGTTAGAGGTGTTCATCCATCTCTCGGATGCCGGATTTGGAAGAATGGGGCATGTGGATATCCGTCTGGACAACACCGTGTATTCCTATGGCTGTTATGACCATCACGCCAACCGTATGCTGGGGATGGTAAGCGACGGCACTGTGGCGGTGGCACCGGCAGAGCCGTATCTGCGCCATTGCCTGACCTTTGAAAATAAGGTGCTGGTGGGCTTTGGGCTCGATATCACCGAGCGGGAGCGGGAAGTGGTGATAGAGCAGCTGGAGGAACTGAAAAAAGTGCTGGTTCCATGGAAAAGTGATTTGGAAAAGAAACGGGATGGCGAAGCAGTCAAGGGGGATTGCAAGGATGCGGCCAGCGAACTGGTGAAAGCAACTGGCGCTTCGATTTATAAAGTGAAATCCGGCCCGTTTAGAAAATATTTTGCCATCAACACCAATTGCGTCAAGCTGGCAGATTCCATTATCGGCCCGGCGGGGCTTGATATTATGCGGGTGAACGCCATTACAACACCCGGAAGCTATTTTTCCATGCTGGACGAGATGTTCCAGCGAGGCGGAACGGTTGTAACGGAGCGAACCATTTATTGTGATAAAAAAAGAGGGCGCACGCTTGCCAAAAAGCTGGCAAAGCAGGCGGAAAAGAAACAGAAACAAAGCGTCGGGTAAATTTCCCGGCGCTTTGTTCTTATATGGAGTCCGAAGGGACAGCTTTCTGTTATTTGCTTGAAACGCCATACACTTCCCGATGAAGGATGGTTTGCCACGGGGAGAAAGTTTCAGCTTGCAGACTTTGGGGCCAGCTCATAATCATCAGCGGGATAGGCGGCTGTCCCTTCTGCATGGAGGGTTGGGTATAGGGAAAATCGTTCAGTGTAAGGCCGCAGCGCTGATAGAATCCAATCCGGCGCCGAGCGATTTCTGTTTCCGGAGGCTCAACTTCCAAGATAGCAGGCTTGTCTGATTCTTCCAACCAAAGTTGAAGCGCCTTTGCGCCGATACCATGGCCTCTGGCCGCTTCGTTCACTGCAAAATGCTCCAAAAATCGGAATGTGTCAAATTCCCACACAGCCAGAAATCCCAGAAACGTTCCATCATCGCTGCGAAGTATACGATAGCTGTATGATGTTTTTTCGAGTAAAGCCAGTTGATCTTCCCGGTTTCGGCGCTCGGTTGGCGGAAAAGCTTTTTCTAATAAAGAATATACAGCTTCAAAGGCTTCTGCTCGAGCCTTTTTCATGGATAACATAAGAATTTCCTCCTGAAATAAAGTGGACTCGTTTCATAAAGCATAGCCGATTTTGCATATAATGTCAATCAAGTGGAAACGGCAGAAAAGCAAGAATGAATCCATAATTTGGAATAAAGGTTGTAATCGGTGGATTTTTGGTGTATGATAATGATACTATACTTATTTTGTCGTTTTAGGAGGTTTTTGCCAAATGCAGAAACGAGGTTTTTTCCGTTTGCTGGCAGTGTCGGCCGCTTTGGTGCTGGTGATTTCGGCCTGCTGCATCACGGTTTTGGGTTATGAGCCTAATCATACTGAAGCAATGATGTATGAAGGCACTGTTACAAAAGATGAAAATAATCCCCCGGTTGAACCTACTGCTGATCCTACAGAGCCTACACCTACGCCGGACCCTACCATAACTCCTACCCCTGAGCCTGTTGAGACCCCTACTCCTACACCGGATCCGGACCCGAACCCCACTATGACCCCCACCCCTGATCCCACCGCTTCCCCAACAGCTCGCCCAACATCATCGCCTACGACTACGCCAGGCGATGATGAGCCCAATAATTCCGGCTCTCAGGGCAATTCTGGTAATGGAGGTTATAACGAAGATCCCGGTACTACTACCACCAGCGACCCGGTGAGTGGGCCGAATTTCAGCGACGACGATAACAGCGACCTGATTGATGATGGTTCTGTTATCAGCAGCCTCCCCATCGAAGGCGAGCTGGACTCTCAGAACTCTGAAAGCGGAAGCGAAGCTTCTTCTCAGGCAGAAAGCTCCGAAGCTCCCAAAGCCAGCGGCAACAGCGGCAGCAGCTTTCTTCTGATTCTCGGCATTTCCCTGATTGTGCTGGGTGTGGCCGGTTTGGGAACCGTTGTCTATTTGCAGTTTATCCGTCCTAAAATGGCAGCCGGCAAAAAAGCAGCTATCGACGGCGAAACAGAACTCAGCAGCTTCTCAGACAGCTTTTCTCAGGTAGACGCCAAAGCAGATACAGCCGAGATTGACATCAATAGTTATGACGCCGGAGCAGAAGATAATCTGAATCAGAATGATCTTGACCAAAAGGACGATCAGGACTAAGAGAATAATCAAATCTAACAGAAAAGCGAACCTTGCCTAAAGGTTCGCTTTTTGCTTGTCAAATCGTTTGGTTTGTGCTATACTGAACTAAAATTTAAAGAAAGGGTCAGGACTTATACACATGCGCATTTGCTGATTTTCTCACGAACAATTCTGTATTGCAGGAAGGTCTTGGAGCAAGACCTCTGGTTTGTGTTGGAAAAAAGCAAAAATGCGTGCGTTTAGGTGCTGCTGCAGCCTGAAAGCACACAAGTGTTTTCGGGCTTTTTTGCGCCCTTTTGTGTGCGCTGTTTTGCGTTTTGCTGATAAGGCTTTCCTGCAAAATATCTGCTGTTCCCCCAAAATGATAAAGCTGCCTTGGGTGTTTGACGGGGTATAGAGGGGACTTGCAGTTTTTGATTGGAGGCTATCGTATGTCAAAACAAGTGCTTTTGGCCAATAAGGTTATCAAATATTTTGGAGAACGTAAAATTCTGGAAATTCCGCAGCTCACGGTATACGAGGGAGAAAAGATCGGGGTGGTTGGCGCCAACGGAGCGGGAAAGACGACCCTGCTCAACCTTTTGTCCGGCGAACTGGCTCCGGATGAAGGGACGATTGTCCGAAATGTACCGGTTTGCTATTTCCATCAGTTTCAAACTGGCGGCGGACAGGCAGACGCCCGCTCACTGCGGGAGTTGGGTCTTTCAGGAAAGCTGGAACATGATACCCTGAGCGGCGGGGAAAAGACTCGTCTGGCGCTGGCCGGGATGGAAGAACGGGCTTTGCTCACTTTTGCCGACGAACCCACCGCAAATCTGGATGCACAGGGAATCGAGATTTGCTGCCAGCGGCTGGAAAAATGCGAAACCTTGCTGCTTGTCAGTCACGACCGCTCGGTGCTTGACCGGTTGTGCAACCGGATTCTGGAGGTTCGTGATGGAAAAATCCAGATGTATCCGGGAAACTTTAGCGCTTACTGTCTGCAGAGGGAAGAACAGCAGCGCCGGGAATGGTTTGAGTATGAGCAATATCAAAAGGAAAAGCAGCGGCTGGAAACAGCCATTCAGCGACAGGCGCAAAAATCCGGCTCGGTAAAAAAGGCTCCTAGCCGCATGGGAAATTCAGAGGCCCGGTTGCACAAGCGCTCTGCCAATGAAAGCGCCGAAAAGCTGGACAATGGGAAACGAGCGCTGAAAAGCCGTTTGGAGAGGCTGGAAGTTCATGAGCGACCCCGTGAGTTCCCCGAAGTGGCGATCGATTTTTCTCTGACAGACCCACCCGCCAACCGGGAAGTGATTACCGGTTCCAGAATCCAGCTGGCATATGGAGAAAACCGTATTTTCGATAATGCCTTTTTCTCCCTGCCCAGAGGCAGCAAAACGGCATTGATCGGAGAAAACGGAGCCGGAAAAACAACGCTGATGAATCTGATTTATACCGGTGGGCGTGGCATCCGGGTGGTTCCCAAAGCTAAAATCGGCTTTTTCCGTCAAGGGCTGGAAAACCTAGATCTTGAAAAAACGGTGCTGGAAAATGTGATGGAGGATTGTGTCCAAAGCCAGCAGGTGATGCGGGGAATCCTCGCCCGGCTGCTGATTCGCCGGGACGACGTCTTTAAAAAGGCGGGGGTTCTCAGCGGGGGAGAACGGGTCAAGCTGTCTTTTGCCCATCTATTTGGTTCTCAAGCCAATGTGCTGCTTTTGGACGAGCCTACCAACTTTCTCGATATGCCGGCGGTTCAAGCGCTGGAAGAAATGGTGCGCTCCTATCCGGGAACGGTGTTGTTTGTCTCTCATGACCGGGCTTTTGTAGATCATTGCGCCACCCGAATCCTGCGTATTGAAAACCGAAAGCTCCAGTCGTTTGAAGGCAACCTGACCGAATGGGAGCAGGTACAGAAGAAGCCCCGTGAAGGCAGGCGAGAGGTTGACAGGGCACTGCTGGAGCTTCGGATTACACAGGTGATTGCTGCTTTGTCAACAGCGCAGGGGGAAGATAAAGAACGGCTGGAGAAGGAGTTTCAAGAGCTGATCGAGCAGCGTAAAAAAGCAAAATAAACAGGCAAAAGGGCAGAAACCAGTTGGTTCTGCCCTTTTGAATTACATAAACCAGGTGTCTGTGCCGGTAGCGCTGACGCCACATGCGCCGGCCTGCAAGGCCGAGGTGATATCCTTTTTGTCGAGAATCAATCCGCTGGCAATTACCGGGATTCTGCTTTTCCGGCAAATCAATTCGATGATCCGGGGCATCACGCCGGGAAGGATTTCTATCACGTCCGGCGGTGTGGTTTCCAGCTGGCGACAGGCGGTTTCCAGCGCACGGGAATCGATGACAAAATAGCGCTGGATGGCCAACAGCCCGCACTGCTGTGCATAGTGGATGACGTTGGGACGGGTGCTGATGATGCCGTCCGCCTCGGTGTTAGCTCGGATAAAATCTACGGAGATTTCTTTGGCAATCATCCCGCTCACCAAATCCAGATGAACGACCGCCTTTTTTCCGGCATTGTGGATTTGGGACACAATTTGACCGATATCGCAGATGGTTCCATAGAGAATAAAAACCACCGTGCAGTCCGATTCCAGGCAGCGGGCAAGCCCCGCTTCATCTTTGATAGCGGCAATTACGGGAGAATCTTCCAGCAGCTGGCGAAATTCCCGTATCCGTTCCACCCGGTTCATGGTAGTTCCTCCAACAGGCGGGTAACTTCTTCCAGCGATTCACACACCATATCCGGCTGCACAGGGCTTTCACGCAAATCAGAAAGCTGGGTTTCGCCGCTGAGTACCAGAATGGATGTGACATCAGTGCCGTCTGCTACTTTGATATCGGTATAGAGCCGGTCGCCAATCACCGCAAGTTCTTCTTCTTTGCATCCGGTATGCTCCAAAAGATAATGCAGCGTATGGCGGGAGGGTTTCCCAAAAAATTCGGGCATCACACCCGTGGAGGCATGAATCAATGCCGCCATAGAGCCGCAGTCGGGGATAAATCCATCCTCTACTGGGCAGTTAAAATCTGGGTTTACGCCATAAATGGGTTTTCCCTCCCGGACAAAGCGGCAGGCCTTGGAGAGCTTTTCATAGGTGAGGGTAGTGTCAAACCCCAACACTACCAGATCAGGGTCCTGCTGTACCAATGGGATGCCGCCCTGACGGAAGGCTTCTTCCAAATCGGGCGTCCCAACCAGATAGACCGTTTGGCCGGGATGGTGGCGGTTGAGCCAGTCGATGATGACGCCGTTGGAAATCAGCATTTTTTCTGCTGAAACCGGGATTCCCATTCGTTCCAGCTTTTGAAGATAAGAAGCGGCATTTTTGGAGCTGTTGTTGGTGAAATAGCAATACTCCCGTCCAGTGTTCGTGACGGTTTGAAGAAAAGTAGGGGTAAAGGGAAATAGATGATTCCCCAGATAGATGGTTCCATCCATATCCAGTACAAAGCAGCGGATTTTGCTCAGCAGCTTCTTTTTCTCCTCGTTGGTAACAGCGGTCATGGTAATTCCCCCTTGGTTGATTCTTTACCCACTATATCAAATCTGATGGATAGATGCAAGCTTTAGCACTAAAATATAAAGAGTGCTAAAATTAATAATCAGTTCATATATTTTGATATTTTTTGTAACAAAGCTAGAATAAAATAAAGTTGTTCCAAAAGAACAGAGGTTAGCAAACCCAAGAATTACAAAAGAGTATCGAAAAGAAAGAAGACGATTCGGATGTTTATGAAATAGTTTACAATTCAGATATTTTGATATTAATCACTTTTCAGATTCATATGTAATGGAGGAATTATTATGTTTGAAATGATGCCTTATGCTTTTAACCACAACCAGAGCCTGTTGGATTCCTTTGCAGATTTTGAGAAAAACTTTTTTGGCGAGCTTGGCCGTTCGGCCAGCAGCTTCAGCACAGATATCCGGGATAACGGCAATGAGTATGTTCTGGAAGCAGAGCTGCCCGGTTTCAATAAAGAGGATATCCAGGTGGAAGTGCAAAATGGTCAGTTGATGATCAGTGCCAAACATGAAGAGAAGCAGGAGGAAAAGGATGAAAAATCCGGCCAGTATATCCGCCGTGAACGCAGATATGGTTCATTCCAGCGCAGCTTTTCGTTGGATGGCATTGATCCTGATGGAATCGAAGGTTCCTATCAGGATGGCGTTTTGAAGTTGGTTCTCCCTAAAGAACAGCCTGCTGCGCCGGTTTCCCATCGCATTGAAATCCACTAATCAGAAAACGAAAGACCCGGTTCCCTGATTGGGAGCCGGGTCTTTCTTATCGTTATCGAATCCGATACAGCGAAGCCTCATAGGGACGCAGTTCTTCTTCTATTCCCTCATAGTTGCTCAAAAGCAGTTCCATTCCGTCTACCGGACGTGGACGCTTACAAGGTTGATTGCTGAGATTGATTTCCACATAAAATGTGCCGTCTTTGTCAGAACGGGTATATCCCATGAAATCATGCAGTTCAGGCTGCTCGGCGGTAAAATCGCCATATACCAGTGTTTTGTACTGATGACGCAGAGCAATCGCTTTGCGGTAAAAGCTGAAAATGGAGTTTTCGTCCTCCACTTCCTGCTTTGCGTTGCGCAGTTCATAGTCATCCGCCAGACGCAGCCAGGGAGTGCCGGTGGTAAAGCCGGCATTTTTGCCATCTGTCCACTGCATAGGAGTACGGGCTTGGTCACGGGTGCCGGGCGCTACGTAAGCAAACGCTTCTTCGGGGGTCTGACCCTTGGCAAGAAGGCTCTTATACATATTGATAGCCTCCACATCCCGGAATTCTTCCGGCCCATTAAAGCTGGTGTCCCGCATGCCCAGTTCCTGTCCCTGGAACAGATAGGTGGTTCCCCGCAGGGTCATTTCCAGCAGCGCCATCAGGCGGGCAGTCTTTTCACATTCGGCTGGGTTACGGCTGATTTTGTTCAGGAAACGGGGATTGTCGTGGTTGTCAAACACCAGCGTGTTCCAGCAGTCGGTGTCCTCGTTTTCCTGAATCGGCAGCAGGAATTCCTTTAAGTAGTTCAAATCATATGCGTAGTCGTCGTATTTATTATATCCAGGCTGCTCCAGATGGCTGAAACAGAACACGGTGTTCAGCTCCTGTGCGCTGTGCATAGAAATGCAGTTCGTGGTGCGTGCGCCCAATCCACAGCCTTCTCCCACCGTGTAGCTGTCATAAAGCGAGAAAGCACGGCGGTTCAGGTCTTTCAGGTATTCGTGCAGCCGGGGGCCATAAAAATACTGTTCCATTCCCAAAAGGCCGAAAAGCGGGTCGCCGTCCGGCAGTCCGGGGAATTTGGAAATCAGGTTGATGACGTCCAGCCGGAAGCCATCTACGCCTTTTTTCAGCCACCAGTTCAAAATCTCCACCACTTCTTCCCGAAGCTTTGGGTTTTCCCAGTTCAAATCCATCTGCTTGCGGCTGAACAGATGCAGTGCCCATTCGTCCAGCTCCGGATAGTAATTCCAAGCAGGCTCTGAGAAGAAGGACTGCCAGTTGTTGGGCGGGATTCCCTCGCCACGCCCTTTGCGCCAGATATAATAATCCTTATAGGGGGAGTCAGGGTCGTGCAGTGCAGACTGGAACCAGCGATGCTCATCAGAAGTATGGTTGAGCACCATGTCCATAATCAGCTTCATGCCCCGCCGATGGACTTCTTCCAGAAGGTGGTCAAAATCCTCCATGGTTCCATAATCAGGATGGATTGCCCGATAGTCCCGGATGTCATACCCGTTGTCGTCGTTAGGGGAATCGTATACCGGGCTGAGCCAGACAACATCAACCCCTAACTCTTTGAGATAATCCAGCTTGGAGATAATGCCGGGGATATCTCCGATGCCGTCGCCGTTGCTGTCGCAGAAGCTCATGGGGTAGATCTGGTAAACAACGGCCTCTTTCCACCATTTTCGCTCATATTCCCCGTGAATTGGGACGTGGATAGGCAGCTTTGTGGCGTCCACCAATTTCCACAGTGGTTCCAGCCGCTCAATTTCTTCCGGACTAAAATCCTCCGGTACCCTTCCTTTAATGCCGAACTGTTCCAGAAGATCCAGAGCAAGCGGCTGTTTCAGGAGTTCACGCAGGTTGTATTTTTCCATGATGGTTCCTCCTTTTACTTTTTTCCGTGCCAGACGCAGGTTCTTTATTTATTATACCTGAAAAATCAGCAAAATTAAATAAGAATATCCTGTAAATCTCCTGTGGTTTTATATGAAAAAGATGACTTTATAGAAAGCTCCCGGTTGAAATTCCGGGAGCTTTCCTTCAAAGTTGAATATAGCTTTTGTCATAATATAGATATCCATATCCGATGTCAATCCAGTTCGATGGGTCGATGCTCACCATGGTAAATTTGGCTCCCTTATTGAACTGTCCCAAGATTTTCCCGGTTAACGAGGGGGTCTGGCGGATGTTCACATTGTTACCCATACAGCTTCCAACTCTAAATCTGCTGCGGTTAGGGCCTGAAACGGCGGTGTTTTCCATCCATCCGGTTAGACCGGAGGAGGTCACCCGTACCTTTGACCAGCCCCATCCGTCATCTGCCAGCAGACACAGTGAATCGTTTTTGTCGGAGGTTCCCACAACTCTGGCAGTAGTATAAGCCGCCTCATAAAGCTTGGTGTTGTTTTGCGTGCAGATTCCTTCCACAGAGCAGGAGGGCTGAGGCTTGAAACCATTGCAGCCGCATTTCCGGATAATTGCCGGATAGTCACGGAAAGCGGTGTCCAAATCTACATTCCCCACGATCCCCTCCACTTTTCCGGTAGAACTTGTCTGCTGCATCCCACAGTTGTAGCTGGGGCCGTCGGTATAATCCGCCAGCCAGAGGTCATAAGGTTTCAGCCTTTCCATATCCAATCGGTTTCGGATAAAGTCCAGATTGGTGTAGTATCCGGGATACCAGCCGGCTTTTTTAATTTCTTCGCAGAAAGCGACGATAATATCGGTAATCAGCTTTTTATCCGGCTTGATTCCAAACCGCTCGGCATACTCAATGCTGGCATATTCATAGTCACAGTATAGTGGATACGTCACTTTTCCTGCATATTCTTTCATCACTGAAAGAAAAGTTCTGGCTTCTGCCCGTGCTTCTTCTGCGCTGCGTGCATAGGAGAACCAGTAGGCACCCACATCCATTTTGGCTTCCAGTGCCCCATTTATATGGGTGCGAAATCGCTTGTCCACCTGTGTAGCGAGGCTGCCGAATCCGGCACGCAGGATCGCAAATCGAATCCCGCTCTTTTTTGCTTTTATAAAGTCAACCTGGGTGTTAAAGGTACTGAGGTCAACTCCCTTAACATTGATGCTCATGCTCCTTCATCCTTTCCAAAATAGAGTGCCCCGTTCTCAGGATATGCTGAGGCTGCTATTTTGGTGACAAAGGTGGAGGTTTATGGTTTGAGAAAAGTCGGGTCATCCGTGCGGCCTGTGAGATAATCAAGCGAAACCTGCAAAACATCCGCAATTCTTACCAGAATCTCCAACTTGGGCTCCCGTGTCATCAATTCGTAATTCTGATAGGCTTTTTCTGTGATATCGCAGTAAACTGCCATTTGCCATTGAGTAAATCCCCGCTCTTTTCTACATTGTCTAAGGCGCTGCGCTAGAACTTCTCTCATCATAATCACCTGCTGTTATTTTGTTTGCTGTATACCAGAATGAAGATATCATTTCATTCCTTTTTGAGATATTTTCTGCCTTTTCCTTAATAGATTATGATATAATAGATAATCAATTAGAACAATCCCATTCTGATTTTTTGAAGGGAGGCTGGTATTGGATGCGTTTTTTGGGAACCGGTGCGGCGGAAGGGATTCCCAGTCCGTTTTGTGATTGTGAGGCGTGCCGCTATGCACGGGAAAAAGGTGGGAAAGAGATCCGCCACAGGACAATGTTCCGTCTGGACAAAGAAACCTGTATTGATATGGGAGCAGATTTTTTTCAACAGGCATTGGAATATGGGGATTTTGTACCGATCAGGCGGGTGTTTTTTACGCATACGCATGAGGATCATTTGGCCTATATGCTGATGAATGTGCGGAATATGGCCCGACTGCGCCGACCTGAACCGCTGGAATTGTATTTGCCCGGAAAAGGCTTTGAAATTGCACAATTCTATCGAGAAAATCCGGCAATTTGTAAAGGGTTGGTTCCCCGTTTGGAAGAACAGGGAATGATTGCGTTTCGTAAAATGGAATATTTTAAGCCATTCTATGCCGGGCAGTACCGATTGCTTCCGCTGCCAGGAAATCATTTTGGAAACATGGGGGAAAACAGTGCCAATTTTCTAATCCGTAACCAAAAAGGGCAGCAGCTCTATTATGGGCTGGACACAGGATGGTATCTGGACGAAACATTTGCGGCACTGGAATGGGAAACCGCCAGCGAGGGGCTGGATATTCTGGTGAGCGAGTGTACCTTTGGTCTGACAGAGGGACGTGGGGAGCATCCCGCAGGACATTTGGACGCATATAGCTGTATACGGCTTTTCCGAGAACTTCTCAAACGCAGGATTATTACACCGGATACCCGAATTTATCTCACGCATATCAATCATTATACCGTGGGGCACAGTGCCCTTCAGTCCTGGTTTGACCAGCAAGAATTTCCCTGTAAGATCACTGTTTGCTGGGACGGTTTTTCGTTTGACTGGTAAAAAAGCCGGCTGCCAGAAGTAATCTCTGACAGCCGGCTTTTTGCGTACTGATTTTACAGAACAGCGATAGCTTCGATTTCCACCAGCGCATCTTTGGGCAGCGCAGCAGCCTGAAAAGCGGCACGGGCGGGATAAGGTTCCTGGAAAAATTCGGCATATACCTCGTTCATAGCACCGAAATCAGCGATATCTTTGAGCAGAACCGTGGTTTTTACCACATTGCTCATATCAGCTCCGGCAGCTTCCAGAATGTTGCGGATATTGGTGAGGGATTGAGCGGTCTGGGTGCGGATATCCTCCCCGGCAAAAGCGCCCGTAGCGGGATCAATGGGGATCTGTCCGGAAATATAAAGGGTGTTTCCAGCACGCACGGCCTGAGAATAGGGGCCGATTGCGGCAGGAGCTTTGTCGGTTTTAATAGTTGTGTTCATAGTGCAGGTTCCTTTCTTTCTTTTGTTGGGAATTATTTTTGAAGGCAGGCTGTAAACCAGCTGCCAAACAAACACAGGGGGAGAAAAGTGCAGGCTACAGGCTGAAGTCACTCAGCGATATCAATCCTCGTCTGGGGATGTAAGCCTACCGCAATAAACCACTTCGCCGTTTGAGCGCAGTCCAGCAGTATAGGTAGGGCCTGCAACGATAGAAATAATATCCGTCCATTCGGATACATCACATTTTCCATAGGAGTTATCGCCGGTGGCTACCACGGTACCATCAATTTTCAGGCCGACAAAGTGGTTTTGGGAATAATCGATGGCAATAATATTTTCCCAGCTGTCAATGGGTTTCAGTATGGAACCCAAATCCGAATCCTCCTTATCCTGATAAGCATAAACCACACTGCCATCATTCTTAATACCAAAGAAACAATCACTTCTTCCACCTATAAATTGCTGAATATCTGTCCATTCGGATGTGGAGATTACATACCAATCAAGATAATGACCGGCAAATCGAACAGTATGGTCATTTCCTATACCAATTAACGAATCTGGCCATGTCGTATAGATATCATTGATGTTTGTCCAGTTTTCAATGGATTCCTTAAAGTCGGTTAATTCCTTCCGCCATTCTTCGTCCATATTCGTTCTGTTAGAAAAATCATATGGGAGTTTCACAGTCCCATTTTCAAGCAATACATGATAGCGTAAATCAGTGGGCAATACAAAAATTTTCTTGATTTCAGGCAATGCTTTTGTACGTTTTGCGTCATCAAACTTTTCAAAGTCGGCATCAAACAAGGCTTTTCCATCTCTGGTAACAGCAAATTGAAGCAAGTTGGTGTCAAACATTTGAATATTAGACCAGGAAAGGGCAGAAATTTCTTCCTCTGATTCATATGGAAATAACAATTCTCCTTTTTTGGATAATCCTACCATCCCATAAATAGCGTCAAGTCTGGATATACGATAGGGATATAGCCGTTCTACATCTGTCCAGTTTTCAACTTTTTTAAGTGATTCGCTATAAAGTTCACCGGTAATGGAAACCGTTCCATCGGATAAAAGGCCAAATGTGGCACATCCATCATGTTGGAGCGCCAGCTGCTTTACATCGCTCCAGGTATCCATTTCTGAAGAAACCCCATCCAGAAATCCTTCTGACGCAACGGTTCCGTCCGGACGGATAAAAGCAAAACCGAATTGGTTTCCAATTCCGTAAAATGCCGAGTTAGACCCTGTACAGGTTTTATCCCATCTTGGCTGAAACTGGTTGGGGTTGGGCAGAACTTCCTGCACCTGTGAAACTACCTTGTCTGCCTGTGACTGAAGGGCTTCTGTCTGCTTTTCGACTTCATCCTCAATGGCTCCCAGCTGTTTATGGATTTCGTCCTGCGCTTCTTGGGGAAGCAGGCTGCATCCACCGGCAGCCAGAGAAAGTGTTAGTGGGATAATCGCCAATGCCTGAAATAGTTTTTTGTGTTTCATGTTCTGTCATCTCCTCAATTTATTTTCTCTGCTCAAAGCCGCAAAAGAACAGAGAATATTCATTTTTATTATAATCCTTTCATAATTGTGTGTCAATTTAGATGTCTGGTTCAGTGAAGGAAAATGGGCTGGTAGAAAAAATCCAGATACAATTCATCATTTTGCCGGGGAATCTACAGGGAAACGGGTGGTTTTTGAGGAAAAGCTGGAATCGTGCGGGAAGGTTTGTTTCCCAATGAAAAACATGGTATAATCAGGAAAACATATATTACAGAATGCAATGACCGGGAGGTATTTTACGGATGATTACAGTTTCGGATGTGGGTTTGAATTTTAGCGGACAAAACCTGTTTTCCCATGTAAATTTGCTGTTCCAGCCAGGAAACTGCTATGGCGTGATCGGCGCTAACGGCGCAGGAAAATCGACGTTTTTAAAAATCCTGTCAGGAGAATTGGAACCCAGCAAGGGCGAGGTGGTGATCGACGCACAGAGCCGCATGTCGGTGCTGAAGCAGGATCACTTTGCTTATGAGGAATTTACCGTTTTTGAAACGATTTTACAGGGGAACCCCAGATTGTATGAGGTCTTAAAAGAAAAAGATGCTCTTTATGCAAAAGAGGATTTTTCCGAGGAAGACGGCAACCGTGCCGCTGAATTGGAAGCCGAGTTTGCGGAGCTGAACGGCTGGGAGGCCGAAACCGAGGCCGGTAAACTGATGCAGGGGCTGGGGCTCGATAACATGATGCTTTATAACCAGATGAGTACCCTCACCCAAAGCGAAAAAGTGAAAGTGTTGCTGGCCAGAGCGCTGTTTGGCCAGCCTGACATTATCCTGTTGGACGAACCGACAAACGGTCTGGATATCCATTCCATTACCTGGCTGGAGGGCTTTTTGATGGACTATGAGGGCATCATCATCGTGGTGTCCCATGACCGTTATTTCCTTAATAATGTCTGTACCCATATCGTGGATATCGACTACACCAAGATTAAAATGTATGTGGGCAACTATGACTTCTGGTATGAATCTAGCCAGCTGATTCAGCGGATGATGCGTGACCAGAACCGCAAGGCCGAGGAGAAAATCAAAGAGCTGCAAGCCTTTATTCAGCGTTTCTCCGCTAATAAATCAAAGTCCCGTCAGGCAACATCCCGTAAAAAGCTGCTCGACAAGATTACGGTCGAGGAAATGCCGGCTTCTTCCCGGCGCTATCCGTATGTGGGATTTACGATGGATCGGGAGCCGGGTAAGGAGATCCTGACAGTGGAAGGCCTGACTAAGACCGTGGACGGCGTGAAGGTGTTAGACAATGTTTCGTTCCGGGTGAATAAGGGCGATAAAATTGCCTTTGTGGCAGATAACGAGTTTGCTGTTCCCACGTTGTTCAAAATCCTGATGGAAGAAATGGAGCCGGACGCCGGTTCCTTCAAATGGGGCGTGTCTACCAGCCAGTCCTATTTCCCGCAGGATAATTCCGAGTACTTTAATGGCCACGAGGAATCGATCATCAAGTGGCTGGAGCAGTATTCCAAAGACACCACCGAAACGTATCTGCGGGGATTTTTGGGGAAAATGCTGTTCTCCGGCGAGGATGTGTATAAGCCGGTGAATGTGCTGTCTGGTGGTGAAAAGGTGCGTTGTATGCTTTCCCGCATGATGATGTTTGGCAGCAATGTGCTGCTGCTGGATCAGCCCACTAACCATCTGGATCTGGAATCTATCACAGCGGTGAACAACGGCTTGATCGACTTTAAGGGAATCGTCCTCTTTGCCACCCACGACCATGAGTTTGCCCAGACGGTTGCCAACCGTATTATCGAAATCCAGCCCGAAGGCGGTGTGTTTGACCGCATGGCCACCTTTGATGAGTATCTGGAGATGCGTGGCAAGGTGTAACCAAGGAGGAACTACATGCTGTGCGAGGAGTTAATGGAGCGGCTTCGCCCCATCACAGAGGAAGAACATCAGATTCTTCACGGAAATGAAATTGATAGAAAACGCTATACCAGCAGCCGGGACTTTACAATCGACAGCCGCCGCTTGCTCGAAAAGGGAAAGCTTATGGATATCCGTACCCATACCCGGTTTGTCCATTTTCCCAGACACCGCCATAACTATGTGGAGGCCATTTATATGTGCAGTGGTACGACTACCCATATTCTGGGGTCGACTGCTCCTGGACAAACTGTGGTGCTGGAAGAAGGCGATCTGCTGTTTCTCAACCAGCACTCGGTTCATGAGATTCTCCCAGCAAGTGAAAATGATGTTGCGGTAAACTTTCTGATGCTGCCGGAGTTTTTTGACGAGGCGTTTTCCATGATTGAAAAAGACAGCGTGATTGGTCGGTTTCTGGTAAGCACATTGTGCCAAGATGAAAACGAGGGTGAGTATCTCCATTTTTGTCTGGCAGGCTTTTTGCCGGTACAAAACCTGATCGAGAATATGATCTGGGCGCAGCTCTTTCATCAGGATAACCGTGGAAAGCTGAATCAGTATACCATGGGGGTGCTGATGCTCCAGCTTATGGGGCTTTCCGACCGGCTGGAAGGAGACACACCCGACCAATATGAAAACAAGCTGGTTCTCACAGCGCTGCGCTATATCGAGACTCACTATCGGGAAGCAACGCTCACCGAACTGAGCGGAATACTCAATCAGCCAGATTACGCTGTCAGCCGTTTGCTCAAAGCGGCAACAGGACAGACCTTTAAGGAACTTTTACAGCAGAAGCGTTTACAAAAAGCCATGGCGCTTCTTTTACAAACCAAGCTTTCCGTTTCAGATGTTATTGCTGCGGTGGGATATGACAATACCAGCTATTTTTATCGGATTTTTCGTCAACATACAGGCGTAAGTCCAAAAGAATATCGCTGCGATTTGAAAGAGAATCAGATTTGATGCAAATAAGGACGTAGTCTTTATTTAGACTGCGTCCTATTTTTTTGCTTTTTTCTGCGGTATGATGAATACTGAATAGAGAATTTTTGCCGAAAAAGGCTTGACAGAAGAAAATAAGAATTCTATTGTAAGGAGGAACGATCATGACCCGTTATGAATCTGCTCAAAAACAATATGCTTCTATTGGTGTGGATACGGAGTCTGCTATGCAGGCTTTGTCCAACTTAAAAATATCCATTCACTGCTGGCAGGGTGACGATGTGACTGGCTTTGAAGGGGCGGGCGACGCTTCCGGCGGCATTGCTTCAACCGGCAATTATCCCGGAAAGGCTCGTACCCCGCAGGAGTTGATGGCCGATCTGGATGAGGCGCTGCGCCATATCCCCGGAAAGCATCGCTTGAACCTGCATGCCAGCTATGCGATCACGGAGGAACCGGTGGAGCGCAATCAGCTGGAACCCCGCCATTTTGAGGCGTGGGTGCGCTATGCCAAAGAGCGAGGGATGGGGCTGGATTTTAACCCCACTCTGTTTTCACACCCGATGGCTGCCGATAACTTGACGCTCTCTCATCCTGATGAAAAAGTGCGCCGTTTCTGGATTGACCACTGCATCGCCTGCCGCCGAATTGCGGAGTATTTTGGCAAGGAACTTGGAACCCCCAGCCTGTGCAATATCTGGATTCCGGATGGATATAAGGATGTTCCTGCCGACCGCCTTTCTCCCCGCCGCAGGCTCAAGGAGTCGCTGGATGAAATTTATTCTGTAAAGCTCGACCCGAATTATATTCTAGATTCGGTGGAGTCCAAAGTCTTTGGTATCGGTGTGGAAGCGTTCACCGTAGGCTCCCATGAGTTTTATATGAACTACGCCGCTCAAAACGGGGTGTTGTGCCTTTTGGATAACGGCCATTTCCATCCCACAGAGAATGTGGCGGACAAAATCCCCTCTATGCTGTTGTTTGCAGACAAGGTTGCACTGCATGTGACCCGCCCCATGCGATGGGACAGCGACCATGTGGTTTCCTATAACGATGACCTGAAAGAGATTGCAGCTGAAATCGTGCGGTGCAATGCGATGGACCGGGTATTGATCGGGCTGGACTTCTTTGACGCCAGCATCAATCGTGTGGCCGCTTGGGTGATCGGTGTCCGCAATATGCAGAAAGCCCTGCTGGCCGCTTTGCTCACTCCTTGGGAGAAGCTCCGTGCCATGCAGGAGGAGGGCAACTTTACCGGCCTGCTGGCTTGGGAGGAAGAAATGAAGCTCTGCCCGGTGGGGGATGTGTGGAACGAATTCTGTCGCCGCAACGAAGTGGCAGAAGGGATGGACTGGCTGCGGGAAGTGCGGCAATACGAAGAAAAAATTCTGCCGGAGCGCAGATAAAGACTTGACTGGAAAGGAATCCGAAATCATGAGCATCACTGACATTGAAATTATTAAAGGCTATATCCGTCTCACGGAGGATGCAGTCCGCAAGGGCTGGCATGAGCGTAACGGCGGTAATTTTTCTTACCGTATGAAGCCAGAGGAAGTGGAGGAGACCCGCCCTTACTTCCGGGAGCCGGGGGAGTGGCAAGAGATTGGCACAAGCGTACCAGGGCTTGCCGGGGAATATTTTATGGTCACCGGCAGCGGGAAGTTCTTGCGGAACGTGACGCTAGCGCCGCAGGATAACTTTGCCATTATCGAGCTGGACGAAACCGGAACGAAGTATCGCATTGTTTGGGGGCTGGAAAAGGGAGGCCGTCCAACCAGCGAACTGCCCAGCCACCTGATGAACCACGAGGTGAAAAAGGAGCGTACCGGCGGGAAACATCGTGTCATTCTTCATTCCCACACGCCGAACATCATTGCCCTGACCTTTGTGCTTCCGCTGGAGGACGAGGTATTTACACGGGAACTTTGGGAAATGGCTACGGAATGTCCGGTGGTGTTCCCCGACGGCGTTGGCGTGGTGCCGTGGATGGTTCCCGGCGGCCGTGAGATTGCTGTTGCGACCAGCGAACTGATGAAAAAATATGATGTTGCCATCTGGGCGCATCATGGGGTTTTCTGCTCCGGTGAGGACTTCGACTTGACCTTTGGCCTGTTGGATACGGTGGAGAAATCAGCAGAGATTCTGGTGAAGGTTCTTTCGATGGGAGGAAAGCGCCAGACGATTACCTCGGATAACTTCCGTGACTTGGCAAAAGACTTTGGCGTTACATTGCCGGAACGGTTTTTAAAGTGAAAATATTCATAAAATCGTTCACAATAATCCTATTTTTTTGACAATAAATGTGCTACAATGTAGACAGTTACTAAAACCTGGAATCAAGAATTCCGGTCGTATTTTATAAAGGAGTGTATTACCAATGGCAAGAATGATTCTCAATGAAACCTCTTATTTTGGCAAAGGTTCAATTTCCAATGTGGCAGTTGAAGTGAAAGCCCGTGGACTTAAAAAAGTTCTGCTGGTAACTGATAAAGATCTCGTAAAGTTCAATGTTGCCACCAAGGTCATGAAGGTGATGGATGACGCCGGTATCCCCTACACCGTGTATGACGATATCAAGGCCAACCCCACCATCGAAAATGTGCAGACCGGCGTAGAGATCTGCAAAAAAGAAGGAGCAGACTGCATCGTAGCAGTAGGCGGCGGCAGCGTGATCGATACCAGTAAGGCTATCGCAATCATCATGACCAACCCGGAGTTTGCTGATGTGCGTTCTCTCGAAGGTGTGGCCGACACCAAGAATCCCTGCCTGCCCATCATTGCAATCTCTACCACCTCCGGCACCGCTGCTGAGGTTACCATCAACTATGTTATCACCGATGTTGAAAAGCGCCGCAAGTTTGTCTGCGTTGACCCCCACGATATCCCGGTTGTGGCAATTGTTGACCCCGAAATGTCTGCTTCCATGCCCAAGGGCCTGTGCGCTGCTACCGGTATGGACGCTCTGACCCACGCAATCGAAGGCTACATCACCAAGGGCGCTTGGGAGCTGACCGATATGCTGCACCTCAAGGCAATCGAGATCATCGCCCGTTCGCTGCGTAAGTCTGTGGCTGGCGACATCGACGGCCGTGAGGATATGGCTGTGGGTCAGTACATTGCTGGTATGGGCTTCTCCAACGTGGGTCTGGGTATTGTTCACTCTATGGCACACCCCCTCAGCGCTCTGTATGACACCCCGCATGGTGTTGCTTGCGCTACCATCCTGCCCACCGTTCTGGAGTATAACGCAGAGGCCAGCGGTGAGAAGTATCGTGAGATCGCCCGTGCAATGGGTGTAGAAGGCGTTGACGCTATGTCTCAGGAAGAATATCGCAAGGCAGCTGTCCAGGCTGTCCGTCAGCTGGGCATCGATGTGGGTATTCCGCAGAAGGTCAGCGAGGTTGGCGTAAAAGAGGAAGATATCCGCTTCCTGGCAGAGTCTGCTATGGCAGATGCCTGCACCCCTGGCAATCCCAAGGATCCCACCCTGGAAGATGTGGAAGCTCTGTATCGTTCCATGATGTAATTATTATCAATTCAGGAAAACAGCCTGACACTAGTTGTCAGGCTGTTTTTTTGGGATTATGCATGAAAATCGACAAAATAACGGTAAAAATGAGTAAACCTGACTGTTTTTGTTTGTGTTAAATACATGAAAAGTTTGTGAAAAAAATCACGAATTTTAGAGAAGAAATTCTTGCACAGTTTTGAAGGTTGTGCTAAAATGTCCTCTGTAAACCGCATATATAAATAAGAAAGAGAAAGGGCAGATGAGTATGACGTATAATTTTCTTTTGGATCTGGCGCTGATTCTGCTGTGTACCAAGGTGTTGGGCTTGCTGACACGCAACTTTAAAATGCCGCAGGTTGTAGGCGCTTTGCTGGCGGGTGTGATTTTGGGGCCCGCTGTGTTGAACGTACTCAGTGATAAAGATTTTATCACAAAAATTTCCGAAATCGGCGTTATCGTATTGATGTTTACCGCAGGTATGGAAACGGATATCAAGGAACTGAAAAAGACAGGCAAAGCCTCCTTTATCATCGCCTTGTGCGGTGTATTGGTTCCGCTGGGCGGCGGCTTTTTGCTGGCTTATCTGTTCAACGGCCCGGATATGTCCGAAGGAGCAACGGCCAGCCTGTTCCTTCAGAACATGTTTATCGGTGTAATCCTCACCGCTACCTCGGTAAGTATTACCGTTGAAACCCTGAAAGAGATGGGCAAGCTGAATACCCGTGCAGGTAATGCGATCTTGGGCGCTGCCATTATCGACGATATTCTGGGTATTATCGCACTGACTATTATCACCAGTATGGCTGATCCCACTGTGCAGATCGGAATCGTTCTGCTGAAAGTGGTTGCGTTCTTTGTGTTTGCCGGAGTTGCAGGCTTTGTATTCTTCCTGTTCTTCCGTAAGCTGCAAAACCATTATCACAAAGATATGCGCCGTTTCGTAATATTGGCATTTGTATTCTGTCTGGTGATTTCCTATTGTGCAGAGGAATTCTTCGGAGTGGCCGATATCACCGGTGCATTTATTGCTGGTTTGATTATTTCCAACACAGAGCGTGCTCCTTATATTGCTTCCCGCTTTGAAACTTTGTCTTATACATTGATTTCCCCTGTATTCTTTGCCAGCATCGGCTTAAAAATGACGATGCCCGAAATGACCCCGCACATCATTATTTTCTCCATCCTGCTGATGATAATCGCTGTTTTGACCAAGATTATCGGCTGTGGACTTGGCGCTAAAATTTGCAAGTTCGGTACTCGTGAATCGATTCAGGTTGGCGTGGGAATGATATCCCGTGGTGAGGTTGCCTTGATTGTAGCGACCAAAGGCGCAGCACTGGGATTGATGTCCAATATGTTTATGGGGCCTGTGATCCTGACCGTTGTGGTTACCACCGTGATTGCTCCTATCCTGCTGAAAATTGCCTTTGCAAGCCGTAAAAACGGAAAAGGCGGCGGAGAAGATCAGAAGATCGAAGAAACGGAACTTGTTAAAAACTATAATATTGCTATGCGTGGCGAGGATACAAATGAGGAAGAAGAAATCCCCGCTGGCGCCCGTTCCTAATTCTCTAACAGTTACTAGTAATTATAAAAGCAGCAGCACCAGTTTTTATACTGGGGCTGCTGCTTTTTCGTCTGTGTGGGCTTTCGTTTGGTTTTTATGATAAAAGGGGAATTATTCGTTTTTGGATTCTTCTTCGGGTTCTGGCCACTCAAATTCTTCGACTTTAGAGTTGTCCTCCTTGTTTAGCACCTTGACCATCATAGAAGGATGTTCCTCATAATCCTGATTAAAGTAATGGTATAGTTGAATTGAAGGCCAAATCGCTCTGGTAATGGTGCGGTCATTTCCTTTTTGATAGGCCTCTTTATCAACGGTCAGAGTCAATGTGGAAAAATCATCCGAAACAGATATCTGATGGATAGAAGGATAACGCTCGTCATCCAGCAACTCCTCTACGGAATCTTTGAGGTTCATTCTCATTTCTGTTACCAGACGGCGGTGCGCTGTGGCGGTCATCTGATAACAAATGTCGCCGTTTTTCTCCTGTGTTACGCTGGTAGCACCCTGTTTTTTTGCAGTTTTTTCAATCTCCTCCAAAGAGCTCCCTTCAAAAAAGCTGGCCGGGATTTGAATTTTTACCATGGTTTCTACCACCTGAGAACTGGAAGATTCATCAGCACTTGATGATTCATCTGTATCCTGAGAACATGCGGCAAAAAGCGAAGCAGAGAGCAAGGCTGATAATAAAATACACAGAGATTTTTTGAGAGCAAATTTCATGAAAATTAACACCATCCTATCATAATATACGTCAGGAAACCTTGTGAACCTACCGCTTTTACCAAAAGAAAAGGATTCAGGATAAAACAGTAGCGTTTCCAACAAAAATCGTGTATACTATAATTATCATAACACAGAATTCCAATTGGGAAAAGGGAGGGAAACGTCTTTCTTTATGTATGGGGCCATTTTGGGAGATATTGCTGGCTCCCGATTTGAATTCAGCAAGCCGGATGGCTTTCGGCATCAAGATGTGGAACTGTTTGCCAAAGGGTGCTTTTATACAGATGATACTGTAATGACGGTGGCAACCAAATATGCGATCAAAAAAGGGGTTCCTTATGCAAAAGCATATGGGCTTTTTGGAAAGAAATATCCCAAGGTTGGATACGGCACTATGTTCAAACGGTGGTTGGATACCTGTTCTGAAAAAGGGTATAACAGTTTTGGTAACGGAGCTGCTATGCGTGTCAGCTATATTGGACACCATTTTCAAACGCTGGAAGAAGTAGAAAAGGAAGCGGGAAAGAGCGCAATCTGCACCCATAATCATCCCGAAGGCGTAAAAGGGGCGGTCGTAACAGCCGGGTGCATTTTTCTGGCAAGAAATGGATATTCTAAAAAAGAGATTCGACGGTATGCTTCCCGGAATTTTGGATATAGCCTGCGTAAGCCTCTGTTTTTACGGCGGCCGTTCTCAAAGTTTGACATTTCCTGTCAGGGAAGTATCCCTTTGGCGCTGGTGTGTTTTCTCGAAAGCGAAAGCTGGGAAAGCTGTATCCGTAACGTGTTCAGTGTTAAATGCGATACCGATACCATAGGATGTATCGCCGGAGGCATTGCAGATGCCTTTTATGGTGGAACCGGATTTGATGAGGAGGCTCTGCTCCGGCGTTATCTGATTAAACCCAATGAGTATGGGAGATTGGATACATTTTTATACGACTGGGCAAAAATGCCCGATTGAAAGGAAGAAAAGAATGATCGTTGAAACCTATCAGTCATCACTTGTGCTGCGAAAGCTCAAGGCAGGCGAGGTCTATCGTGCGTTACCGAGTATTTCTCTAAACCGTGCATACCGGTGCTTGGCAGATATGTTGGGGTTGAACTGCGAGTGTCCGGTGTTTGGAGTACTGCGTTTTCACCGAAAGTGCAGCGATGGAAAGGGTTCCAGCAGCGTGAAACTGACACTCAATGTTCCGAATGACCATGTATGGCTGACGGAATACTCTGATTGGGCTGACTTTTTGTTTAATCTCAAATATACCAAGCCTCATGATTATACAAGAGTTGATCCTCTCTGCATGGAAGAATTTCCGCAGCGAAAGCTGAACAAGCTGATTCATTCCATCAAGCATCAAAAGCGTCCTTTCCAGTATCGGGTTCCTCAGGTGATTCTGGAAGAAATCCGGCCGGAATGGTTGGTAAAGTATAAAGTGAAAACATAATATAAAGAAATGATTACGAAGTTTATATCCTGTAAACATGGAAAGAACCCGGCAACGCAGTCAGTGTTGCCGGGTTCTTTCTATGTCTGTAAAGGATATGAGAAAGCAATAGAGAGAAAGTTCATATGTGGACTTTAAGTTTTATGATTTCCAAGAGAGGTAAAATTAAAGAAAAGTAAGCTTCATATTGGATTTGTGATCTTGTTTATCTGCAAAAAGATAATTCAGAAGTTTTCCGATTTATCGATTTAACATAAGCAGCGGCATTTTCACCGGCCATTCGTCCGGTATTCAATGCATATCCCATGGTGTTACCGGGTAGCAGGAACATATAGCTGTCACCATAGATAGTACAGGTGTCCGTACCGGCAGCATACAAGCCGGGGATCGGGTCGAAATCAGGGGTGAGGACTTCAGTGTAATGGTTGATTTTGATACCGCCGAGCGTGCCATATGCACCGGGGAAGAATTTTGCAGCATAAAACGGAGCACGAACAATAGGTTTGAGATAATCGGCACGCTTCCCGAACTGCTCATCATGTGTATCACAGTAATAATTATAGGTTTCAACAGTTTTCAGGAAGGTCTTTACTTCGATTCCAGCCTTTTCGGCCAGTTCTTCCAGCGTATCAGCCTTAAAAACATAGGGGTTGCCGTTTTCAATGGCGTTTTCAAGGTCTTCATCAAAGCCTTCACAGTTGCTGCGGTTTAGCACCATGCTCTGCACATCCACACCATGCCGCACATATTGACGCTTAATATTTTCATCCAGAATCATGATGCCGCAGCGCCCTTTCTGAATATTCACAGCGTTGGCGGCAAAGGTGCAGTTTTCAAAGAGCTCCTCATTATAAAAACGTTCACCCTGATAATTTACCAGAAGGTTAGGCTGATTAAAAGCCGCACGGACAGATTCGGTCAGGTGATCTCCGGGTAAAGAAATGGCCAGCTCCATCTGAATATCAGTGGTGCCGCCACCGACTTCCTGTGCCATACGCATGCCATCGCCTACCAGACCGGGAATCCGGAACCCGAAGAAATCCTTGTCGTAAATATAGCCGGTTTTTTCCCGCACCAGCTTCTCGTTAAACCCGAATCCGCCAGTACAGATAATTGCAGCAGAACAGTTAATCTGGATTTCCTCGCCGGTTTTGGTTTTGGCAATCACGCCGGTTATTTTTCCATCCTGTTTGACTAGATGATCGCCGGCCGTTTCAAAAAGGATTTGGACACCTAATGCTACTGCCCGCTCTGTCATACGCTTAATCATGGTAGCAGCTGCACGGGGGCCGGGTTTGCCGGATTCCGGTTTGACAATGTGCCAAGTTGCCTCCGAGCCGGGGAAATAGCGGGAGGCTTTATAAAATTCCACGCCCATATCCTGAAGCCAGGCAATGGTGTCGCCGGATTTCTCAAAATACTGTTTTACCAGATTGGCATCTACCCGCCAGTGGGTATAGGTCATGAACATCTCGAAGGCTTTTTCTACGGTAACAGAAGAAAGTTCTTCCCTTTGTACGGTTGTGTTCAGACCAAGTGGGCCCATTCCCATATTGGCTGCGCCACCGGTATTCATTGCTTTTTCCAATGCAATAACCGACTGACCGTTTTCAGCCGCTGCAATGGCAGCCGCCAGGCCAGAAGGGCCGCAGGCGATGACGACGACATCTGTTTTCATAGTTTTCACAGTAGTTCCCTCCATTTTGTAATTAAATATATAACGATATAGTCCAAGATTTATTCTATCTCTATTATAAAGAGATTTATGAAGAAAATCAATAATTTTCAGAAAATAAATGTAAAAATTTGAAAATAAATATTGTAAATTTCTGAAAATAAGCTTATAATAAAAGCAAGATTCCAGTAGTCAGTGTCCATAGGACAGATCATTTCGGTTCCTGTAAAGTAAGTCTGCAAAAATTCAGAAAAGAGAGGTTGTTTATGAAAAGCAAAAACAGTGCCCGTATCGGAATATTAGTGGCCTGTACAAGATCTTTGAGTTATATGGCGTTTTCACCTGTCATTGCAAGTATCGCCGAAGCTTTTCCCGAAACAGATGTCTCGTTGATTCAGATGATTATGACTCTCCCGTCTCTTTTGTTTATTGTGTTTTCACCTCTCGCCGGAAAGCTGGCGCAGTTTGTTCGAAAAAAAACATTGGTAATACTTTCCCTGCTGCTGTATCTGGCCGGTGGGATTTTTCCTTTCTTTTTTCACTCAAATATCTGGCTAATCCTTACGGGAAGCGTGATAATGGGATGCGGGAGCGGCATGTTAATGCCTGTCATCAACTCGATTATCTGCGACTATTTTGATGACGCAGAGAGAGGACAGTTGATGGGGTTTAATGCAACTTTTGTAGCATTGGGGGCGATGTTTTTTTCTTTTATCAGTGGACAACTTTCACGTCTGGGATGGCATTACAGCTTTCTCTGTTTCCTGCTGCTGATTCCCGTACTTCTGGTTGTAATCAAATGTTTGCCAGACGGAATTATATTTTCAGGTGGAACAGCTTCAAAGAGCGGATTCCAGTTTTCTCCTTACATTGCGTTTCTCTTTGTGATCGGAATTATCTACTTTACCATGCAAAATGCGTTCAATACCAATTCTTCGATTTATATCAGTGAGATGGGAATCGGAGGGGCCGATACAGCCAGCAGTGCCACAATGTGTAATACGCTTGGAGGAATTGTGGGTGGTCTGTGCTTTGGTTTTCTGGCAGCAAAAACCAAACGTCAAATTGAAACAGTTGCACTGGCAATGAGCGGCGCCGGATTTTTGCTCTGCTTTTTCCTGCCTTCGCTGATTCCAATTTTACTTGGGGGAGCTATGGTAGGTTTTGGATTTGCGGTATTTAATGCAGCCGGTACATATTTGCTTTCCAAAAGTTTGAAACCGGAAAATAATGCGTTTACCGCATCGATCTATATGGCAGCAATCAATCTCGGAGCGGCACTTTCTCCCATGGTTGTAAACCCTGTTTCTGATATTTTTGGGGGTACGACGGCCATGCGCTTTCTGGTAACGGGCATTGTGATTGCACTGTGTGCTTTGGTTTCTGTGCCAGCCAATCTATCATGCAAAAAATGAATCGCAAGAAAATATGCTCCAATTTTTTCGGTTGGATAAAATGTACGAGTTGCGTTACGCTGAGATAATGATAATAAAAGGCAGATACATGAGAGGTCATCATGCTATCTGCCTTTTGCATTTTATGGTTCAGTTTGTACAAAACGATATATATTAAGTTTTATATACGAATAGTAAAACAAAAAAATAGAATAAATGACATAAAAAAGGGACGTATCCCGAAAGATACGTCCCAAAATTCTGAAATCCGAAAAGGAATTATTTGGTTCCCTCGTAAACAGCAACAGCGCAGGCCACGGTAGCGCCAACCATCGGGTTGTTGCCCATGCCCATCAGGCCCATCATCTCAACATGAGCGGGCACAGAGGAAGAACCTGCAAACTGAGCGTCGCCGTGCATACGGCCCATGGAGTCGGTCAAGCCATAGGAAGCAGGGCCGGCAGCCATGTTGTCGGGGTGCAGGGTACGGCCGGTGCCGCCGCCGGAAGCAACGGAGAAGTACTTCTTGCCGTTCTCCAGCGCCCACTTCTTGTAGGTGCCTGCAACCAGATGCTGGAAGCGAGTGGGGTTGGTGGAGTTACCGGTGATGGAAACGTCAACACCCTCGTGCTTCATGATAGCAACGCCTTCCAGAACGTCGTTTGCGCCGTAGCACTTAACAGCGGCACGCTCGCCGTCGGAGAAAGCCTTGGTTTCCACAACCTTCAGCTCGCCGGTGAAGAAATCATACTCGGTCTTCACATAGGTAAAGCCGTTGATTCTGGAAATGATATAAGCAGCGTCTTTACCCAGGCCGTTCAGGATGATGCGCAGGGGCTCCTTACGGGCACGGTTAGCGGTACGGGCAATGCCGATAGCGCCTTCAGCAGCTGCAAAGGATTCGTGGCCGGCCAGGAAAGCAAAGCACTTGGTTTCGTCACGCAGCAGCATGGCGCCCAGGTTGCCGTGACCCAGACCAACGTTTCTCTGCTCGGCAACAGAGCCGGGCACACAGAAGGCCTCCAGGCCGATACCGATGGCCTCAGCAGCCTCGGAAGCGGACTTAACGCCCTTCTTGATAGCAACAGCGCAGCCCAGAGTATAGGCCCAGCTGGCGTTTTCAAATGCGATGGGCTGTACGCCCTTTACGATCTTATCAGGATCAAAGCCCTTGCTCAGGCAAAGCTCACGGGCCTCTTCGAGGCTGGCAATGCCGTACTCGGCGAGACACTTTTCGATCTTGGCAATTCTTCTTTCCTTGCCTTCAAACATGACATC
>CAJFNK010000033.1 GCA_904394685.1 Candidatus Heritagella gallinarum
AGAAAAAGATATCCTCTGCCACAGCGAGGGTTACACCCGTGGCATTGCGTCCAACCACGGCGACGTGATGCACTGGTTCCCAAAGTTTGGCAAGAGCATGGACACCTTCCGGGCGGATGTAAAAAAGCAGCTGAGCGGCATGGCAAGCGGCGAAATCGAGCGCCCAGACAACGAGAAGCCTGAACAGCCTGCAAATCCGGTCAAGCCCGCTCCCTCCCCCACTCCTCTTACTGTGAGCGCACAGTATCGTGTCCGGGGAAAACGCAAAAAGTGGTATCCAGCCGTTTCCGATTTAAATGACTATGCCGGTTTGCCCGGCGACGCCATCACCGATGTAGCCATTAAAGTCAGCGAGGGCAAGATCAAATATCGGGTTCATGTTAAAGGCGGTGACTGGCTCCCGTATGTAACCAGTTACGACATCAACGACCACCAGAATGGCTATGCTGGAAATGGAAAGCCCATCGATGCGGTTGAGGTGTATTACTACACGCCCGACAACATCCGGCCTTATAAGCGGGCAAAGTACCGTGTTTCCCCGCTGCATGGCGATTACTGGCCGTGGCAGCATGACAATGAAAAAGATAGCAGTCAGGACGGCTATGCCGGAACGTTCGGCCAGCAGCTTGACCGATTCCAGATTGTCATTGAGTGAGGGATAAACCATTGAAATGGATAGAAGAAATAGCCAGTCTGTGCGGATATCTCTCCATGGTTTTGGCACTGCTTGCAACCTTATGGAAGCTCTCCAGGCCGCTCAAAGAAATACTCAAACGGCTGGAACAGGTGGAGAAGCATCAGCATAACGATTATCTGGGGATGCTCCGCCTGACCATCATGTCAGAAGAAATGCCCATGGGAGAACGCCTGAAAGCTGGCGAGGAATATGTGAAAGAGGGTGGTAATGGCGAAGTCAAGGCCCGTTACCACCTGATGATTGAAGAATATCAGAAAGAAATTGGAGGAAATTGAAATGGAAACAATACTAAACGCAATCAATCCTGAACTGCTCATTCTGGTACCTGTGTTATACTTTGTAGGAATGGGACTTAAAAAGGCCAACTGGTTTTCCGACGCTCTGATTCCCGTAGCACTGGGAGGATGCGGTGTGGCGCTGTCGCTTTTGTGGGTTCTGTCCACTTCTAGTTTTGCCAGCTGGCAGGACATCCTGTTAGCTGCGTTTACGGCGACTGTGCAGGGAATCCTCTGTGCCGGATGCTCTGTTTATGCCAATCAGTTATGGAAACAAGCGCAAAAAACAACTGGAACCACAATAAAAACTTCTGACGACTAATTTTCACGATTCCATTAGTAAGCAGTTAGGGCGTATCTGAAAACAAAGAGATGGAAGGATTTTCCACAAGCAATAGGCAGATACAAGGCAAAAAACGCAGGAATCCTTGATGGATTCCGAGTTTTTTAACGCAGTAGCTGACATTGATTGTAGGAAAAGACGATCATTTCGACTTTTCAGATAGCCCCTAGTCAAACTATGCTTTTCCGTCTGAAACACCTTGTTTTCTCTGCTGTTTTGAGAAAATGCGTTTTAGACGGAAAAGCGTTTTATTTTCTATGTTTCAACTTTTATCTCCCTTTTCTGCTTTTTTATACTCATTCATTTACAATATCATTACAAAAAAGGTATTTATATTGACAAAAAAACTTCCTACATACTACAATGACCTTATCCTATCGTTTTTTCAACCCAATAACCTTAGAAAGGACGGGATTAGCTTTGAGCCAGAATATTCTGATCGCAGAGGACGACAGCGATATCATTGAATTGCTCTCCCTCTATCTCACAGGCGAAGGGTATCATATTTTTTCGGCAGAAAACGGACTGGAAGCACTCGAACTGGTTCAGACACAAAAAATTTCCCTGGCAATCATCGATATCATGATGCCAGGGCTTAATGGATATGATTTGGTGAGAAAAATACGAAAAAACTACAATTTTCCTGTGATTATGCTCTCTGCCAAAACACTGGATACCGACAAAATTCTCGGTCTTACTCTGGGGGCAGATGCTTATATGACAAAGCCATTCAATCCCTTAGAGGTAGTGGCCTATGTAAAAGCTGCCCTGCGTAGATATTACGACCTGGGCGGCGAAACCAACGCCACAACGCCGGCAACAGAAACGACTTCTCTGACGGTAGGGGAGCTGCATCTGGATTTATATAAATTTATTCTGCGAAAGCGTGGGAAAATCATCCCGCTCACCCCTACGGAACTGAAAATCGTGGTAAAACTGATGCAGTCTCCAGGCCGAGTGTATACCAAAGCGCAGCTGTACACCTGCATTGGCGGGGAGCTATATGAAAGTGACGACAACACCATGATGGTTCATATTTCCAATATCCGTTCCAAAATTGAAGATGATCCATCCAATCCACAATATATCAAAACGGTAAGGGGGCTGGGGTATAAAATTGAAGCGGAATAATTTGAAACGAAAAAGCCTGATCGTTTCCTGTATGCTTTATTTTCTCTTTTATACACTTTTGATCGTGCTGATTTATTCCGCTTTCCACTATCTGGTAAACCAGCGCATCAATGAGGCTTTTTTTACGATTGACGACCTGTTACAACACGAGGACGCTCTGGTTCATGAGGAATACGCTCGTATTCCATCCAAAAATGCTCAAAACGCTGCTTATATTATTTTTGATGAAGACGGAAAAACTGTCTATGCCAGCAATCGTACAATCAATGAAAAAGTATTTTATCAGGACATGGAACTGATTGGAGATTACCATTCCGGACATTTTTTCGACGTATTTGAAGATCTCGCACCTGATGGCTCCATTCAATATCTGGTATACCTAAGCTCTTATTGGCATGATGGGCCGGTGCCTAAGGCACTGGATTACTGTGTTCTGGATGAGGACTACCATATTCTCGAAGGCACATTGTTCGCCGACAGAGATTCTCTGTCCGCTCGGGAATTTGAACTTCTCAGCGGAATATCGAGAAACAACGGCATATTGGAAAAGTATGTCTATCAAAACGCTGCCGGAGAGAAACGCACTTTGGCGTTTCTTTCGTTCAATCTCAGCGGTAAAAAGTATGATGAGATCATTCGATCTGCCAACTCTCTTTGGATGATTGGCGTCCCGACCGTGCTGCTGTCCATTATCCTGTTTGTGATTTTATTCTCCCGAAGGGTAAAACGCTGCATAGCCCCCTTAAATCAAACGATTGTATCCTATCAAAAAGGAAAAGAAAACGAAATCAATCCGATGGCGGTTCCTTCGGAATTTTATGATACGGTTTCCAATTTTAAGGGACTCGTCACCCAGCTGGAAAAAACCCGTGAGGAAAAAGAGGCCCTTTATGAGGAAAAGCAGAAACTGATCGTCGATATCTCTCACGATTTGAAAACTCCGCTCACGGTAATTCAGGGATATGCAGAAGCACTGTCTCAGGGCAGAGTCCCACCGGAAAAGCAGGAGCGGTATCTCCAGACAATTTTCAGCAAATCCAGGCTGGCGACAGAACTGGTAAACGACCTGTTCTTTTTCACCCAGATGGAGCATCCCGACTATCCACTGCATCTTGAGCCGATGGATTTTACAGAATTTGTAAAAGGCTTTTTTGCCGAAAAATACACGGAAATCACAGACGCCGGATTTGAATTGTCGGCTGACCTTCCCGAACAGCGGCTTTCTGTATCTATCGACAGGCGGTTAATGCGCCGGTTCCTCGAAAACCTGTTGAACAACAGCCTAAAATACAATCCAAAAGGAAGCACCATTTTTGTTTCCATGCGGCAGGATGAGTCTAAAATCGTGCTGACCCTGGCAGATGACGGAATTGGGATTCCAACGGAAATCGCAGACAGCCTGTTTCAGCCTTTTGTTACTGGGAATCAGGCCCGCACCACCGGCAAAGGCACTGGCCTTGGGCTTTCTATCGCCAAACGCATTATTGAGATGCACGCCGGAAAAATCTTTCTTATTAACCCACCGCACAAGCCCTATCAGACAGAATTTCGGATAGAACTCCCAAAATCCCGCTAAATCTTCTATATTCCTTGTATTTATGCCCGGAACCTTTTGGTTCCGGGCTTTTCTTTGCAAACATTAAGGTTTTCTAAAGCTGTACTAAAGATGAGGGGGATATGATAAAAGAGCAAATTTTCCCACAAACAGTTTGGGACAGCCTGAAGCCTGTTTGAAAATGTAGTCCATGATTCCTCCTTGCAAACAGGCTCTCAGCTTCCCGCATCTTACTATCAGGTGATATACATGAGAACTAGAAATATTTTGGAATATCTTGAAAACAGCGCCGCTTTATTTCCCACAAAAACAGCGGTACTTGATGAACACGGCAATTGCAGCTATCAAGAGCTGCTGGAAAACTGCCAGCGCATCGGCTCCTCGCTGGCCGGAAAGATTCCGCAAGGCGCTCCGGTCGCTGTGCTGATGGAAAAAGGGATTCCTGCTCTAAACGCCTTTTGGGGTATCGTGTATGCTGGCGGATTTTACGTTTTTTTCAACCCGGAGCTTCCTCTTTCCCGTCTGGAACAGATTCAAAAGGTTTTACAGGCCGGTCTGGTGATCTGCGATGCTCCACACCGGGATATCGCTGCCAGCCTGTTTGCACCAGAGCAAATTCTGCTTGTAGACGATCTTCTCTCCTCACCCATCAATCCGGAAGCGCTGCAACAAGTCCGTTCCCGCATGATCGATACAGACCCTTTATATGCCAACTTCACCTCCGGCTCCACCGGGGTTCCCAAAGGGGTGGTGGTCAGCCATCGTTCCGTGATCGACTTTATCGAAGTCTTTACCGAGCTGTTTGAAATCACCGAAACAGATATTGTGGCAAATCAGGCTCCTTTTGACTTTGATGTTTCGGTAAAAGACCTCTATTCTGCTCTGAAAACAGGCGCCACACTGGTAACGGTTCCCAGAGCGCTGTTTTCCCGCCCCACAGAATTGCTGGATTTCCTCTGTGACCATCATGTCACCACCATGATTTGGGCGGTTTCCGCACTTTGCCTTATCAGCACATTCCACGGGCTTGACTATCGGGTTCCTGATACCGTGGAGAAGGTTCTTTTCAGCGGAGAGGTGATGCCTTCCAAACATTTGGAAAGCTGGCGCTCCCATTTGCCTAACGCCCGGTTTGTCAACCTGTATGGCCCCACAGAAATCACCTGCAACTGTACTTATCATATTCTGGACCCCCAACGCAGCTATGCAGATGGAATCCCCATTGGCCGGGCTTTCCCAAACGAGCAGGTATTTTTACTGGCAGAGGACGGCCGGGAAGTCACCCAGCCCGGAACCGTTGGGGAAATCTGTGTGCGGGGAACCGCTCTGGCGCTTGGATACTACTGTGCCCCGGAGCAAACTGCCGCTGCATTCGTACAAAACCCGCTCCATTCCCGTTATCCCGAACGGATTTATCGAACCGGCGATCTGGGACGCTATGCCGAAAACGGGGAGCTGTTCTTTTGCGGGCGCAAGGATTTCCAAATCAAGCACATGGGACATCGGATTGAGCTGGAAGAAATCGAACGCTCGATTGCGAATCTGCCCGGCATTGAACGATGCTGCTGTGTGTTTGACGAAAAGAAGCAAAAACTCATGGGATTTTATATCGGCTCCTGGGAGAAAAAAGAGCTTTATTCGGAGTTGAGAAAACGTCTGCCTGTCTTTATGGTACCGGGAGCACTCTATCCTCTCACCGAGTTTCCTCTTACCAAAAACGGCAAGATAGACCGAAAAAGCCTGATGGAAAGAAGGGAGAAAAAATGAACGATACCCAACTGCGTGAGATTTTAAAGAATTATCCCACCCCCTTTTATTTGCTGGATGCAGAGGAACTGCAAAATCGGATGGCGTTTTTACGAAAACACCTTCCATCTCAGGTAGAACTCTGTTACGCCGTAAAAGCCAATCCCTTTTTAGTCAGGGAGCTGCTGCCTCTGGCAGACCGCTTTGAAATCTGCTCGCCGGGAGAACTCGCTATCTGCCAAAAGATGGGAGTTCCCTCTGAAAAACAGGTGGTATCCGGTGTATATAAAAACGCCTTGCTGATGCAGCAGACCGTACAGCATGATGTGCAAGCGGGGGCTTCGACTGGAATCTATACGGTCGAGTCCATGTCACAGTTTTCGATACTTCAAGAAGCAGCCAAAGCCGCCGGAACCAAATTGCCGGTTTTGCTCCGCCTTACCAGCGGAAACCAGTTTGGACTGGATGGAGATGAAATCGAGCAGATGATTGCTGGCCGTTTTGAGAACCCTTGGCTGCATATTCGTGGAATCCAATATTTTTCCGGGACGCAAAAGACCTCACTCAAACGCTTACAGCGTGAAATCAATCTGTTGGATTCCTTTTTGGAGCATCTTTCAGAACGGTATGGATATCAGGCGGAAGAACTGGAATTTGGCCCCGGCCTGCCGGTATCTTATTTTGAAGGGGAAGCGTTTGACGAGCCGGTGTTTTTGCGGGAATTTTCTGCATTACTTGAGGACATGAACTTCTCCGGAAAAATCATTCTGGAGCTTGGCCGGAGCATTGCCGCTAGCTGCGGGCGTTATCTGACACAGGTGGTAGACCTCAAAACTAACCGTCAGGGCTCCTTTGCTATTGTAGACGGCGGTATGCACCAGCTCGTCTATTTTGGGCAATCAATGGCCATGAAGCAGCCCGGCATCCGAGTTCTCTCCCCCTATTCCGAAGCGGAAACCCATCGCTGGAACATCTGTGGCTCTCTCTGTACAGTCAACGATATTCTGGTAAAACAGATGCCGCTTCCTCCCCTCCATATCGGCGACGTACTCGTATTTGAAAAAACCGGCGCCTATTGCATGACCGAAGGGATTTCCCTGTTTTTGAGCCGTGACCTGCCAAAAGTCCTGCTGGCAACATCAAGCGGGAAAATTCGAATTCTCCGGGATTCCATCGAAACCGAAATTTTTAACACGCCAAACTATTTTGAAGAAATATAAAAAGAAAGATTAACTATTAAAAGTCAAGCCCCAAAATGAATGGTGGTGGTGAAAAAGGATAGCTCAAAAAAGGTATAGCAAAGCT
>CAJFNK010000034.1 GCA_904394685.1 Candidatus Heritagella gallinarum
CCATCAAGGATTCCTGCGTTTTTTGCCTTGTATCTGCCTATTGCTTGCGGAAAATCCGTCAATTTCTTAGTTTTCAGAAACGCCCTAGAAAAACAACAACTTCAATTTGTCATAGATCTAAATTTTAATTCTAATTCCAAAGGAGGAAATCATAATGGTAGAGATGAAAAATCATAACGAGCAGATGGTAGGACAGGGTGTGGAATTTGAGCGGATTCGCCGCATTACCGGTTATTTGGTGGGAACCACCGACCGTTGGAACAACGCAAAGCGTGCCGAGGAGCATGACCGTGTAAAGCACACCATCGGAAAGCAGTAATCTGAATCGATTCATAAAGAAAGCGCCGCAGTTTTAAACTGGGGCGCTTTTTGTATGCCGGGAATGGGGGGAACTGCAAGCAGAGAAAAGATGGGTTTTTGAGGTCATGGGGAGGGACTGATGCAAATCCGGGGAGAATTTGAAAGAAAAATTATAAAATTCGTTGTACTTATGGCGGGAAACGTGTATAATAATTGCAATAGTGTGTTAAAGCGCACCAAAAATGATTTTGAGCAGGAGGAGTAAAATGTATCAGGATATGATGGATACGATTGGATTTGTTTCCAACTATGACCCCGAGGTAGCCGAGGCGATGAACCTGGAGCTGGGACGCCAGCGCCGGAATCTGGAGCTGATCGCCTCTGAAAATATTGTTTCCCCGGCTGTGATGGCTGCTATGGGAAGCATCCTTACCAACAAATATGCAGAGGGATATCCGGGTAAGCGCTATTATGGCGGTTGCCAGTATGTGGATATCGTGGAGGATATCGCCAGAAAGCGTGCCTGCGAGCTGTTTGGCGCAGAGCATGCCAACGTGCAGCCTCATTCCGGCGCACAGGCAAACATGGCGGTTTATTTTGCCCTGCTCAAGCCCGGCGATACCGTGATGGGCATGAACCTGGCCGAAGGCGGCCATTTGACCCACGGCTCCCCCGTGAATATGTCGGGCAGCTATTTCAATTTTGTCCCCTATGGCGTTGACCCCGAAACCCATTATATCGACTATGACAAGCTGCGTGCACAGGCCATGGAAGTCAAGCCGAAGATGATCGTTGCCGGCGCCAGCGCTTATCCCAGAGTGATCGATTTTGAGAAGCTGCGCTCCATCTGTGATGAATGTGGCGCTTACCTGATGGTCGATATGGCTCATATCGCCGGTCTGGTTGCCGCCGGGCAGCATCCCAACCCTGTCCCGTGGGCAGATGTGGTCACCACCACCACCCACAAGACGCTCCGTGGCCCCAGAGGCGGCCTGATCCTCTGCCGTGAAGAATATGCCAAGGCTATCGACAAGGCGATTTTCCCCGGAACACAGGGCGGCCCGCTGATGCACATCATCGCCGGCAAGGCAGTTTGCTTTGGCGAGGCGCTCAAGCCGGAGTTTAAGGACTATGGCCGCCGGATCGTGGAGAACGCACAGGCACTGGCTAACGGACTGCTGTCCCGTGGGCTGAAGCTGGTTTCGGGCGGCACAGATAACCACCTGATGCTGTTGAACCTCACCGGCATGGAACTGACCGGCAAGGAGCTGGAGCATCGTCTGGATGAAGTGTATATCACCGCCAACAAGAACACCGTTCCCAACGAGCAGCGCAGCCCCTTTGTTACCAGCGGCGTGCGTCTGGGAACCCCGGCTGTTACCACCCGTGGCCTGAACACCGAGGATATGGACGTGATTGCCCAGTGCATCCAGATGGTTGTGGAGGACTTTGACGCCAATGCCGATCAGGTGCGGGAGATGGTAAACGCCCTGTGTGCAAAATATCCCCTGTATTGCTGAAAAAACCATATCATCGCAGAAACGCCGGTCTGATCGTGTTTTGGGAGGCATATACTATCCCAGCAGGTTCTTTCCGGCAGCAGCCTGCGGTTTGATAAAAGGAAGGAAGTGCTTCGGTGGCAGCTCCATTGGCGGATCGTATCCGCCCCAAAACTCTGGATGATGTCGTTGGGCAGCGCCATTTGCTGGCAGAAGGCAAGGCGCTCCGCCGTATCATCGAGTCGGGGGAAATCCCCAATATGGTCTTTTATGGCCCTTCTGGCGTGGGCAAAACCACCGTGGCCTCGATCATCGCAAAAAACACGCATAAACGCCTGTGCAAGCTGAACGGTACCACTGCGTCAACAGCGGATATTCGGGAAGTGATTGCAAGCACCAATACCTTGGAAGGGGTAAACGGCGTTTTGCTCTATCTGGACGAGATCCAGTATTTTAATAAGAAGCAGCAGCAAACCCTTTTGGAGTTTATTGAAAACGGCAGTATCACCCTGATTGCCTCCACAACAGAAAACCCCTATTTCTATGTTTATAACGCCATTTTGAGCCGTTCCACCGTGTTTGAATTTAAGCCGGTAGAAGCAGCCGAAGTGACGGCGGCGGTAGAGCGGGCTTTTGCCATCATGGAAGACGAACAGGGCGAGCATTATGGCCGGGAAGATGGCGTAGCCCAATACATCGCCACTGCGTGCGGCGGCGATGTACGCAAAGCCATGAACGCCGTGGAGCTTTGCTGCCTTTCTGCCCAGCCGGACGAAACCGGTTATTTTATCAGCATGGAGCTGGCAAGGGAGCTAACCCAGCGCAGCGCCATGCGGTATGACCGGGAAGGCGACGAGCATTATGATATCGTGTCGGCTTTTCAAAAGTCCATGCGTGGCAGCGACCCGGATGCAGCGATCCATTATCTGGCACGGCTGCTGGTGGCAGGTGACCTGGCTTCTGCCTGCCGCCGGTTGATGGTGTGTGCCTGTGAAGATGTGGGGCTGGCCTGGCCGCAGATTATCCCCATCGTCAAGGCGGCGGTGGATGCTGCCATGATGGTGGGCTTGCCCGAAGCAAGGCTCCCTCTGGCAGACGCTGTGATTTTGGTGGCAACCGCACCCAAATCCAACACAGCGCATAATGCGATTATCGCTGCTATGGAGGATGTGGAAAAGGGCAAGGTGGGGAGTATTCCCCGCCAGCTGCAAAACAAGCATTATGATGGGGCGGATGCTGCCAGAAAAGGGCAGTTTTATAAATATCCCCACGAGTATCCCAACCGTTGGGTAGAACAGCAGTATCTGCCGGATGTGTTAAAGGATACCCGGTATTATGAGTATGGCGACAACAAGAACGAACAGGCATTTAAGATGTATTGGGACAAAATCAAAAAGGGCCGTGCCTGAGTTTTGGAGGTGGAGTTTTTGGAACCGAATATTTTACGATTGCTTTCTTATGGCATGTATGCAGTAGGCGTAAAGGGGGAGAATGGCCCCTCGGCCTGCATCGTCAACACCGTGATGCAGGTGACGAATACGGCGCCCTTGATGATTACCCTGAGCATGAGCCGTGACAATTACAGCTATGAGTGTATCCTCAAAAATAAGCTGTTTACCGTATCCGTCCTTTCAGAGGATACCTCCGGGGCGGTAGTGGGCGCTTTGGGCTTTACTTCCGGGCGAAATGGCGGCAAGCTCGCCAATATCCGTCACAAGGTTTTGCGGGAAGGGGTTCCGGTTATCAAAGAAAATACCTGCTGCTGGTTCCTCTGCCGGGTGGTGGACTATATGGAAAGCACCACTCACACCCTGTTCCTGGCCGAGATCATTGCCGGCAGCGAACACACGCAGCGTGTGCCCATGACCTACGACTATTACCGTCAGGTAATCAAGGGGAGCGTCCCCAAAAATGCGCCTGTTTATCAGCCGCTTCTGCCCGCTTCCGGCGATAACGACGGCGAAATGCTGGTGTGTACGGTTTGCGGCTACCTGTATAACGACCCGGATACCTCCTTTGAGGAGCTTCCCGATGATTGGGTGTGCCCGATTTGCGGGATGCCCAAAACAGCGTTTGTGAGAAAATAGCGGAGAAACGCTTTGTACAATCACACAGAAAATGAAAGCTCTGCCATTGGCCGGGCTTTTATTTTGAATACCATCTGCCGCTAGGGCGTATCTGAAAACAAAGAAATTGAAGAATTTTCCACAAGCAATAGGCAGATACAAGGCAATAACGATTTTTAACGCAGTAGCTACCGTTGTACGACATCATTTCATGATGCCTGTAGGAAAAGACGATAATTTCGACTTTTCAGATAGCCCATAAACCGGTGATGCAAAAAAAGAGCAGGAAAAGAGGAAAAGGAATGGCAAAAAGAATCATTCAGGTCAACGAGCGCCCGCCTCTTGGGCAGGCAATCCCGCTGAGCATCCAGCATATGTTCGCCATGTTTGGCGCTTCTGTGCTGGTTCCCACATTGTTCCATATCGATCCGGCCATTGTGCTGTTGATGAATGGACTGGGGACTCTGTTTTTTATCTTTATCACCAAGGCCAAAGCGCCCGCCTATCTGGGCTCCAGCTTTGCTTTTATTGCACCGGCGCTGCTGGTGATGGCGCAGCATGGCTCTCCGTATGCAACCAACCCGAACCTCCAAAACCCCACAGCCGAACAGATGGCGCAGCATATGGAGGCGTTCTCCTATGCACAGGGCGGATTTGTGGCGGTTGGCGTGCTGGGATGCGTGTTGGCGCTGATTATCTGGAAATTTGGCTCCCGCTGGATTGACGTGGTGCTCCCGCCGGCCGCTATGGGCCCGGTAGTGGCCCTGATCGGGCTGGAACTGGCCGGAAACGCCGCCAGCACCGGCGGCATGCTGGCAGGGGAAAACGGCGCTATCGACGGAAAGAATGTTGCGGTGTTTACCGTTACTCTTTGCGTGGCAGTGTTCGGCTCCATTTTGTTCCGCAAATTCTTTGGCGTAATCCCGATTTTGATTGCAATTGTAGCAGGATATGTGACAGCGGTTTGCCTGTGCATGGTCGATTTTACCGCTATCCAGCAGGCAAATGTGATTTCCCTGCCCAAGTTCCAGCTGGCAAAGTTTGACATCAATTCAATTCTCACCATGCTGCCGGTGCTGCTGGTAATTGCCTCTGAGCATATCGGACACCAGATTGTGACCAGCAAAATTGTGGGACGTGATTTGCTCAAAGACCCCGGCCTGCACCGTTCTCTGCTGGGCGACAACATTTCCACAGCGGTTTCGGGACTGTTTGGCTCTGTGCCCACCACTACCTATGGAGAAAACATCGGCGTCATGGCCATGACCAAGGTGTATAGCGTATGGGTAATCGGCGGCGCTGCTGTCCTCTCCGTTATCTGTGGCTTTATCGGTTCTTTCTCCGCTCTCATCTCCACCATCCCCGGCCCGGTAATCGGCGGTATTTCGTTCCTGCTCTATGGCATGATCGGCGCTTCCGGCCTTCGGATTCTGGTGGATTCCAAGGTGGACTATGGCCGTGCCCGCAACCAGGCGCTCACTGCGGTGGTATTTGTTACCGGCCTTTCGGGGATTACCGTAACGCTGGGCGATGTACAGCTTTCCGGCATGGTGTTGGCCTGTGTGGTCGGCATGGTTATGGGTATCTGCATGTATGTGATCGACCGGTTCCGTCTGGCGAACGATTACGAAGAAAACGAATCGTCCGACTGATTGTCCGACTAATCCTTCGGCTTATCGTTCGACTTATCGTCTGCAAAAACAGGCGTATCAACAAAAATCAGAAAAAACAAAAAGAGGGCCAGCGTCCAATTGGATGCTGGCCTTTGCTTTAGTTCGTGATCGTTGTAGAGGGGAGATTGCCCAGATTGTCGTTTTCCGACCCATCGGGCAGGGAGCGCAAATATTCGTTGCCATTGCGGACTGCTACGGCAACCCCACGGATACCGCCCGCCTTTGCCAGTGCAACGCCTTCCTTTTTTGAAAGGATTTCTCCGTTTGCCAGTTCATATCCTTCAACACGTCCGGCGCTTTTCACCAACCGGGTGATGCGTTGGGCGTCCGGGTTGGGAACGGGGGTGACAAGGTTGATATTTTGAGGCAGCCCGCTGTTTTTCTTGCCTTTTTTGCTGCTCATGGATAGTTCTCCTTTCCATATGATATTTCATTCCTTATTGTGCCGAACCTTTGGCAAACTATACCCGGAAATCACACAATGTTGAAAGGAGAAAAAAGTTCCAATTTAAAAACCATTAGTAGTTGCGAACCATTTCCATAACTGTCTTTTCCCAGCGCACCAGATTGTCCAGCTGATGTCCGCAGGAGCTGATATCCTTGAGAACCATATCAAAGCTGCATCCGTTGCGTTTGCAGGCGTTCAGGGTGCGTCCGATTTCGGCACGCAGGGCGTCTTCGTCCAGACGAACCGCCACCGAAGAAGGATTTGGCTTGTTGGCGATTACATAGCGGTTTCCAATCACTTCAGCAGCATTGTCGATGTCGGCCCATGGCGTGATGGAAATCTTGCGCAGGTGTGGGAGCTTTTCCACGATGTCCACTTTTTTATCCAGCGGTTCACAGCAGCCATAATAGACCAGGCCAAAAGGCTCCATCACTTTCTTCATATATTGAATGTCAAATTCTTCGTGCATTTCTTTTGAAACCGAAGCAAAAATCTGTGCCATGCCACGCCCCCAAATCTGGCTGCGCTTCACTTTTCCGCCGTCATAATCGCCGGGAAGGTCGCTGTTCAGGGCGCAGGTGCAGTGAATTTCCAGCGGGTCAATGTCAAACAACCCCAGTTCTTCCATCTGCTCCAGGCGGCTGATTTCAAATTCTGTGAGGCGTGAAACGATCTGATGGCTAAATTCCGGGCGTTCCGCCAAATCGATCAGCAGGTTTGTCACGCCCCGATAAGCGGAAATTTCGTCCCACATGGAAGTATAGCAGTTGTGTCCGGTAATGCGTACCGGTAGGATATCTCCAATTGCATTGGCAATCCGGTTATACCGCATCATGGTGTCCTCGTGGTCATAGGAAATCACAGGCGGATGCAGCTTTTCCAAATCTTCTTCGGTCGACAGCTGGTCGTGGTATTCGTGGGAAACAATCCAGTTTTCCTGATCGGTAGCAAGGGTTTCTTCTTCCACCGAAATCCCGATTCCCGTCGATTTCATCGCTTTTTCAACGGGCAGATAGGGGGGGAGAATCATGTCGGCGGGAAAATATTTCCACTGGAACAGCTTTTTTCGCAAAAAGTCCTCTGCCGAGCGCAGAATGGGATCGCTGCACCGAAGGGTGAGCGAGCCGTCAAAATTCAGCTCCGGGAAGGGGATTTCATTAATCAGCACAACCGGACGGATCATTTTTTTATCGTTTACAGCGGTGTGCAGGATACGGTTCTGGCTGTTGCGGGGGTCTTGAGAAGCCACGAGGTATTCATATGCCAGTTTGCGAAGGATTTTTACATCTTGGTTCATTTCAATCAACTCCTATGGGGGGTTATCAGGTTATTGTTATTGAACCATGGATCTGCCCGGTTTACCATTGATTTTGTTGCCGAGTAGTTGTAAAATATTGCTGTTATCAAAAATAAATCCTCGTGTGCTGGAGGTGCAGCAAATGGCGGAGCCGTTTCGATATTTTGTAGAACCCACAGAGTTTGTCCGAAATAATTTGTGCTTCAGCGACGGAATGGGGGAGGAGTCAAACCCTTCTTTCCTGATCGACCGCTCCAATTTTGACAATTATCTGGTGATGTTTGTTAAAGAGGGCATCCTTCATCATGAGCAAAATGGCCGCCATTTGCGTTTGGGCGCTGGAGAATATGTGTTTGCAAATTTAAAGCAGTACCATAAATATTACTTTGAACCCGGTGTCCCCAGTAAAATTTACTGGACTCACCTAAACGGGCGGGTAGTAGAGGAGATGGCAAACCGGATTGACGAAATCTCCCCGCTGCCGTTTTCGGCCAGCTCTCCCCAAATGGAGCAATGGCTGAAAGATACCTTCCGAACTGTGCGGGACTTGACGCCGGATGTGTTTTTGCTTTCGCAGTGTTTGTATGCTGTTGTGCTGGCGGTGCTTCGGGACTGCCGGGAAATGCAGTCCCGAAAAGAAGAACCGCCAGAGCGGGCAGAATTTGTTCTCAGGGCGCAGGAAGCCTTGCGAGGCTCTGTTTACCGTCCGGTGAATTTACAAAATCTTGCCGCATCGGTCAATATGAGTAAGTATCATTTTTGCCGCATGTATCACCAGTGCTTTGGCGTCAGCCCGATGAAGCACCTGATGGAGGAGAAAATCCGGACAGCCAAACGCCACCTGCTCTATACAGGCGATAAAATCGAAGTGATTTCACAGCAGCTGGCTTTTTCCAGCGTGAGCTATTTTTCCAAGGTGTTTAAATCACAGGTGGGAGTATCCCCAAGCCGCTATCGGGAACAGATGTGCAACCGCCATCAGCAGAACCCATAATTATTTAGAGGGTTCTTCATATTTCAGGGCACGTTCGCTGTCGCTCATCCCGGCAGTAGTGGGGTCTTGAATCACGCCGATCAGGGTCAGCAGGCTGAAAACCGTCCCCACAATCCCGGTAAGCTGAGTGGCGATGCCGGTAGAATCCCAGTTGACGCCAAACGCCGAGAGAATTTGGCCAATCAGCAGCAGGATTGCCGGGATTGCCGTAATCCAGAACATCTTGTTTTTAAAACGCACGCCCCAATTGATTTTCATCTCAAACATTCCCCTTTCGATTGTTTGTGCATGGCATACTATATGGAAAATACTGTCCAGGTATTCCTGTCAAAGAGCAAAAACCAGCCCCCACTTGATGGGACAAAAGGGGGCGAAATGATGGAATTTGTCGTTTGTGCTTTTACATGGGGGAAGAATGTGCTATAATAACCTTACAGTTTTAAACCGAGCGGCCTTTTCTGCCCGGATTTATGCAGAAAAGGGGCTTCCGCCCGGTTATCTTTATGAGAGGTGAGTGATTTCATGCTGACAGATATTGAAATTGCACAGGGGGCAAAAATGCTCCCCATTTCCCAGATTGCCGACGAGTTGGGGATTCGGGAGGAAGAACTGGAACCCTATGGCCGTTATAAGGCAAAAGTGAATGAATCCCTGTTTAAGCGCCTAGAGAATCAGCCGGACGGAAAACTGATTCTGGTAACGGCAATCAACCCGACCCCTGCCGGTGAAGGAAAAACCACCACTTCGGTGGGCCTGGGGCAGGCTATGAAAAAAATCGGGAAAAAGGCTGTCATCGCCCTTCGGGAACCCTCTTTGGGCCCGGTGTTCGGTATCAAGGGCGGCGCTGCCGGCGGCGGCTATGCACAGGTTGTCCCCATGGAGGATATCAACCTGCATTTTACCGGTGATATGCATGCGATTACCAGCGCCAACAACCTGCTTTGCGCTATGCTGGATAACCACATGCAGCAGGGGAATGCATTGGGCATTGACCAGCGCCGTATTGTCATCAAGCGCTGTATGGATATGAACGACCGTGCCCTGCGGAATATTGTGGTGGGGCTTGGCGGAAAGATCAATGGAATCCCTCGTGAAGACGGCTTTATCATCACCGTGGCCAGCGAAGTGATGGCGATCCTCTGCCTGGCAACCGACCGGAACGATTTGAAAAAGCGTCTGGGGAATATCCTCGTTGCCTTTACCTATGACGGAAAGCCGGTTTATGCCAGAGATTTGCAGGCCGACGGCGCTATGGCGGCTCTGCTAAAAGATGCCATCAACCCCAACCTGGTGCAGACTCTGGAAGGGACTCCTGCTATTATGCACGGCGGCCCCTTTGCCAATATCGCCCACGGCTGCAACTCGGTGCGTGCAACCCGGCTGGCGCTCAAGCTGGCTGACTACTGCATTACAGAGGCAGGCTTCGGCTCCGACCTGGGCGCCGAGAAGTTTATGGATATCAAGTGCCGCATGGCGGGCTTGGCGCCTTCCTGCGTCGTAGTGGTGGCAACGGTGCGGGCCTTGAAATATAATGGCGGCGTTGCCAAAACAGAGCTGTCTGCCGAGAATATCGAAGCCCTCGAAAAGGGAATCGTCAACCTGAAGGCTCACGTTGAAAATATGAATAAATATGGCGTGCCGGTTGTGGTCGCCATCAACCGCTTCCCCTCGGACACAGAGGCAGAGCTGGCAGTGGTAGACCGCTGCTGCCGTGAGATGGGTGTGCCGTATGCCCTTTCTGAAGTGTTCTCCAAGGGTGGAGAAGGCGGCATCGAGCTGGCAAAGGTGGTTACCGGGATTATCGATGAGAAAGATACCAGTACCGGTTTTGCCCCGATTTATGAAAACAGCCTGACGGTGGAAGAAAAGATCGAAGCGATTGCCCGCAAGATCTATGGCGCAGACGGCGTGGTATACACCAATCCCGCCAAAAAAGCGCTGAAAGAAATCCACGAGCTGGGCGGCGACGCAATGCCGGTTTGTATTGCAAAAACGCAGTATTCGCTCTCGGATAACGCCGCTTTGCTGGGACGCCCCACCGGGTTTACCATCACCATCCGTGATTTGCGGCTTTCCAGCGGCGCCGGATTTGTGGTGGCGTATGCCGGCGATATTATGACGATGCCCGGACTGCCCAAAGCCCCGGCAGCACAGAAAATCGATGTGGACGGGGACGGCGTGATTTCCGGCCTGTTCTAATCTGGTAAAGGAAGATGTGTATGAAGGAATATCGAACCCGTTCCCCCGAAGAAACCGAAAAGCTGGGGGAGATGGTGGCTTCTCATCTGCATGGGGGAGAAATACTGGCGTATTCTGGCGGCATGGGAATGGGAAAAACCGCATTTACCCGTGGGCTGGCTCGTGGGCTGGGTATCACAGACGGGGTTTCCAGCCCCACATTTGCGCTGGTTCATGAATACCGGGGGAATATCCCTTTGTATCATTTTGACATGTATCGGGTTTCCGGATGGGATGACCTGTATTCGACAGGCTTTTTCGACTATCTGGAAACCGGTGCGGTTTTGGCGATAGAATGGAGCGAGAACATCGAAGGCGCTCTGCCGGAGGATGTTATCCGCATCCATATTTCTCAGGGAGACACCGAGAATGAGCGGGTTTTCCAGATTTCCGGTTTGGATTTATAAGAAAGGTTGGGACAGAACATGCGGATCGTAGCGTTAGAATCCTCTGCGGTTGCGGCTTCTGCCTGTGTGATGGAAGACGACAAGCTGCTGGGAGAGTTTTATATCAACACCCGGCAGACGCACAGCCAGACGCTGCTGCCCATGGTGCAGGCGGTAATGGCGGATACCGGGACTTCCATCGGCCAGGTCGATTGTCTGGCAGTGTCGGCGGGGCCGGGCTCCTTTACCGGCGTGCGTATCGGAGTGGCCAGTGTAAAAGGTCTGGCGTTCCCTCATGATATCCCCTGCTGCGGCGTTTCCACGCTGGAAGCTATGGTGATGAACCTCCGCCAGTCGGACTGCCTGATTTGTGCTGTGATGGATGCACGGTGCGCTCAGGTGTATAACGCCCTGTTTGCAGCCGGCAGCGGAAAACTGGAACGCCTGACAGAAGACCGTGCGCTCTCCATTGCACAGCTGGCAGAAGAACTGCCTGCCTGGATGGAGAAGCTGCAAAAGCCGCTGATTCTGGTAGGGGATGGCGCAGGCGTTTGCGCTGCTTCTCCCGACTTTGCCGGGATTGAAAAAACTGTAGCCCCGCCTCATCTGGTGATGCAGCGGGCTTCTGGCGTGGCAGAAGCTGCCCGCCGCATGGTGGCAGAAGGAAAAACGGTATCGGCGGCGCAGCTGGCTCCGGTTTATCTGCGGATGCCACAGGCAGAGCGGGAGCTGAAAAAGCGCCTGAGCGCACAGAAACCGGAATAAATAGAAATAGATTGGTAAATTGACCGATTGATAAAGGAAAGCGGCTAATAGAAAAGCCATAATATAGAAAGGCCACTTATTAAGAAAGGCCGCTACTATAGAAAGGAAGAAAAGAAATGATAGCACTGGGAGCAGACCACGGCGGATACCGCCTCAAAGAAGCCATCAAAGCCTATTTGCAGGAGCAGGGCATGGAGTATCAGGATTTTGGAACCAACAGCGAGGATTCGGTGGATTATGCGCCGATCGCTGCAAAAGTGGCGCATTTTGTCGCAGACGGACATGCGGAAAAAGCATTTTTGTGCTGCGGCACCGGCATTGGAATCTCGATTGCCGCCAATAAGATCAAGGGGATTCGTGCCGCTGTGGTAACCAACGAATTCTGTGCGGAAATGACCCGCCGCCATAATGACGCCAATATCCTCTGCATGGGAGGCCGTGTGATCGATGAAGAAACTGCCGTTAAGCTGGCAAAGATTTTTCTCGAAACCCCCTTTGACGGAGGCCGCCACTCAGTTCGGATTGGCCATATTCAAGATATCGAAGAAGGCCGCCTGTAATTTTTCGATACAGCGGCGTATCAAAGTGAACTGGAGGAGACAAAAATGGATCATCAGGTTTTCGTAATGGATCATCCCCTGATTCAGCACAAGCTGACCTATCTGCGGGACAAGAAAACCGGCTCAAAAGAGTTCCGGGCATTGGTAAGCGAAATCGCCACCCTCATCTGTTATGAGGCAACACGGGATCTTCCACTGGAAGAAGTGCAGACCGAAACCCCTCTTGTCACCGCTACTACCAAAGTGATTGCCGGGCGCAAGCTGGCGTTTGTGCCGATCCTTCGTGCCGGCCTTGGAATGGTAGAGGGTGTCCTTACACTGGTTCCGGCCGCAAAGGTGGGGCATATCGGCTTATACCGGGATCATATCACATTGCAGCCGGTGGAATATTACAGCAAATTGCCCGCCGATATCCCAGAGCGGGATGTGATTGTACTGGACCCGATGCTGGCAACAGGTGGCTCGGCGGTGGACGCCATTGATATCATCAAGCGCAGCCATCCCAAGAGCATCAAGTTCATGTGCATCATCGCTGCGCCAGAGGGGGTAAAGGCCCTGACAGAGGCACACCCCGATGTACAGGTGTATTGTGCGGCGATAGACGAAAAACTCAACGAAAACGGATATATCCTTCCCGGATTGGGAGATGCAGGAGACCGTATTTTCGGAACGCTGTAAGAAAGAGCCGGTACTGTGTTTTGCAGTACCGGTTTTGTTTCAAAATGCGTTTTTTTATTTGGAAACCTGCATTTTTCCATTGCAGGAGGATAGTGCTTATGCTATAATAAGGCTTGTATGACAGCAGCCTGTCCCTTGTGGCTGCATGGGGCGTTTTGGCGCTTTATGCGATAATCCTGTGTTTTTTCAGGCTTCTGACATCGTTAAAGCGGAATGGAGGTACCATTTATGTATCAGATCGCAGAAAAAAAGGTTTTAAACCCAACCGTGACATTAATGAAGGTGAAAGCTCCCCTAATTGCAAAAAAAGCGGAGCCCGGCCAGTTTATTATTTTGCGTGTAGATGAAAACGGAGAGCGAATCCCGCTGACCATTGCCGACTATGACCGTGAGGCGGGGCTGGTAACGATTATCTTCCAGATCGTTGGCGCTACTACCGAAAAGCTGAACCACCTGAACGAAGGGGATTTTATCCACGATTTTGTTGGCCCGCTCGGCGTTCCTTCCCATGTGGAGGGCCTGAAAAAGGTTGCCGTTGTCGGCGGCGGCGTTGGCTGTGCAATCGCCTATCCGATCGCCAAAAAACTGCATGAGCTGGGCGCCGAAGTCCACTCCATCGTTGGCTTCCGCAATCAGGACTTGGTGATTCTGGAAGATGAATTTCAGGCAGTGAGCGACCGTTTTGTCATGATGACGGATGATGGTTCCCGTGGCGAAAAGGGTCTGGTCACCGATGCTTTGAAAAACCTGATCGACAGCGGCGAGCAGTATGATGAAGTGATTGCAATCGGGCCGCTGATTATGATGAAATTTGTGTGTAAGCTCACAAAAGAATATGGCATTAAAACCGTGGTCAGCATGAACCCCATCATGATCGATGGAACGGGAATGTGCGGCGGCTGCCGCCTGACTGTTGGCGGAGAAACCAAGTTCGCCTGTGTAGACGGCCCGGATTTTGACGGCCATCTGGTGGACTTTGACGAGGCAATGGAGCGTTCTACCATGTATAAGCCTTTTGAGCGCCATCGCCATGAAGAAACCTGCAACCTGTTTCAGAAAAAGGTAGAGGGCTGAGAAACGCTGTAAAAATCTATCATTTTGTGTAGATGTGCGACAGCTGTTTACAAGAGCAGATAAGAGCGTACAAATTTACACAAAATCCGGAAAGGAAGATCGTATCCATGCCAAATATGTCATTAAAGAAAAATGAAATGCCTGTACAGGACCCACAGGTCCGCAATCATAATTTCGACGAAGTTGCACTTGGTTATACCGAGGAGCAGGCACTGGACGAAGCTGCCCGCTGCCTGAACTGCAAAAACAAGCCCTGCGTTGGAAAATGTCCGGTAGCCATTGATATTCCGGCTTTTATCGCCAAGATCAAAGAAAAGGATTATGAGGGCGCTTACCAGATCATCAGCCGTTCCAGCTCTCTGCCGGCAGTTTGTGGTCGTGTTTGCCCGCAGGAAACACAGTGCGAGAGCAAATGTGTGCGTGGTATCAAGGGCGAGCCGGTGGCAATTGGCCGTCTGGAGCGCTTTGTGGCAGACTATCACAACGCCCATTGCAAAGAAAAGGCCGTTGCCCCGCAGCCTAACGGACACAAAGTGGCAGTGGTTGGCGCAGGTCCTTCTGGCCTCACCTGTGCGGGTGATCTCGCAAAGATGGGATATCAGGTTTCTGTATTCGAGGCGCTGCATCTGGCAGGCGGCGTGCTGGTTTATGGTATCCCGGAGTTCCGTCTGCCCAAGGCGATTGTGCAGAAAGAAGTGGATACCCTCAAGGAGCTGGGGGTCGAAGTCGATACCAATACCGTAATTGGCCGCACTTTGACCATTGACGAACTGTTTGACGACGGCTTTGAAGCAGTCTTTGTTGGCTCCGGCGCTGGTTTGCCCCGGTTTATGAATATCCCTGGCGAGAACCTGAAGGGTGTTTATTCCGCTAACGAATTTTTGACCCGTGTCAACCTGATGAAGGCGTATCGTGAGAATGGCGACACCCCGGTTCAGCACGGGAAAAACGTGGCGGTTGTAGGCGGCGGCAACGTGGCTATGGATGCAGCCCGTTGTGCCAAGCGCCTTGGCGCCGAGAATGTGTATATCGTATATCGCCGTTCTGAGGCAGAGATGCCGGCACGTTTGGAAGAAGTGGAGCATGCCAAAGAAGAAGGCATTATTTTCCGTGTGCTGACGAACCCCACCGAGATTCTGGGCGATGAACATAAATTTGTAAACGGCATGAAGTGTGTGGAGATGGAGCTGGGCGAGCCGGACGCTTCGGGACGCCGCCGTCCTGTCGTCAAAGAGGGCTCCGAGTTCCTGCTGGATGTGGATTGCGTCATCATGTCGATTGGAACTTCTCCCAACCCGTTGATTCGCAACACTACCAAGGGTCTGGAAACCAACCGTCACGGCTGTATTGTAACCGAAGAAGAAACCGGCCTTACTTCCCGTGAAGGGGTTTATGCTGGCGGCGACGCTGTAACCGGTGCAGCAACCGTGATTCTGGCAATGGGAGCGGGCAAAAAGGCTGCCAAAGCCATCGACGAATATATCCGTTCTAAATAAACGGAGTCTAAAAAAGGGCGGGGAGGCGAAAGCTGCCCCGCCTTTTTATCACAAGGTTCCTGCCAGTGGATGTATCTGGATTTTCAGGCAGGAATATGCTATAATAAAATGAATTGTGATGAGGAAAGGGATGCAGGATGAAAGCAAAGGTATTTATCGATGGCAGTGAGGGGACAACCGGCCTGCGGATTCATGAACGTTTCCGTGGACGTGACGATATTGAAATTCTTCAAATTGCTCCAGAGCTGAGAAAAGACCCGGAAGAACGGAAGCGCCTGATTAATGCTTCTGATTTTACATTTCTCTGTCTGCCCGACGCAGCGGCCAGAGAAGCAGTTGCCATGGTAGAAAACGACCATGTGCGGATTATCGACCCTTCTACCGCACACCGGACAGAGCCGGGCTGGGCCTATGGCTTTCCGGAGCTTTCTGCTTCTCACCGGGCAGCCATCGAAACCGGCAAGCGTGTGGCGGTGCCAGGGTGCCATGCAACCGGGTTTATTTCGCTCGTATATCCGCTGGTTCATGCAGGCGTGCTTCCGGCAGACTATCCGGTCAGCAGTTTTTCCCTTACCGGATATAGCGGCGGCGGCAAGAAAATGATTGCGGAATATGAATCGGAAAACCGTTCAGAGGAGCTGAACGCTCCCAGAGAATATGCCCTCTCTCAAAACCATAAGCATCTTAAAGAAATGCAGGCGATTTGTGGTCTGGCACATCAGCCGCTCTTTTCTCCCATCGTGGCGGATTATTACAGCGGGATGCTGGTTACAGTGCCGCTCTATGCCCATTTACTGCATGGGGCAAAAACGCCGGAGCAGGTTCATGAACTGTTTTCTCAGCATTACGCCGGGCAGCAGTTTGTGCGGGTGATGCCTTTTGGTGCAGAAGGGAGCGGGATGCTCAGCGGCAACCGTCGTTCTGGCTGGGATGGTCTGGAGATTTTTGTGAGTGGGAATTCGGAAAGAATCCTTCTTTCCGCTTCTTTTGATAACCTGGGCAAGGGGGCTTCCGGTGCGGCGGTGCAGTGCCTCAATCTGATGATGGGCTGCCCAGAAGAAACCGGACTTACATTGTAATTTGTTGGCAGAATCAAGGGGAGTCTGCCAGATTTTACGAAAAATTAATATTTATGGGCTGTTTATTCACACAAGAGGGCTTGCACCGTTCTGCGAATACAGGATATAATAATAGGAGTTTGGAACAACAAACTGACTACCGGTTTACCGGTGTTGGCCCAAAGCAGAAAGGCGATGAACAAAACGCTATGAATATTTACTATTTCGACCATTATGCCGGTTCCTATCTTCACGGGATGGAATTTCGTCCTTTTTTGATGGCAAAACGCTGGGTGCAGGCAGGACACAAAGTTACGATCGTTGCCAGTTCCTTTTCCCATCTGCGTGGGCAGAATCCCGACCTGATGGGACAAAAGACCTATTCCGAAGAAATTGACGGGGTTCGCTTCTTCTGGATTCGTGGCAACCATTATTCCGGAAATGGGATGGATCGTGTCCGCAATATCCTGTCATTTGTCCGGGGGCTGTATCACTGGCAGAATGAATTTATCGGAAAAGACAAGCCCGATGTCATTATTGCCAGCTCTACCTATCCGATGGATATTTATCCGGCTGTTAGCATTGCAAAAAAATATAATGCTAAAGTGATTTTTGAAGTCCATGACCTCTGGCCCCAAAGCCCGATGGAGTTGGGGAAGATGAGCAAGCTCCATCCATTTATCCAGGTGACGCAGCGGGCGGAAAACTATGCGTATCAAAACAGCGACTATGTGGTTTCTTTGCTCCCCAATGCCAAAGAGCATATGCTGGAACATGGAATGAAGCCCGAACAGTATGTGTATGTTCCTAACGGCGTGGAAGCCTCTGACTGGAAGGAACCAGACGACCTTGAAGATGCCGTTTATTATGACCTACTGCATCAGTTCCACGAGGAAGGATATTTTCTGGTGGGGTATGCGGGTGCACACGGTCTTGCCAATGCGCTTGACAGCTTTGTCGAGGCCGGTTCAAAGCTCAAGGGAGAAAAGGTCAAGTTGATTCTGGTTGGACAAGGCCCGGAAAAAACCCGCTTGCAGCAAAAAATTAACGATTTGGGCCTTCGTGATACCGTAGAAACACTGGAAGCTGTAAAGCGCAGCCAGATTCCCGGCCTGCTCGCCCAATTTGATGCTTTGTATATCGGCACACAGCGCAAGCCGGTGTTTCAATATGGAATCAGTCCGAATAAACTGTTTGATTATATGATGGCGGCTAAACCCATCATCTATGCGATTGAGTACGACAAAAATGCGGTTGAAAAATCTGGGTGCGGGATTACGATCCGTGCAGAAAGAAGCGCCGCTATTGCACGGGCAGCTGTCCAGCTTTCTCAAAAATCGCCGGAAGAACGGCGTAAAATGGGACAGCGTGGAAAAGAGTATGTCCTGCAAAACCACGAATATGGCGTTTTAGCAGACCGTTTTTTAGAAGTTTTGGAGCGCCCAAAACGGTTGCCTGCAAAGAAGGCATCTGATGAAAAAGCAGGAGATTCTTCCAAAAGATGATTGTCGGCCGGTTTCCGGCTGGAAATAGAATTTGGCAATTAAAGGAGAAGTGAACATGAAAGACGTAACGATTTCTCAGGCAGTACGCTATGTAGGCGTTGATGACAAAACCATTGATTTGTTCGAAGGACAATATGTCGTTCCGAATGGAATTTCCTATAACTCCTATGTGATTTTGGATGATAAAATTGCGGTAATGGATACCGTAGACAAGCGTGCCTCTCAGGAATGGATGGAAAATCTGGAAGCAGTTCTGGATGGAAAGAAGCCGGATTATCTGGTAATCACCCACATGGAACCTGACCACGCAGCCAATATCCAGGCTCTGGCAGAAAAGTATCCGGAGATGGAGCTGGTCGCCAGCGTAAAGGCCGTTTCCATGCTACCCCAGTTCTTCACCATGGATTTTGCTGGCAGAACCAGAGGCGTAAAAGAGGGGGAAACCCTGTGCCTGGGCGCCCATACCCTTCACTTTGTGATGGCTCCGATGGTGCATTGGCCGGAAGTCATGGTTGCTTATGAGTCTACCGAGAAAATCCTTTTCTCCGCTGATGGATTTGGCAAGTTCGGCGCACTGGACGCAGAAGAATCCTGGACTTGCGAAGCCAGACGGTATTATATCAATATCGTTGGAAAATATGGCGCTCAGGTGCAGGCACTGCTCAAAAAAGCCGCTACTCTGGATATCCAGACCATTTGCCCGCTGCATGGCCCCATCCTCAAAGAGAATCTGGGATTCTATCTGGAGAAGTATAATATCTGGAGCAGCTATGCGGCTGAGGATCGTGGTGTGCTGGTTGCGTTTGCTTCTATTCATGGAAACACCGCAGCAGCTGCCCGTCAGATGGCTGAAATCCTGAAAAACAAAGGCGTTGAGAAGATCGAAGTGATGGATCTCGCCCGTGACGATATGGCAGAAGCTGTGGAGAATGCTTTCCGTTACAGCCATATGGTGGTGGCAGCTCCCAGCTATGACGCCGGCCTGTTCCCCTATATGGAGATGTTCCTGCGTAAGCTCAAGGCCAAGAATTATCAGAACCGCCGTGTCGGCGTGATCGAAAACGGCTCTTGGGCACCTTCTGCTGGCCGCTGCATGAAGGAGCTGCTGGGAGAGATGAAGAACGTAACCGTTTGCGAGCCGATGGTTTCTATCCGCTCTACTGTAAAGCCTGAAACCGTTACTGCAATGGAAACTCTGGCAGATTCCCTGCTGGCTGAATAAAAAACAAAACCGGACAAAGAGCATCCTTTTGTGCTTTGTCCGGTTTTTTATGTCTGCATAATATAAAATTGGGGCTCGGTATAATGTAACCGAGCCCCACTGTTTATGCAAATGAATGTTTACGAAAAGGATCAGACAACACCCTGAGCCAGCATAGCGTCAGCAACCTTGACAAAGCCTGCGATGTTGGCGCCCATGACATAGTTCTTGGGGCAGCCATATTTCTCAGCAGCTTCGTCAGCCTGCTTGAAGATGTTTTCCATGATGCCCTGCAGCTTCTGGTCAACTTCTTCAAAGCTCCAGCTCAAACGCATGCTGTTCTGGCTCATCTCCAGAGCAGAAGTAGCCACGCCGCCAGCGTTGGAAGCCTTGCCAGGAGCAAACAGAACGCCGTTCTTCTGGAACACTTCGGTAGCTTCCATGGTGGAAGGCATGTTGGCGCCTTCGGCCACAGCGATTACGCCGTTCTTTACGAGCATCTCAGCGTCAGCCTCGTTCAGCTCGTTCTGAGTAGCGCAGGGGAGAGCGATATCGCAGGGGACAGACCAAACACCCTTGCCCTCGTGGTATTCGGAGTTGGGACGATACTTCTTGTATTCGCTCAGGCGCTGACGGTTGACTTCCTTGATCTCCTTGACAGCGGCGAGGTCGATGCCTTCTGCATCATAGATCCAGCCGGTGGAGTCAGACAGGGTAACAACCTTTGCACCCAGCTGGAATGCCTTTTCAGCAGCATAAATTGCCACGTTGCCTGCGCCGGAAATCACTACGGTCTTGCCCTCCATGGAGAGGCCGTTTCTCTTGAGCATGGCGTTGGTGAAATACAGCAGGCCGTAGCCGGTAGCCTGTGTACGGGCGAGAGAACCGCCATAGGTCAGGCCCTTACCGGTGAGGACACCCTCATAAGCGTCACGGATGCGCTTATACTGGCCGAACATGTAACCGATCTCACGGCCACCCACGCCGATATCACCAGCAGGAACATCGGTGTCGGGTCCGATATGACGATACAGCTCTGTCATAAAGCTCTGGCAGAAAGCCATCACTTCACGGTCAGACTTGCCCTTGGGGTCAAAGTCAGAGCCGCCCTTGCCGCCGCCGATGGGCAGGCCGGTGAGGGAGTTCTTGAGGATCTGCTCAAAGCCCAGGAACTTGATGATGCCCAGGTTTACAGAGGGATGGAAACGCAAGCCGCCCTTATAGGGGCCGATAGCAGAATTGAACTGTACACGGAAGCCACGGTTTACTTGTACCTTACCGTTGTCGTCAACCCACGGAACACGGAACATAACCACACGCTCCGGCTCGGTGATGCGCTCCAGAATACCGGCAGCCTGATACTGCGGGTTTGCCTCGATAACAGGCTCCAGAGTGGTCAGAACTTCGGTAACTGCCTGGATAAACTCAGGCTCGTTGGCGTTCTTTTTACGGATGATTTCCAATTGCTCGCTCACATAAGACATGGACAGATCCCCCTAAACATAAAATAGTTTCGTTAGAAGCATACAGCGTTCACTGTATGTATCAAAGTATGTATCAGATTACTGTGTAAAAGTATCCGATGGGAACATTTTATCATAAGGAAGACGGAATTACAAGAAAAAAAAGAGGTTTTTTTGATTTTTTCGCAAGTTTTACAATTGGATTCTTCGTTTTTGAGGGGTTTATTCAAAAAAAACCAATGATTTTGCAGGAAACGGGAACGCAAAATTCAAATTTTGCAAAACAGGAAATGTTCTGCCGCCAGAAGTCCGCAAAATTGTGCAACCGTCATGAAATGCTGCCGAACCCGGCAAAATCGATTGACAGCATGGGCGATTCGACATAAAATAAGGTTTATAAGTGCTGGAAATAGCAGATACCGGAAAACAGTACGAAAAATAATCAGGGGGGTCATCATTTGAGCCGTTATTCCAAAGAGGACATTTTCCGCATTATTGAAGAAAAAGACGTGAAATTTATCCGTCTGCAGTTTACCGATATATTCGGTACTTTGAAGAATGTGGCCATTACCACCAGCCAGGCCAAAAAGGCGCTGGACAACGAGTGTATGTTCGACGGTTCTTCTATCGAAGGCTTTGTGCGTATAGAAGAATCGGATATGTACCTTCGCCCGGATCTGGATACCTTCCAGCTGTACCCCTGGCACTCCAAGCACGGACGCATCGCCCGTCTGATCTGTGACGTTTATAAGCCCGATGGAACTCCTTTCGAGGGAGATCCTCGCTATATCCTGAAAAAGACTATCCAGCAGGCGGAGGAGATGGGCTTCTCCTTTAATGTTGGCCCGGAATGTGAATTCTTCCTGTTTAACACCGATGAGTATGGCCATCCTACCACCATCACCTATGATACGGCCGGATATTTTGATCTGGGCCCCTCTGATGTGGGAGAGCTTACCCGCCGTGAGATTTGCTTGAATCTGGAAGAAATGGGCTTTGAGATCGAAGCTTCTCACCATGAATGTGCAACCGCTCAGCACGAAATCGACTTCCGCTATGACGAAGCCGTCCGTTCTGCGGATAACATCATGACATTCAAGATGGTGGTAAAATCCATTGCCAACTTCAATGGCCTGTGCGCTACCTTTATGCCGAAGCCTGTTTTTGGAGAAGCCGGTTCCGGTATGCACATCAATATGTCCCTGTTCCGTGATGGGAAAAACTCCTTCTATGACCCGGAATCCCCCAACGGGCTGAGCACTGTTGCCATGCAGTTTATCGCCGGTATCATGAAGCATGTCAAGGGAATCTGTGCTCTTACCAATCCTTTGGTCAATTCCTATAAGCGTCTGGTTCCCGGCTATGAAGCTCCCTGCTATATCGCATGGACAGCTTCAAACCGCAGTGCTCTGGTGCGTGTACCCGCTACCCGTGGCATGGGTACCCGTGTGGAGCTGCGTAATCCCGACCCGTCCGGTAACCCCTATCTCCAGTTTGCCGTCCTGCTGGCTGCCGGCCTGGAGGGCATCAAAGACGGCCTGACCCCGCCTCCTGCCGTGTCCGCTAATATTTATGACATGAGCGAGGAAGAACGTTTGGCTGAGGGAATCGAAAACCTGCCCGCCAACCTGCATGAAGCAGTGCAGGAATTGAAGAAAGACGAGCTTCTCAAAGAGGTTTTGGGCGACCATGTGTTCAGCAAGTATGTGGAAGCCAAGGAGCATGAGTGGAACCGCTTTGCAACCGCTGTTACCGAGTGGGAGATCAAGGAATATCTGAGCAAGTTCTAATAAAAGGAGAGTGACCCTCATGCGCTTTACCAAGATGCAGGGCATCGGCAATGACTATATCTATGTCAACTGCTTTGAGGAGCAGGTTGAAAACCCTTCTGCGTTGGCCGTTCGGCTGAGTGACCGCCATTTTGGGATTGGCGGCGACGGGGTCATCCTCATCAAACCCAGCGACCGGGCAGATGCCGAAATGGATCTGTATAATGCTGATGGTTCCCGTGCCAAAATGTGCGGCAACGGAATCCGGTGTGTAGGAAAATATGTTTATGACCGGGGAATCGCCCGCAAAGAAGTTTTGAAAATCGATACCCAGAGCGGTATCAAGACGCTGTATCTGGAAGTAAAAGACGATGCGGTTCAAAATGTGCGGGTGGATATGGGGGAGCCGGTGCTGGAACCGGCTAAAATCCCCACAACGCTGCCGGACGCCAAGGGGCAGACGCTTTCTGTATTGGACAGGCAGTTTACCGGAACCTGCGTGTCCATGGGCAACCCTCACTTTGTGGTGTTCGTGGACGAGGTTTCCTCCTTCCCGCTGGAAACCTATGGGCCGCTCCTCGAAACGCATCCGGCCTTTCCGGAGCGTGCCAATATCGAGTTTGTCCGGGTTTGCGGCAAAGATGAGGTCGAAATGCGGGTTTGGGAACGTGGTTCAGGGGAAACCTGGGCCTGCGGGACCGGCGCCTGTGCCGTGGCGGTCGCCTGTATTCTCAATGGCCATACAGGACGCCGTGTTTTAGTACATCTGCGTGGCGGCGACTTGCAAATTTTTTGGAATGAACTGACAAATAAGGTCGAAATGACCGGCCCTGCTGAATTTGTTTTTGACGGGGAAGTAAAAATCTGATATAATCGAATGTGTTTTTCTTCCCGGTTGGTTTCCGGGAAGATTCAGCCGGATAGTTTTAAAGAATACGGAGGTGCGATTGATTCTGAAGCAGGTATGCGGGAGAACATCGGACTTCCGTATCTTTTTTCAGAGCCGGGGGATGTGTTTCATTTTGGTTGTCGAAACTGGTCGTCCCTCCAACAACGCCCTCTCTAACCAACGTTGTAACTACCGTTAGAAAATCTATCATAGGGGAGTCTGCTTTCAAGCTGCCAGCGATGTTGGCTGTTTGAAAGTGGATTTCCCTATGAGGAAAACATCAAAACAGAAAGGTGTGTATCCAAGCATGAGCAGAGATACTTATGAGTCCCCCTTGTCTGCCCGTTATGCGGATCAGGAGATGAAATACCTCTTTTCTCCTGATAAAAAATTCCGTACCTGGCGCCGTTTGTGGATTGCCCTGGCAGAATCCGAAATGGAGCTGGGACTGCCGGTAACCCAGGAGCAGATCGATGAAATGAAGGCAAATGCCGATGATATCAACTATGAAGTAGCAGAGGCACGGGAAAAAGTGGTTCGCCATGATGTGATGAGCCATGTGTATGCTTTTGGCCAGCAATGCCCCAAGGCTGCGGGTATCATCCATCTGGGAGCAACCTCCTGCTATGTTGGCGACAACACCGATATCATCATCATGACCGAAGCGCTCCGTGTGGTGCAGCGCAAGCTGGTGGGTGTGATTCGTGTCCTTTCGGAGTTTGCCGACAAATATAAGGATCTCCCCACACTGGCATTTACCCATTTCCAGCCCGCCCAGCCCACCACCGTTGGCAAGCGTGCCACGCTGTGGATTCAGGAGCTGCTGATGGATCTGGAAGATGTTGAGTATCAGCTGAGCAAAGCAAAGCTCCTCGGCTCCAAGGGTACTACCGGTACGCAGGCCAGCTTTTTGGAGCTGTTTGACGGGGACCACGAAAAGTGCAAAGTGATCGACCAGAAGATTGCAGAAAAAATGGGCTATCAGGCATGCTTCCCCGTATCCGGGCAAACCTATTCCCGTAAGCTGGACAGCCAGGTTCTGGCGATTCTCAGCGGCATTGCACAGAGCGCAGCCAAGTTCTCCAACGATATCCGCCTGCTCCAGCACCTGAAAGAGGTAGAGGAGCCGTTTGAGAAAAACCAGATTGGTTCTTCTGCAATGGCATATAAGCGTAATCCTATGAGAAGCGAGCGCATTGCTTCTCTGGCACGGTATGTTATCGCAGACAGCCTCAACCCCGCTATGACCAGCGCTACACAGTGGTTTGAGCGCACGCTGGACGATTCCGCTAACAAGCGCATCAGTGTGCCGGAGGCATTTTTGGCAGTTGACGGCATCCTGAACCTCTATATGAACGTAGCGGACGGGCTGGTGGTATATCCCAAGGTCATCGAGCAGCATCTCCGCCGGGAGCTGCCGTTCATGGCAACCGAGAATATCATGATGGACGCTGTAAAACGTGGTGCTTCCCGTCAGGAGCTGCACGAGCGGGTGCGTGTCCACTCTATGGCCGCTTCCAAGGTGATAAAAGAAGAAGGCGGCGAAAACGACCTGTTGGCCCGCATTGCTGCCGACCCGATTTTTGGGGTGACGCTGGAGGAATTGAACCATCTGGTAAGCCCGGAAAAATATGTGGGACGTGCTCCCCGTCAGACCGAGGAGTTCCTGCAGGAAACCGTGGCTCCTGTGTTGAAAAAATACGAGGATATCCCGGAGGAAACCGCAGAAATCAATTTGTAAGTTTTTAGGGCGTATCGGAAAACAAAGAAATTGAAGAATTTCCCACAAGCAACAGACAGATACAAGGCAAAAAACGCAGGAATCCTTACTGGATTCCGAGTATTTTTAACGCAGTAGCTGGCGGTGCACGGCATCATTTCATGATGCCCGTAGGAAAAGACGATAATTTCGACTTTTCAGATAGCCCTCAGGACAGAATATTCTCAAAACAGTTTTTGGGAGTGTTCCCAACAGCAAACAATAGAAAGGCGTGAATCAGTATGGTAAAGGCAATTGTCGGCGCAAACTGGGGCGACGAAGGCAAAGGGAAAATCACAGACGTTATGGCTGCTCAATCGGATATCGTAATCCGATTCCAAGGCGGCAGCAACGCTGGTCATACCATTATTAACAGCTATGGCAAATTTGCCCTGCATCAGCTTCCTTCTGGTGTGTTCTATGACCACATCACCAATATTATTGGCAATGGCGTGGCGCTGAGTGTAGAGAATTTTGTGAAGGAAATGGCAGAGCTGGAAAGCCGTGGCGTGCCAAAGCCGCATATCCTCATCTCAGACCGGGCGCAGATTGTGATGCCTTATCATAAAGAGCTGGACGCCATGGAAGAAGCCCGACTGTCCTCCAAATCGTTTGGTTCCACCAAATCCGGCATTGCGCCTTTCTATTCCGATAAGTATGCAAAAATCGGGTTCCAGGTCAGCGAGCTGTTTGACGACAAAGACAGCCTCATGGAGCGGATCGACCATGTATTGGCACTGAAAAACGTGTTGTATACCCAGTTGTATCATCAGCCTGCCATGAAAGCAGAGGATGTTTATCAAAAGCTGATGGAATACAAAGAGCTGCTGGCTCCCTATGTGGCAGACACAACCGAGCTGCTGCATCAGGCAGTAAAGGATGGGAAGACCATTCTTCTCGAAGGCCAGCTTGGTTCCCTCAAAGACCCTGATTTTGGAATTTATCCCATGGTTACGTCTTCTTCCACTCTGGCCGGTTATGGCGCAGTAGGCGCCGGTGTGCCGCCGTATGAGATCAAAGAAGTGATTACCGTTGTCAAGGCTTATTCCAGCGCAGTAGGCGCCGGAGAGTTTGTCAGCGAAATTTTTGGAGAAGAAGCCGACGAGCTGCGCCGCAGAGGTGGCGACGGCGGCGAGTTTGGCGCTACTACCGGACGTCCCCGCCGTATGGGCTGGCTGGATCTGGTTGCATCCCGCTATGGTTGCCAGGTGCAGGGTGCCACTGGCGTGGCCTTTACCGTGCTGGACGTTTTGGGATATCTGGATGAGATTCCGGTGTGCGTAGGTTATGAGCTGGATGGAAAGCGGATTGACCACTTCCCGGTAACCGCCAAGCTCAAGCACTGCAAACCCATTCTCGAAGTGCTCCCCGGCTGGAAATGCGATATCCGTGGTATCAAAAAATATGAAGACCTGCCGGAAAACACCCGCAACTATATCGAGTTTGTCGAGAAGCATCTGGGTGTTCCGATTACCATTGTTTCGAACGGTCCTTCTCGTGATGATATCATTTATCGTTAAGGCTTTGCATAGATTTTATGTAGAGACTTGCTGTATGACTAGCGATACAAACGGCAAAAATTTTGCCAGAATGTATTCCTTTGTATCAGGCTTTTAATGGTACTTTATCAACAAAATTCCTGTACAGCATAGATAGATGATAGGAGTCGGTTATATAGGATGAGCGCCGATGCTCCTGCCCTGATATGGGGTAGAAAAATCGGCGCTTTTCTGATTCATCAAAGTAAGAAAAGATATGAAAGGTGATGAATGTCATGTGTGGAATTGTTGGATACATTGGTGGAGACCAGGCTGCTCCTCTTTTACTTAAAGGTCTTGAAAAACTGGAGTATCGGGGCTATGATTCTGCTGGAGTAGCTGTTTATAACGGAAAACAGCTGGAAATTGCCAAGGCCAAGGGACGCCTCAAAGTGTTGAGCGACATGCTGGAGGAAGGGAAGACCCTGAAAGGCACAATTGGAATTGGTCATACCCGCTGGGCAACCCATGGGGCTCCGTCGGATATCAATTCCCATCCGCAGGTAAGCGATTCGGGAAAATTTGCGGTTGTCCATAACGGAATCATTGAGAATTATCTCACCTTAAAAAATTTCCTGACCGGGAAAGGAATCCAGTTTGTATCGGAAACCGATACCGAAGTGGTGGCACAACTGCTGGAGTACTATTATCATAAATATCAATGCGATATTTTTGAAGCCATTGCACGGGTGATTCACAAGGTGGAAGGCTCCTATGCCTTGGGGATTATTTGCGAGGATTGCCCTGATGAATTATACGCCGTTCGAAAAGACAGCCCCTTGATCGTGGGGCTGGGAGAAGGTGAAAACTTTATAGCCTCTGATGTAACGGCGATTCTGGCACATACCAGGGAAATCTACCGTTTGAACGATGATGAAATCGTTCGTCTTACCCGTGGAGGCGTAACAGTTTATAATACCGACCGTGATGTAGTCGAAAAGCAGGCCGTTCATATTGACTGGGATATCTCCGCCGCTGAAAAAGGTGGTTATGAGCATTTTATGTTCAAGGAGATCATGGAACAGCCCAAAGCAATCCGTGACACAATTTCCCCCAGAATCCGCAACGGAAAAGTTGTGCTGGATGACATCACCCTCACCAGAGAACAGCTGGAGAGTTTTCGTAGAATTGTTATCGTTGCATGCGGTTCAGCGTATCATGTGGGGGTTGTGGCCAAATATGCGTTGGAAAAGATGACCCGCATCCCGGTGGAAGTGGATGTAGCTTCTGAGTTCCGTTATCGGGAACCATTGGTGGATGAGAAGGTATTGGTGCTGGTCATCAGCCAGTCCGGCGAAACAGCCGATACCTTGGCGGCGCTGCGGGAAGCAAAACGTTTGGGTGCCAGAACGCTGTCGATCGTAAATGTGGTGGGCAGCTCGATTGCCAACGAGTCCGACGATGTGCTGTATACTTGGGCTGGCCCCGAAATTGCTGTGGCCACCACCAAAGCATACAGCACACAGCTTGCAGTGGTGTATCTTCTGGCGTTGTATATGGGGAATCTGTTGGGAACTATTTCGCAGGAAACCTATGCGGCGGGGATTCAGGATCTCGAAAAGCTGCCGGATCAGGTGAGTGAGATTTTGAGCAACCGGGAACATATTCAGTACTTTGCTTCCAAGAACTTTAATGCAAAGGATATCTTCTTTATCGGCCGGAATATCGATTATGCGCTTTCGCTGGAAGGTTCTCTAAAGCTCAAGGAGATTTCTTATATCCACTCAGAAGCCTATGCAGCCGGAGAGCTGAAACACGGCACGATTTCACTGGTGGAAGATGGGACGCTGGTGGTGGCGTTGGCGAGCTATCTGCCCCTCTTTGATAAAACCATGAGCAATGTTAAAGAAGTAAAAGCTCGTGGAGCTTATGTGCTGGGCCTGACAGTAGAAGGAAAGACCGCTATTGAGAAGGAAACTGACTTTGTTTTCTATCTGCCACAAACCAATTCGATGATGCAGCCTTCTTTGATGGTAATTCCGTTGCAGCTGTTTGCCTATTATGTTGCCGCCATGAAGGGCTGCGATATTGATAAGCCACGCAATTTGGCAAAATCGGTCACAGTGGAATAATATTTTGATATGATTGAAAAGAACAATAGAATAGGATGGAGAAAAGCTTATGACAAACAATGAAAAGGTTCTGGTGGTCGATTTTGGCGGCCAGTATAACCAGCTAATCGCACGCCGGGTTCGTGAATGTAATGTGTATTGCGAGATTATCTCCTATCGTGCCGGGATTGAGGCAATTCGTGCGGCAGCGCCAAAAGGCATTATCTTTACCGGTGGCCCGAACAGCGTATATCTGGAAGACTCACCAACCATGGACCCGGCCGTCTTTGAACTGGGAATCCCCGTGTTGGGCATCTGCTATGGAAGCCAGCTGATGATGCACCTGCTGGGCGGTCATGTTTGCCGTGCCCCTGAGCGGGAATACGGAAAGACCCTGGTTCATGTTGACACCAAAAGTCCGATGTTCCAGGATGTAAATCCTGATACCATCTGCTGGATGAGCCATAATGATTATATTGAAACCCCGGCTCCCGGTTTTGCCGTTACTGCTTATACCGACAACTGCCCTGTTGCAGCCGTAGAAAATCAGGAGAAAAATCTGTATGCCGTTCAGTTCCATCCGGAAGTCCTTCATACACAGGAAGGAAAAAAGATGTTGCATAACTTTGTATACGAGGTATGCGGCTGCAAAGGTGACTGGAAAATGGACTCTTTTGTAGAGAGAAGCGTTACCGCTTTGCGGGAGAAAATTGGAGACGGCAAGGTGCTGTGTGCCCTTTCTGGCGGCGTGGATTCTTCCGTAGCGGCTGCCATGCTCTCTAAGGCAGTGGGCAATCAGCTCACCTGTGTGTTCGTAGATCACGGCCTGCTCCGCAAAAACGAGATGGAACAGGTGTGCGAGATTTTTGGCGGCGGCGAATTTGAGATGAACTTTATCTGCGTGGATGCCCGTCAGCGGTATTATGACAAGCTGGCCGGGGTAGAGGAGCCGGAGAAAAAACGGAAGATCATCGGTGAAGAATTTGTCCGCATTTTTGAAGAAGAAGCCAAAAAGATCGGCCGGGTAGATTTCCTGGTGCAGGGCACGATTTATCCCGACGTTGTGGAGAGCGGCCTTGGCGGTGAGAGTACTGTCATCAAATCCCACCATAATGTTGGCGGGTTGCCCGACTATGTGGATTTCAAGGAGATTGTCGAGCCTCTGCGTGACCTGTTTAAAGACGAAGTGCGTCAGGCAGGGCGTGAACTGGGGCTGCCTGAATATCTTGTCAGCCGTCAGCCTTTCCCCGGACCGGGTCTTGCTGTGCGTATTATTGGCGAAGTTACTCCGGAAAAGGTGGCGATGGTACAGGACGCCGATGCCATCTGGCGTGAGGAGATTGCCAAAGCTGGCTTGGAAGGGCAGCTCAGCCAGTATTTTGCAGCTTTGACCAACATGCGAAGCGTAGGCGTGATGGGTGATGAGCGCACCTATGATTATGCGATTGCTCTGCGTGCTGTTACAACAGTAGACTTTATGACGGCAGAGTCAGCTGAAATTCCGTGGTCGGTATTGCAGACAGTTACCAGCCGCATTGTCAATGAGGTAAAACATGTAAACCGTGTGCTCTATGACTGTACTGGAAAGCCCCCGGCCACTATCGAATTTGAGTAATTTCAGAAACCGGGAAAAGCCTGATATGACTGGGCTTTTGAGGGATTAAGGCCCTTTGTGGCAACGATTTGGCAACACTTTTTCATTATTCATAAAAAGAGAGCTAACTGGTTTTGTTAAACCCGGTTAGCTCTTTTTTATCCAAAATATTGCTCCCGATCTTCTTCGGTAAGATAATCAATAAACACATCTTTTTTGAAACCATGAAAGTCTACACGAAAAGAATCTTGGATTTCATCGTATAGATTATACAGTTCAATAAAGCAAGATTTCACTTTATCCAATTCCTTGGATAATTGAGTAAGATTAGATCTTCTCATCTTGTGAACAGCATTAATTCGATACACATTGAATTGCTCTGCTTTTTTGATGAACTCATCTTTTTTATAAAAGCTTATATAATTTTTAATTCTCCTATATATAATAGCCAAACATTCCTCCAGCATGGCTGCGGCCGGCTGTCAGGAACAGAGCATCTCGTGCAGCTGGGCGGCGTCCTTACTAGGCACGCTGGACGACGTATCCGTCTGACCTACATGGTAGTAGAATCGAAGTAATTGAGGAAGGCACAACGCTTACGATGATGTTTTGAGGGGTGCTCCTAGCACCGTTGCGACCGTCGCCACCGTTGCGGAAGCAAAAATGGCGTTGATATAGGGGAGACAGCATTATTCCATCCTTTGAAAATTGATTGTCGAATAATCGTTCGCAGAACACGCAGCCACAGAATAAAATTCTGTGTTCAAAAGGGCTTGGGGAGTTGCCCTCAACAAGCGGTTTATGGCAAATGGATAGCCCCAAGCATTGCTTGCCACGATTAAGTTCATAAAAATTTTTCAAAAGATAGTTGTATCTTTTCTTCTGTACAGTTATTATATAAATACTAATTTGAAATTTTGTTCTTTATACTTTAAGGGAAGGATAGAGAAATATGGCGCGAAAAGCCTATTCTGAACAAGAAAGAGAGCAAGTACGGAACGCACTGCTGACTACTATGATTCAGTGTATTGTGGACCGAGGTCTGATTCATAGTAGTATTGATGTACTGTGCAAAAAGGTTGGTATCTCCAAGGCTTTTTTCTACACTTTTTTTCCCTCCAAGGAAGAACTAGTATTAGAAGCACTTCGATATCAGCAGCCCAAGCTGCTACAATGTGCCAAGCAGCTGATGGAAGATCCTTCACTCAGTTGGAGGGAAGGTGTCCGAACCTTCTTGGAAACCTGCGCTTACGGTGAGAAAAAAGGCATCGCTGTGTTATCCATTGAAGAAGAACAAGAGGTTTATCGCTGTCTTTCTCCCGAAAATTTCCAGACCTTTCGTGAAGATCAAATCAAATTATTCCGTGAATTACTTATGATTTTTGACCTTCCTGTGGACTGTATAGAGCCTCGGCTGTTTGGTAACTTGGCTCTGTCTATGATGATGGTTTATAAGGCAATTCCAGATACCATGCCCTTCCTGTTTCCCGAAGTAGCAGATGATATGGTGAAATTTCAAATTAATGCCTTGCTGGATGAAATGCAGCGGGCAAAAAAGGAAGCAATAAGGTGACGCAAGATGCACAGAGATAAACTTCCACGCTCTGCGGGATTGCAGAGCAAACAAATACATTCAAACACCAGAATAAGTCGGATTTTTGCAACCGGCTTTAGATTTGTGCGGCCTTTTTATGTCCTGCGTTCATCTGCCCTTGTGGCAGTGCGGCGCAGGGCATTTTTTATTGTTCGGAAAGAGGTGGCCTGATATGAATTTACCAAAACGCAACAGTGCGGACGGGCGCTGTTACTGGATGAAGCCCGAGGTACAGGAGGAGCTGCAACCGTTCTTTGATCAGTGCATCCAGGACGCCATTGACGGCAGAATCACACGGCTTGATTCCCTCTGGCCGCCGGTAGTGGTTAGCAGTCAAGGTGCGCCCTTTGAGGTGTGCGATCTGGTGAGAAAATGGATTGAA
>CAJFNK010000035.1 GCA_904394685.1 Candidatus Heritagella gallinarum
ATCAAGGAAGGGGATATTCTGGAAGCCTATATGATGGAGGAATATCGTCCCGAATAAGGAACGTGTTTTCGGGGAGCCTTTCCTTTGGGAGGCTCCCTGTTTGTTGTTTGAGAGGATGGCTGTTCCTGTAAAGGATTTTTTATCCTTGCGGGCGGCTGATAGCCGCCCCTACAAGCGATAGATGCAGTCTTTGAAATGAGATTTGTAGGGGCGCATAGTATGCGCCCGGAAATTACAGGAGGAGATTTTATGAAAAAATGGCTGATTGGCGGCGCAGCTGCTATTGTTTGTATTCTGGCTGTTTGTATAGGCATCGTGGTGTATATATTTTCTCAAATTCCCCAAAACACGCCGTCCATCGGTATTATTGGCGGGGCGGATGGCCCCACGGTTGCGTTCATCACATGGAAGTCAGGGCTGAACTGGGTGCTGTTGACCGGTGGTATCCTGATTCTGCTGATACTCCTGCTGGTGGCAGGCGTGGCCATATACAAAAGCCGAAAAAAGGCCTGATGGTAGGAAGGTAAAAAATCTGCGGGGGCTGTGTATATTGCAAAGATGTAGGGGCGCACCTGCGTGTGCACCCGAAAATGCAGGAGGCGATCGTATGGCTATCACGTATCTGATGATTGTGATTTTTATGGCTGTGCTGGGAATTGTATTCCTGTGCGGAAAAGGCGCTATGCTCATTGCGGGATACAATACGTCTTCACCGGAGGAACGGGCGGAGATGGACGAAAAACAGCTCTGCCGCTTTATGGGAAAGTTTTGTTTTGCTATGGCAGGAGGCTGGCTGATTGCCACAGTGGGTGTTTGGCTCAAACAGGACAGCCTGCATATTGCAGGAATCGCTCTGTCTGTGGTTGTGATTATTGTTGGCCTGATTTATGCCAACACCGGGAACCGGTTTAAAAAGAAAAGCTAAAAAGTGAGAGATACAACGGGCGGCTGATAGCCGGCCCTACAAGCGACATGTGTAGGGGCGCATAGTATGCGCCCGGAAATACCATTATTGAGTACGATTCATTGTTAATAGAACGGAGGAAAATTATGCCCAGTCATCGTATGGGAAGAACCACAGAAGATATCCGCCGGGAGCTGACTGCAATCCTGCGGGAAGTGAAAGACCCCCGTGTGCAGGGGAACGGGATGATTAGCATTGTCCGGGTAGAGGTTACCAACGACCTCTCTTATTGCACCGTGTATATCAGCTCGATGACAGGCATGGAGCATGCCCAGAACGCTGTAAAGGGCCTGAAAAGTGCTGCCGGGTTTATTCGCCGGGAGCTGGGTCATCAGCTCAAGCTGCGCCATGTGCCGGAATTGATTTTTAAGGCGACGGATTCCATCGAATACAGCGCCAATATTTCCAAAATCCTCAACGATTTGAAGGAGTGATTCCCATGGATATTACCTTGCATGCCGCCGCCCAGCGGCTGCTGGAGGCCGATCACATCCTCATCCTGAGCCACCAGTCTCCGGACGGAGATACTCTGGGCTGTGCTTCGGCACTGCTGCGGGGCCTTCGCCAGCTTGGAAAGCAGGCCGGGTTCCGGTGCAGCGATGCGGTTCCAAAAAAATTTGAGTATCTGTTTGCAGGGCTGGAGGAGCAGGCGTCCTCCCCGGTGTTTGTGGTGAGCGTGGATATTGCCGACCAGCAGCTGTTTGGGGCAGGCCTGGCGGAATATCTGGAACGGGTGGATTTGTGCATCGACCATCACGGCACCAACAGCCGGTTTGCAAAAGAGTGTTATGTGGAGCCGGGTGCTGCCGCTGCCTGCGAGATCGTCTTTCTGCTCCTACAAGAGATGAAAGTGGAAATTACCCCGGAAATAGCAGATTGCCTGTTTACCGGACTGTGTACGGATACCGGATGCTTCCGGTATGGCAATGTGACCCCCCGGACGCACCGCATGGCGGCCGAGCTGATAGAGCGGGGCGCACAGGCAGCCGAGATCAACCGTGTGATGTTTGATACCAAAACCCGTGGACGTTTGGAAGTGGAGCGCTGCGCCTTGCAGGGCATGAGCTTTCACTTTGACGGCCAATGTGCCTTTATGTATATCCCCCGAAAGCTGGTGGATGATTTTGCCGTGGAAGAAGGGGAGCTGGACGGGCTGGCTGCTCTGCCACGTCAGGTAGAAGGTGTGTTGGCGGGGGTGTGCGTTCGGGAAAAGAAGGATGGCAGCCTCAAGGTTTCGCTGCGTACCAACGCCCCGCTAAACGCCGCCCGAATCTGTGAAGCCTTTGGCGGCGGCGGGCACAATGCGGCGGCAGGCTGCGCATTTCAAAATTGTACGATTGAAGAAGTGAAAGAAAAGCTGCTGGCAGAAATCCAGCGGCATTTGGAGGGCTGTAAGTCGTGACCGGTGTTTTGATTCTGGACAAGCCTGCGGAGTTTACTTCTTTTGACGCCGTAGCCGTGTGCCGCCGTCTGTGCCACGAGCGCAAAATCGGCCACACAGGGACGCTGGACCCTATGGCGACCGGCGTGCTGCCCCTTTTGCTGGGCAAAGCCACCCGTGCCGCCTCTTTGCTGGAGGATACCGACAAAGAGTATGAGGCCGGGTTCCAGCTGGGGGTGTCTACCGATACCGAGGACAGCACCGGAAAAGTGCTGGCAACCAGCGATACGCCCGTTTCAAAGGAAGCGCTGGAGGCGCTGCTGCCCCGGTTTCGTGGGGAGATCATGCAGGTGCCGCCCATGTATTCGGCGGTTTCCAAAGACGGCAAGCGTCTGTATGAACTGGCAAGAAAGGGGATCGAGGTGGAGCGGGAAGCCCGCCCCATAACGATCTACCGGCTGGAGCTGACCGGCTATGATGAGAAAACCCGTGAAGGGACGCTGCGGGTCTCCTGCTCAAAAGGGACGTATATCCGCACGCTGATTGCCGATCTGGCAAAGGCGGCGGGCTCACTGGGCGTGATGACGGCGCTGCGCCGCACCCACGCCTGTGGGTTTACGTTGGCAGACGCCGTTACTCTGGACGAAGCCAGGGCGCTTTCGGAAGCGGGGACGCTGGAAGAAAAGCTGCGTCCGGTGGAAAGCCTGTTTGTTCATTTGCCCGAAGTAGCCGTATCCGCCGCACAGGCCGTGCGCTTTCAAAACGGCGGCCAGCTGGATTTGAGCCGGATTGCCCGGTTTCGCCGTGAAAAGCCGGAAGAAGGGCAGGCGTTCCGGGTAAAAGGGGAGGACGGCGCCTTTTTGGGGCTGGGAAAAATCGAAAAACAGCAGATGGCCATTTTAAAGTTGTTTTAGAAGTATCTGCGGCGGCCTCTGAGAAGAAAGGATGGATGAGATGAAATGCTATGAACAGATGCAGCCTTCCACCGGGGAACTGGCGGCAGCGTTGGGGAGCTTCGATGGGCTTCATCTGGGACACCGGCAGGTGATTGGCCATACGTTTTCTTCTCACGGCCTTCTTCCGGCGGTGGTCACATTCCGGGAGAATCCTTCGGTTTTTCTGCGTCCAGAGCCGGTCCCTATGCTCACCACCAACCGGCAGAAGCTGGAGCTGCTCAAAGAAACCGGCGTGGATACCGTGTATCTCCTTCCGTTTGAGCAGGTGCAGGATTTGGAGCCGGAAGAATTTATCCGGATGCTCTATCAGGTGTGCGGGGTGCGAAAAATCTGCTGCGGATTTAATTTCCGGTTTGGAAAAAAGGGCAGAGGGGACACCGAGTTGCTGTATCGTCTTTGCCGGGAACTGGGCATGGAGCTTTCGGTGAGCCAGCCGGTAACCGTAGACGGCGAACCGGTAAGCTCTACCCGTGTGCGCCGCTGTTTGGAGCAGGGGGATGTGCGGGAGGCCGGGCAGCTGCTGGGCAGACCGTTTGGATATGACTTTGAAGTGACCCATGGCCGCCAGCTGGGCAGAACCTGGGGAACCCCCACCATTAACCAGCCGTTTCCCAAAGGCTATGTGCTTCCAAAATTTGGCGTATATGCTTCCCTGGTACACATCGACGGCAAACGGTATTATGGGGTGACGAATATCGGGGTAAAGCCTACGGTGGGTTCTGACTGCGCCCTTTCGGAAACCTGGATTCCGGAGTTTTCGGGGGACTTATATGGAAAGCAGGTGCCGGTGGATTTGCTGGACTTTATCCGGCCGGAAAGAAAGTTTGAGAATCTGGACGAGCTGAAAAATGAAATTTTGGAAAACGGCGAATTAGCCCGTAAAATTGTAGAAAAACGGCTTCAAGATTCCCATAGCGAAAAATAAAAGCCGGAACAAAAAGATTCTGTGGAGAAGCAGAAGAAAAAGATTTACAAAGGCGAAAGCCCATGATATAATACTAAAGTTACATCCCCTTTCCCGGATAAAGGGTAAAGCCCCGAACGGGGAATTCACCAGCCTTTTTCTGTGAATGAGGGAAATGAAAAAGCGGCAATGCCGCAGAAAAGGTGGAATCGCAAATGCTGAAAGAAGAAAAGACCGCTATTATTAAGGAATACGCTATGCACGAGGGCGACACTGGCTCCCCCGAGGTGCAGATCGCTGTTCTGACAAAGCGCATCAACGACCTGACCGATCACCTGCGCACCCACAACAAGGATCACCACTCCCGCCGTGGCCTGCTGAAGATGGTTGGCCAGAGACGGAACCTGCTGAACTACCTGATGAAGGTTGACATTGAGCGTTATCGTTCTATCATTGCCAAGCTGGGTATCCGTAAGTAATTTGCAGAAAGCTGAAAAGGGCAGGCAGCAGCATGTTGCCTGCCTTTAGGCTATCTGGAAAGTATTGAAAAACAAAAAGATGGAGCAGGAAGGCTATGTTTAGCAGTGAAACGAGAACATAGAAAAGGCTGTGTTCTGGTTTTATTGCTAAATCGTGTCTGCCTTCTCCAAAAGAATGGAGGAAAGAGAATGTTCGAAAAATTCCGTGTGTTTGAAACCGAATTTGCAGGCCGTCCGCTGGTGGTAGAAACCGGCAAGATGGCACAGCTCGCCAACGGCGAGTGCCTCGTCCGCTATGGCGAAACTGTTGTCCATGTGGCGGTAACCGCTGCTGCCAAGCCCCGTGAGGGCGTTGACTTCTTCCCCTTGTCTGTGGACTTTGAGGAGAAGCTCTATTCCGTTGGTAAAATCCCCGGTTCCTTTTTGAAGCGTGAGGGCCGCCCCACCGATAAGGCCATTCTGGTGTGCCGTGTGATCGACCGCCCCATCCGTCCGCTGTTCCCCAAGGATATGCGTAACGATGTTTCCATCGTCTGCACCGTGATGTCGGTTGACCCGGATTGCTCCCCCGAAATCACCGCTATGGTGGGTACTTCCATCGCCCTGTCTATCTCTGACGTGCCGTGGAACGGGCCGATCTCCGCTGTGAGCGTGGGACTTATCGACGGCGAGTTTATCATCAACCCCAACGCCGAACAGCGCAAGCTTTCTCAGATGGCTGTGACCGTTGCCTCCACCGATGCCCGTATCGCCATGATCGAAGCCGGTGCCAACGAGGTTTCCGACGAGGACATGTACAATGGCATCATGGCTGGTCATAAAGCCAACCAGCATATCATTGAATTTATCAAGGGCATTCAGGCCGAAATCGGCAAGCCCAAGTTTGAATATCCGAGCAACCTGCCGCCCGAGGAAATGGTGGAGGCTGTCAAGGAGTTCGCCATGGAGGATATCAAATTCGCCATGGATACCGACGACAAAACCGTCCGTGATGAGCGCCTGAAGCCCATCTACGAGAAGGTTCACGAGCATTTTGCTGAGATGTATCCCGATCAGGAAGCTCTGCTGGATGACTGCCTGTATCGCACCCAGAAATATATCGTTCGCCGCTGGCTGCTGGATGAGCAGAAGCGTGTGGATGGCCGTGGCATGGACGAGATTCGTCCGCTGGCTGCCGAGGTGGGACTGCTTCCCCGTGTGCATGGTTCCGGTATGTTTACCCGTGGACAGACACAGGTTCTCACCGTTGCTACCCTTGGCCCGGTGAGCGACTGCCAGCTGCTGGACGGCATTGACGACGAGGAAACCAAGCGCTATATCCATCACTATAACTTCCCGTCCTATTCTGTGGGCGAAACCAAACCCAGCCGTGGCCCCGGACGCCGTGAGGTTGGTCATGGCGCACTGGCCGAGCGTGCGCTGGCTCCGGTGATCCCGCCGGTAGAGGAGTTCCCCTATACCCTGCGTCTGGTATCCGAGGTGCTTTCTTCCAACGGCTCTACCTCTCAGGGCTCTGTGTGCGGCAGTACGCTGGCACTGATGGACGCTGGCGTGCCGATCAAGGCTCCCGTAGCCGGTATTTCCTGCGGCCTGATTACCGAGGGCGAGCGCTGGATGACCATGGTGGACATTCAGGGCGTGGAAGAC
>CAJFNK010000036.1 GCA_904394685.1 Candidatus Heritagella gallinarum
CTACAATCAATGGCAGCTACTGCGTTAAAAATACTCGGAATCCATCAAGGATTCCTGCGTTTTTTGCCTTGTATCTGCCTATTGCTTGTAGAAAATTCTTCAATTTCTTTGTTTTCGGAAACGCCCTAGGTAGTCTTACCATTCCACAAAAAAGCCCTGCTCATTCGCTGAACAAGCAGGGCCCTTATTTTTCAGACGAAAGAGTGACTTACTCCCCGCAGCCGCAACCACAGCCGCAGCTTTCGGTTTCGTCTTCGATGCCATCCAGATCAAACTCCAGAGTTTCACCGCAGTTGGGGCAATCGATTTTGCCTTCGGCAATCAGATCTTCCGAAAGGCAAATGGTTTCCTGGCAGGAAGGGCAGGTGACTTCATAATAGCAGTCGTCCATCATATCCTCCAGGTCTTCATCGTCATCATCGCAGCCGCATCCGCAATCGCACTCATCGTCGTCGCAGTCACAGCCGCCGCCATAATATTCTTCTTCCAGATCGCCCAGATCAGCATCTACCTCATCCAGCTGATCGGCCATATCCTGATAGCCTTCTTCCAGCTCGGAAAGGGTTGCAGCCATATCGTCCAGAAGCTCAACCACTGCATCCAGCACCTTGACCTCTTTCTTGGTCTCGTCCAGCTGCAGGCCCTCCATCAGGCCACGGATATAGGCAACTTTTTCTGTCATGTTCATTTCATTTACCTCCCTTTGGTCAGGAATGTTTTCAATCGGCCACAAAGCGACTTATGCACGCTCCATGTATTCGCCGGTACGGGTGTCGATACGAATCATTTCGCCTTCATCGATGAACAGCGGAACCTTGATCTCAGCGCCGGTTTCCAGAGTAGCGGGCTTGGTAGCGTTGGTAGCGGTATCGCCCTTAAAGCCGGGGTCGGTCTTGGTAACCTGCAGCTCGACAAAGTTGGGGGGCTCCACGCCAAACACATTACCCTTATAGGAAAGCACCTTGCACTCCATGTTTTCCTTCACGAACTTGAAGTTGTCGCCCAGAACAGAATCGCTGATCGGGATCTGCTCAAAGGTTTCCATATCCATGAAGTAATACAGGGAACCGTCCTCATAGAGATACTGCATGTCCTTTCTCTCAATGAAAGCGGTGGGGTATTTATCGTTGGGGTTAAAAGTCTTTTCAGTCACGGCACCGGAAATCACATTGCGGATCTTGGTGCGGACAAAAGCTGCTCCTTTACCGGGCTTTACATGCTGGAACTCGATAATAGAATAGACATTGCCGTCCATTTCAAAGGTGACGCCATTTCTGAAATCGCCTGCTGTAACCATAAACAGTCCTCCAAATCAAATTTTACTACTCTCTAGTTTATAATATTTCGATTGTTTTTTCAAGCATATTCTTGCCTAAAACAAAAGAAAGCTTGCACAAACGGGAAATTTTTCCCGCTGACCCCAAAGCGCTTCTTATTTCATAAGAGATTGCAGCGCCTCCAGAGCCAGAAAATAACTAACCTTGCCAAATCCGCTGATCTGGCCGGCGCAGACGGGAGCAATCACCGAAGTGTGTCGAAACTCCTCCCGTGCATGGATATTACTCATATGGGTTTCTACAAAGGGAATCTTCACCGAAGCAATTGCATCCCGCAGGGAATAGCTGTAATGCGTCAACGCACCGGCATTGAGTACCACGCCGTCGTATCGCTCCCGTGCCTCGTGAATCTTATCGATGAGAGCGCCTTCCCAGTTGGACTGAAAAATATCGCACACATACCCCATCGACTCCGCTTTGGCCCGAATCTGTTCCTCGATGCTCTCGGCAGATTCATCGCCATAAACGCCTTTTTCCCGGATGCCTACCATATTCAGGTTTGGCCCCAACAGCACCAGCACACGTTTTTTCATCAGGACTCATCCTTTCCACACTTCTGCGTCTTTGCATCAGCCTGCTGCCTTGCAGCCATTTTCTGCCGGATAGAGCGCTCCCATTTGCGGCGCAGCCGAAACGACCGGCTGGTTTCTTCCTCAATCGGGTCCAGCAAGAGCGACTTCATTCCACATAAGTTTGCCCCAATAATATCAGTATAGACCTGGTCACCGATAATCACACATTGTTTTGTGGGGATTTTCAGCTGCCTGGCCGCCCGCAAATAGCCAACCGGCAAAGGCTTCATGGCAAATGTGATGAACTCCAATCCAAACTGTGCTGCAAAGGGCTGCACCCGTTCATGGGTGTTGTTCGAGAGAATCACCAGCCGGTATCCTGCCTTACGCATCCGCTCCACCCATTCCACTGCTCCCGGATACGGCGTTTGTTCACCGTGTCTGGAAAGGGTATTATCCACATCCAACAGCAGAGCACGGGCATTCATTTCTGCCAGAAGCTCCGGCGTAATATCGGTAATGCGATGAAACAGTTTTGTAGGATATCGAAGTGCCATGGGTTCCTCCAGTCAGAGCCGCCCCCGGCAGCCCATTGAGAAAATACAAAAAAGCGAGCCAAACGGCTCGCTTTTTCATCATGCATTGTACGCAAAGCAGACAACTCAGCGATTAGCGAAACTTACGTTTACGAGCTGCTTCGGACTTCTTCTTGCGCTTTACAGAAGGCTTTTCATAAGCCTCTCTCTTGCGAACCTCGGCGATCACTCCGGAGCGAGCGCACTGCTTCTTAAAGCGTCTGAGGGCGCTATCAAGAGACTCATTGTCCTTAATTCTAATTTCAGCCATTTATTTCCCTCCCATCCGCCAACTGGCAGGGGTATCAGTAATCATAAGAATAATCACAAAGGTTATTATACTGATTTCGCCCCCAACTGTCAAGACTTTTATCAGGAAAATCTATAAAAAAGCGCAAATTCCCCTTTCCCCGATTTCGCCCTTCTTCTCCCTCCTTTTTCAGGCAAAAACATTTTTTTATTTTTTTTGAAAAAACCTATTGACAGAATCCTCTCTGGATGGTAATATAATACACGCACTGTGAAACACAGCTGCGAAACGTCAAGGACATAGGGGCATAGCTCAGTTGGTAGAGCAGCGGTCTCCAAAACCGCGTGCCGAGGGTTCGAGCCCTTCTGCCCCTGCCA
>CAJFNK010000037.1 GCA_904394685.1 Candidatus Heritagella gallinarum
AACTCTAATTTCATTCGTGGCGGAAACTCTTTTCCTAATTCTGCGAGTTCCGCAGTGCAATATCACTTTGCTGCTACATTCTCCGGGGCGGCATGGACGCTTGGTTACTGCACCAAAAACGTTGTCGGCTCCACAAGTTTTTCAAAAAACACTATTACGTCCATTATCGGAATCTTGTAAAAGGAGGCAGATAAATGCAAATACAGGTAACTGATGGATACATCACCGGATATGCCCAGACCGGCGGGTTTGTAGATGGGATAGAGGTGCCGGATGATTTTTTGGGGGAGATGACCCCGGAAGAAATCCGGTGCTGCCGGTTTGAAAATGGGGCGGCGGTATTGGATGAAGCACGATTTTTGCAACAGCAACAAACTGAGAAACTGGAACAACTTCGGGAGATGCGGGCAAATGAATGTTTCCCGATCGTTAACCGAGGACAGCTTTGGTATGACCGGCTGACTGCGGAACAAAAAAACGAGTTAGATAGCTGGTATCAAAGCTGGTTGGATGTTACGCAAACGTTGGCCATTCCGGCAAAACCAGAATGGCTGCTATTATGAAAGGATGATTTTATGAACCTGCACAAACTCATTTTAACTGAAAACGCCTGTTTCCAAGCCGGGCGGGTCATCAAACCCAAGGGAATCATGGTCCATTCTACCGGGGCGAACAACCCCAACCTCTGCCGGTATGTGGGGCCGGATGACGGCCTTCTGGGCGAAAACCGCTATGGCAACCACTGGAATCAGGAGAAGCCCGGCGGCTCTTATGTGTGCTGCCACGCCTTTATCGGCAAGCTGGCAGACGGCACCATTGCTACTTATCAGACGTTGCCCTGGGATATGAGAGGCTGGCACGCTGGGAATGGTTCGGTTGGCTCCGCCAACGACACGCACATTTCTTTTGAAATCTGCGAGGATGATCTGACGGATGCCAAATATTTTGCTGCCGTGTATCAGGAAGCGGTAGAGCTGTGTGCCTATCTCTGCGAGAAATACTGTCTGACGGAAAAAGACATCCTCTGCCACAGTGAGGGCTACACCCGTGGCATTGCGTCCAACCATGGCGACGTGATGCACTGGTTCCCAAAGTTCGGCAAGAGCATGGATACCTTCCGGGCGGATGTAAAAAAGAAGTTGAGCGGCATGGAAACCGGCGAAATCGAGCGCCCGGACAACGAGAAGCCTGAGCAGCCGGAAAAGCCGGTCAAGCCATCTAACGCCAAGGTGAACACAGAATATCGTGTCCGTACCAACGGGAAATGGCTCCCGGCCGTAAAGAATCTGGAAGATTATGCCGGTTTGCCCGGCGACGCCATCACCGACGTGGCCATCAAGATCAGCGAGGGTAAGGTCAAATACCGGGTACATATTAAGGGCGGCGACTGGCTCCCCTATGTGACCGGCTACAACATCAACGACCACCAGAATGGCTATGCTGGAAATGGAAAACCCATCGATGCGATTGAGGTGTATTACTACACCCCCAACAACATCCGGCCTTATAAGAGGGCGAAGTACCGTGTTTCCCCGTTGCATGGCGATTACTGGCCGTGGCAGCATGACAATGAAAAAGATAGCAGTCAGGACGGCTACGCTGGAGCCTTCGGCCAGCAGCTCGACCGCTTCCAGATCGTCATTGAGTGAGGTGCCGCCCATGTCCGTTGAAATCATCGTCGCAGCCATGTCCCTGTGCGGCACCGCACTGGGCAGCCTGGCCGGAATTTTAACATCCAGCCGCTTGACCACCTACCGGATCGGCAAGCTGGAAGAGAAAGTAAACAAACACAATAACCTGATCGAGCGCATGGTGGCCGTGGAACAATCCACAAAATCCGCCCATCACCGCATCGATGAAATCAGAGAGGAGATTGAAAATCATGAAAATTAACTGGACTGTTCGCCTGAAAAACAAAACCTTCTGGCTCACCGCCATCCCTGCCCTGCTCCTGCTGTGCAGTCAGATTCTGGCGTTGTTTGGCGTGACGTGGGACTATACTCCCTTGGCGCAGCAGCTGTCCGCCATGACCGGCACCGTGTTCGGCCTGCTGGCCCTTCTGGGTGTGGTCAATGACCCCACCACCAGTGGGATATCTGACAGCAGTCAGGCGCTTACTTACAAGCAGCCGAAAAAGAAATAATCCCAAATATGATAATTCCCCCCGCCCAGAAATCTGGGCGGGGGGAACTTTCTATTTGCCCCAAGGAAGCCAAGTAACGATCCATTCTGGAATCCGATCCACCTGAAACAGCCAACCAAGCGAAATAACTCCTGCTATCGCAGCACAAATTATCACTATATTTCTAAATTTTAATACCGGTATATATTTATTGTTAATATGTAAAATAAAGCGAACTAAGATTAAAATGATTGTGGCAAAGAAAAAGCCTAAAAAGTCTATAGTTAACAAAAGGCGGTAAATGTTTGCTTGTGCAATGTTCTGTAATACAGAAGAGGAGAAAATAAAATTTCCTACAAAAGCCAAAACTATAGATGCAAAAATTCCAAGTATCGTGATATATTCCTTTTCTATTCCTTTGATTTCACTCTCTAAATGTATTTTCTCTTCTTCAATACCATTTGCGACAATATTTTCGGCACTACCTATTTGATAGAAAACTAACTGAGAATGGTCATATATTTTTATAATTATTTTTCTACAATCTTCGTCTACGTCTTTTTCATGTTCTAAAATATATTGTATTAATTCATCTATATTTGTGTTTAATCTATCTCTTGTCCATTTGTCTAAAGCAAATATAAAATTGCTAATTTCTGAATACAAAATTCTATCCATCTTATCGGGTGAGGATAAATAGTCCTTTATAGATTTTATAGTTTTATGCGGTTGATAATCCCCTATAGGAAAAGTCAAAGAGTTACAAATAGCCCTAATTTTTCTCTTTGTGTAATTTAATTTTTTTGAATTCAATTTGGAGACAGGAAGACCGTTATCTTGCTTTAAAAGTCTGTTAACTTTATTCTCCATTGAAATATCTCCTTATAACTTCATCTGAGATAATATTATTTTCATATGGTTTATATGCGTTTTTCCAAGGAAACTGATTATGAGTTAATGTAACTAGGTCGGTAGCAGAAAAATCGGAGAATTCGTCTACAACAATTTGAATCTTCTTTTTGTCATCTTCGTTAATAATTTTATCGTTGTATTGTATTCGCTTTACTTCCCAAATATTGTCAGGATCAAAAAGAAGGTAAGAATCTACTTTCGGAATATCGCCACTACCATACTGTTTATACTCATGATATGCCTCTGGGACAACCGGACCAAATTCCCAAGCTTCAATCTTTTCTTCAAAGCACGGCTGTTTTTGAGGAGAAAAGCATAAAAAATAAGCCTGCACAAAATAAAGTAATTTTTGCAGTTTTAAATTAGAAATTCCATAATCTTTCTCATTGCTATAATTGATAATATATCTGCATACATCTAAAACCTTATACACTGTAAATCCTCCTTCTTTGCATAATGAAGATTTTATTTCTAGTTTTTTAATCTTTTTTACCAGATTTTTTAAGAAATTGAGTATACTCCCTTTATTTATAGCATATCACCTCTGGCTATTTTTTTCAATATTAGTCATTTAATTACTAGCTCTCTAAAGATAAAAATATGCTAACAGATGAAATAAATCTCCCCACTTGGCGGAACCTCTCCGCACTGTAGTATTGTAATGTTGTCTATAAAAGTCACAACCGCCCCGCTCGGAAACACTCCGGGTGGGGCGGCTTTTTATATAGCAGAGTTTTTCAATTTATGGTATTCTTAAAGAAAAAGCAGGAGGCGTTCGCAATGATGAACCGCTATCATGCCGATGATTCTGACCCCGCTCCTCTCGATAACGATGCTCTGACCCGGATGGTCTATTCGCACGACGACGAGATCGTGCAGCTGCTCAATTATATCCGTCGGCTGGAAGAACGGGTGCGGGAGTTGGAAAGAAATAATGACTTATAGAGTGTATCTTCTTTTTCGCTGCACGAGTCGTAGATGCGCATGGCATCAATACAGACCGCTTCTTTAAACCCTCCTTTTTCTGGAGCAGAGCAGAAGTCATGTTCGGCCATATAGAGTCCTCCTTTACGGGCGTGATACGCCCTTTGATTTCCTTCCCATGATATGTAGTGAAACTTGTCTGTGTTCGTCTGGCTCGCTATGCCCGGCGCTGCATCTTGATTCTATGGATAAAATTCGGTATAATAAATGTTATATGCAATGAATTGGACGAAGGAGCAAAACCTTATGGCACTACTGAGTATCAGCCAGCTGCAAAAATCATTTGGTACGGATCTGATTTTTGCAGGGGCTTCTTTTGAAATACAGGAGCACGACCATATTGGACTGGTTGGCGCAAACGGCTCCGGAAAAACAACCCTGTTTAAGATTCTGACAGGTGAAACGCCTTCTGACAGCGGCGAAATCTACAAGGCAAAAGAATGTCGTATCGGCTATATGGAACAGCATGTCTGCCGTGACCTGGACCGGAGCGCTTATAACGAAGTGTTGACCGTTTTTGCAGACCTTTTGCAAATGGAGCATGAGCTGGAAGACATCAATCAGCGGCTGCAAATTCATCCTGACGACCATCTGATCGAACGCCAGATGGTGCTCAACGACCGTTTTGTAGCGCAGGGAGGGCTTACCTGCCGGGCACGGGCTCGCAGCACTCTGCTGGGGCTGGGGTTTTCGGATGAACAGATGGGGATGCCGGTTGGAATCCTGAGCGGCGGCCAAAAAGCCAAACTGCAGCTTGCCAAAATGCTTTTGAGCGGGGCCAACCTCCTGCTGCTGGACGAACCGACTAACCATCTGGATATCCAGTCGGTAGAATGGCTGGAAGACTTTCTCAAGGGCTTTCCCGGAGCCTATCTGGTGATTTCCCACGACCGCTTTTTCCTCGATACTGTGACCGAGCGGACGTTCGAGATGGAGCATCAGCGGCTAACGTTATATAAGGGCAACTACACCGCCCATCTGGATCAGAAAGAAGAAACCGCCCTGACGATTCAGCGCAAATACGACAACACTATGCGGGAAATCAAGCGTCTGGAGGGAATTGTCGCCCAGCAGCGCCAGTGGAACCGAGAAAAGAATATCAAAACAGCCGAAAGCAAGCTGAAAGTGATTGCACGTCTGGAAAAGACACTGGTAAAGCCCGATTCACAGCTACCCTCGATTCACTTTGGCTTTGGAGCCAGCCAGCGAGGCGGGAACGACGTGATGTTTACCGAAAACCTCGGCCTTTCCTTCGACGGGAAACCGCTTTTTTCCCATGTTGACATGGAAGTCCACCGCCAGGAGCGGATTTTCCTGATTGGCCCCAACGGCTGCGGAAAGACCTCCCTGCTGAAAATTCTCATGGGACAATATGAAGCCACCGAGGGAAACGTCCGGTTTGGCGCTGGAATTGATGTGGGATACTATGACCAGCTGCAAAGCGGGCTTGATGACACCAAAACCGTCCTCGATGAAATCTGGGATCGCCACAAAAAAATGACAGAAACCGAGATCAGAAACGCACTGGCAGTTTTCCTGTTTCGTGGAGAAGATGTCTACAAAATGGTTTCCAGCCTGAGCGGCGGTGAGCGGGCCCGGCTGCTGTTATTGCGCCTGATGCTCTCCAAAGCGAATTATCTGCTGCTGGACGAACCGACCAACCATCTGGATATCCAGTCCTGTGAAGCACTGGAGGATGCCCTGCTCCACTATGACGGCACGCTGTTTCTCGTTTCTCACGACCGCTATCTGATCAACAAGCTGGCCGACCGGATTTATGAGCTGACGCCAAACGGTGTACGGGAGTATATCGGCAACTATGAGGAATATCTGGAAAAACGCAAGGCGGTAGAAACCGAAGAAAAAACGGAACAGACAGCCCCCAAGGTAAACGAATACCGGCTGCGAAAAGAAAAAGCGGCCGAACTTCGCAAATGCAAAAACGCACTGGCACGGCTGGAAAACGAGAATCAGGAAAATGATGACAAAATCCGAGCGCTTTCGGAAGAACTGCAAAACCCGGAGATTGCCAGCGACTATGAAAAGGCCATTGCCCTCTCTGCCCAGCTGGACGAACTGAACAGCCGCAACGAAGAGATTCTGCTGGAATGGGCAGAGCTTTCGCAAAAAATTGAAGAAATGGAAAAAGCGACCTGATCTATACGATCAGGTCGCCACTTGGATTCCAGACAACTTTATTGTACGGCAAATTCCTGTACTGCCTTGAGAAATTCCTCTGCTTCACGGCTCTGAGAAGCGTCGTTATCCACTTCCAGTGTTACCGGCTGAGAGGTGCCCAAGCTGAACACGCCCATGATGGACTTGGCGTCAATTTTATATTTCCCATTAGAAAGATCAATCGAAAAATTATACTTGTTTGTCAGGGTAACAAAACGTTTGACGTCATCGATGGTAGAAAGCACAATCTGTAATGTCTGCATGGAATAATGCCTCCTTAACTACACAAATTCTTATTCTTTCCTGAACGAATCCAAATTCGTACCTTCTTATGATACCGCAGCCCGGCAAAATGGTCAAGATAAAATATCCACAGATTCTTTTCTTCTATGCCCGGCTGGAATTTTCCAAAATATCCAAATTATTATGAAAAAACAGTGGAAAGGAACCATTTTATGATGAAAGTTTCAGCAGTCACACTTGGCTGCAAGGTCAATCAATATGAAACGCAGGCCATGTTGGCGCAGCTTTCTGCCGCAGGTTTTGCGATCTCTGCCGAAGGAGAAGAAAGCGACGTTGTCCTCATCAACTCCTGTACCGTAACAGCGGCCAGCGACCACAAGGTTCGCCAGACCCTCCATCGTGCCCGCCGAAAAAATCCCAACGCCGTGATTGTTCTCACCGGCTGTATGCCTCAGGCGTTCCCGGAAGCTGCCGAAGCCCTTACCGACGCCGACATTGTGCTGGGCAATTCCAACCGCCATGCACTGGTGCCGGATATCATGCGATTCCTTTCTTCCCGGCAGCGGGTACTGGATATTGTTCCCCATGAGAACGGTGAAAAATTTGAATCCATGAAAGTGGCAAATTTTTACGAACGTACCCGTGCTTTTGTCAAAATCCAAGACGGCTGCAACCGGTTCTGCTCCTACTGCATCATTCCCTACGCCCGTGGGCGTATCCGTTCAAAGCCTTTGGAGGAACTCCGGCAGGAGCTGGCGCAGCTGGGAGAAAACGGCTATCGGGAAGTCGTGCTGACCGGTATCAACCTTTCTGCTTATGGGCAGGAACTGGGACTTCATCTGTGCGACGCTGTGGAGGCGGCCTGTGCGGTTCCCGGCATCCTGCGGGTACGTCTTGGCTCGCTGGAACCGGAGCAGCTTCAGGATGATATTATCGAGCGGCTTGCCAAGCAGGAAAAACTGTGCCCACAGTTTCATCTTTCCCTGCAAAGCGGCTGTGATGCAACCCTGCGCCGCATGAATCGCCATTATGACACAAAGGAATACCGGCGTATTATCGAAAAGCTGCGGGAAGTATTCCCCAATGCCGCCATCACTACCGATATGATGGTGGGATTCGCAGGAGAAACCGAGGAAGAATTTGAGCAGACCCTTGCGTATGCACGCTCCATTGCTCTGGCAAAGGTACACGTTTTTGCATACTCCCGCCGCCCCGGAACAGTGGCCTATTCTATGCCGGGGCAGGTTTCCAATGCAGAAAAAGAACGGCGCAGCCGTGCGCTGATTGCTGTTACCGAGCAAACCCGCCGGGAATTTTTGCAGCAGCAGATCGGCCTAGTGGAACCTGTACTCTTTGAGCAGGAAGCTGCACCGGGCGTTTGGGAAGGCTATACGCCCAACTATACCCCTGTTCATCTGGCATCCAGCCAGAATCTGGCGGGGCAGGTTTTGCCCGTGCGCCTGACCTCTTTTGCGGGAGAATACTGCATTGGAGAGCTATCGTAAATTCTTTTGCTTTCTATCTTCTACTTTTTTCGAGATTTTACACATAAATCTACACATTTTTACAATTTTATGGTATACTAACATTCTATATTTGTGATAAACAGAAGGGATGAGAATGGGTATGCCAACACAAACCGGTATGCAAAACAAGATACGCTTTACCAAAAAAGAAAAAAGCTGGATTCTCTACGATTGGGCGAACTCTGTTTTCGCCACCAATATGATGGCGGCCATCTTCCCGATTTATTTTGGCAGCGTCTGCGAAGCGGCCGGGGTGGATAACGTGGTTCCGTGGTCTTATGGAACATCGATTGCCACCTTTACCATTGCGGTGCTGGCGCCGTTTCTCGGTGCAATTGGCGATTACAAAGGGATGAAGAAAAAACTCTTTACCGTTTTTGCCGCACTGGGTATTCTCACTACCTTTGTCACTGCCTTTTTTAATTCCTGGCAGCTTCTGCTGGTGGGGTATGTGGTTTCCTATATCGGATTCCTGGGTTCCTGCCTGATGTATGACTCCTTCCTCACCGACGTGACCACCCACCAACGCATGGACAAGGTTTCCTCGTGGGGGTATGCGATGGGATACATCGGCGGAAGCACCATTCCCTTTTTGATTTCCATCGGGATTCTGCTTACGATGGGAATGGATAATCCACAGGCAGTAAAAATTGTGATTTTACTCACCTCGCTGTGGTGGGCAGTATTCAGTATTCCCATGCTCCGCAATGTAAAACAGGAGCATTATGTGGAAACTCCTCCCTCCCAGCTGGTAAAAAATGCCCTCTCCAACATCCGCACGACTTTTTTGAGCATTGTGGGGAACAAAGGGATTTTCCTCTTTATGCTCGCCTATTTCTGCTACATCGACGGCGTGAATACCGTCATCAACCTCTCGACTTCTTATGGACAGAAATTGAATCTGGATACCACCAGTATGATTCTGGCACTGCTGGTAACACAGGTAGTGGCTGTCCCCTGTTCCATCCTGTTTGGACGCCTTTCCGAGCGGCTTGGCTCCCTGCGGATGATCCGCATTGCAATCGGGGTTTATTTTGTGGTATGTCTGGTTGGGTTCTATATGGGCTGGAATGTGGAAACCAATGGTGATTCCGCTATCCAGCTATCACAAACCCTTTTCTGGATTATGGCGTTTCTGGTGGGAACCGTTCAGGGCGGTATTCAGGCAATTTCCCGCTCCTATTTTGGCAAGCTCGTTCCTCCCAGCCGTTCTTCGGAGTATTTTGGCTTCTACGATATTTTTGGAAAATTTGCCGCTGTGCTGGGGCCGCTGTTTGTGGCAGTTTTCTCCACGCTCACCGGCCACGATTCCATCGGGGTTCTCAGCCTGGTAGCCCTGTTCCTGGTGGGATTTCTGCTTCTCGCATTTGGACGCAAAAAAATTGATGCCGCTCAACAGGCCGCCATGGCCGAGCGGGATTCGGAAAACTAAACCAATCAAAAAGCGCTTGCAGCTGGAACCTCCGGCTGGCAAGCGCTTTTTTCGCTCAATCTAATACCTTCATCACGTTTTCCATTTCCGCTTCTGTCTGCTCTGTATCCAGATAGTCCCAGGAATAGAACATAAACCCGTCACAATCAATCTCACGCCCGGCCATTACCTGACGTGCCAAAATATCGTCGGACTTTTCCCAGGTGCCGTTATCCACCGCCGAGCCCGCCTTATATACCGCTAATCCAACATAAAAATCAATGGAGTCCTCCAGAATCATTTCTTTCCATGTCTGGATGGTAGATTCATATGGCAGCGCCTGATTTTCAAAATTTACATACATCTGCGGACAAATGTAATCGATGTAGCCCTTTGCCGCACACCAGATAGAAACATCTGCTCCCATGGATTCATCATTGCTGATATTCCCCTGCGGTGCAATTCCGAATACCGCTTTTGGATTTTCCTCCTTTACCCGCTGATAGACAAGCGAAACCATTGCATTGATATTGGCCTTGCGCCATTCCAGGAGCGGGAGGGCGGTGTAGCCGTTTTTCTTAGCTGTGTTCTGATAGCTTTTGTAGGCGTCCGCATCAAACGAGGCGTCCTGTGTAGGGTAGAAATAATCGTCGAACTGGATTCCATCCACCTCATAGTTTTTTACAATCTCTGCCACTCCCTCTGCGATATAGCGGCGCACATCCGGATAGGCCGGATTATAATAGATTCCGCTGTCCGTTTTGACAGTCCACCCCTTTTTCTTCTCATCTTTTTGCCAGAGCTGATAAGGGTTGTCCTGTGCCAGAATAGAGGGAGAACCATTTGCCTGAATCCGGAGGGGGTTTACCCAGGCGTGGAACTCCATTCCTGCCTGATGGGTTGCCTTTACCATATACGCCAGCGGGTCAAATCCGGGGTCAACCCCCTGTGTGCCGCTGACTACATGCGACCACGGAAAATATTCCGAAGGATACAGCGCATCGCCAAAGGGACGCACATGGACGATCAGGGTATTCATCCCTTTTTCCAGAGAGGTTTTGATGATCTGGTCAAACTTTTTTTGAAAAGCCGCTTCATCCGGTTTTTCCATTTGCAGCGACATCATGGGAACCCATACTGCCCGCATCTCCTCCTGTGTGGAAGTTGGCTTTTGGGCATCCTGTGCAGAGTCACTTTTCGATGGGCTATCCTCCCCGGATATTGCTGTTTGCGTTTTTCCTCCTGATGATGCCTTTTTCATTTCCTCCTCTGTCCCCCTGCCCATTCCTGCAAGCATTGTCGCTATTACCGCACAGGCCAAAAGCCCAACCGCAATTAGGCGGTGATGACGCAGGCGGATATTCCACATAATTTTTCTTCTTTTCATTTTCCAGCCACCCTTTCCGCATCTTTCCGCTGTCATTGACACAGCGGAAAAAATAGGGTACCATATCGGTAACCTGTTTTCATGATATGCGCCAAATGGGACGGATATCACTAACGAATACCGAATGATGGGAGGAATACGATGAACGGCTGGGAGAATCTAACGGCTCTTTTGGGTTGGGCTGTGGGAATCTGGCTGCTGATAATCAACGTTGTGGCAGTGTATCTCACGGTTTCCGATAAAGCCAAAGCACGAAAAAAGAAATGGCGGGTTCCGGAAAACACACTTTTACTGGTGGCGGCTCTGGGAGGCTCTCCTGCCATGCTGCTCACCATGTTGAAAATCCACCACAAAACCAGGCATCCCAAATTCATGGTTGGAATCCCGCTTATCCTGCTTTTACAAATTGCACTGGTCGGATTCCTGCTCTGGAAATTCTGATAAAACTGAAAACACTGCTAGGAAAGGAAGAAATGATTGTGAAGGCGGTTCGATATCCGGTTCTTCTGCTGGACGCAGACGGGACTTTATATGACTTTGAAAAATCACAGGCAAAAGCGCTGGAAGCGGCCTACCACCGGGCGGGTTTCAATGGACATACCCCCTATACCCCACAAATTCTGGCTCTGTATGACAGCATCAATCAAAGCTGGTGGCGGCGGCTGGAGCGGGGAGAATGTAGCAAACAGCAATTACAGCTTGGGCGATTCCGTGAATTTCTGGAAGCGCTGGGGCTGCAAGGTTCTCCAGAACAGTTTAATGACTTCTATATGGATGAACTCGGCAACGGTTCCTACCTGCTTCCCCATGCGCTCGAAGTATGCAACGAGCTGGCTGCGGCCTGCGACCTTTATATTGTTACAAACGGTGTTTCCCGGACGCAGCACCACCGAATCGGCGCTTCCCCGCTGGCCAAGCTGTTCCGTGATATTTTTGTTTCAGAAGATGCCGGAGCGCCAAAACCGGAGCCTCGCTATTTTCAATATGTATTCGAAAAGCTGAAAGGGATTCCCAAAAACCAGATGCTCCTTGTGGGAGACTCCCTCTCCTCTGATATGGCGGGGGCCTGCGGAGCTGGGCTGGATTGCTGCTGGCTCAATTCCCGCCAGCAGCCTCGTCCCCATGATCTTCCGATCACTTATGAAATTCAGGATCTCCGAGAGCTTCCTCAGATTGTTTTCTCATCCCCAACTCTATAAATAGAATCTTTCAAAATAACTTTCTGAAACCCTGTAACAACATTTGCCTCTTTGCCATACACTGTAATGTAAATCGAAAGGAGGCAATTCAATATGTGCAATAACTTTGGTGGCGGATGCTCTTGGATCATCATCATTCTCCTGATTCTGTGCTGCTGCGGCTGCGGCAACGGCTTTGGTGGCAACAACGACTGCGGCTGCGGCAATAGCTGCGGCAACAGCTGCTGCTAATCCCCATCCCGGCTGTGTGATACAGCCATAAGAAAGCGGCGGGCCTTCCTGAACTTGGAAGGAACCCGCCGCTTTTCTTTATGATTACACAAGACAAAACAGGCAGAGCCGAAGCCCCGCCTGTCTTTTATTTTGGAATCTTATTCGCCGTAGTAGGCCTTCAGATACATTTCCTTGATTTCGCTCATCAGCGGATATCTCGGGTTAGCACCGGTGCACTGGTCATCGAATGCCTGCTCAACCATAGCATCCAGATTATCCAGGAAGTACTTCTCATCAACACCATACTCTTTGATGGTCTTCTTCACGCCAACCTTAGCTTTCAGCTCTTCGATAGCAGCGATGAAGTTATCCAGCTTCTCCTCGTTGGTGTTGCCCTTAATGCCCAGGAAATCAGCGCACTCGCAGTAACGCTCCAGAGTATGCGGATACTCGTACTGCGGGAAGGTGCCCATCTTTCTGGGGGTCGGGTCAGCATTGAAGCGCATGACCAGAGTAATCAGCAGAGCGTTTGCAATACCATGAGGCAGGTGATGGAAAGCGCCCAGCTTATGAGCCATGGAGTGGCAAACACCCAGGAAGGCGTTAGCAAATGCCATACCAGCCATGGTGGAAGCGTTAGCCATCTTCTCTCTGGCAACCGGATCGTTCGGGCCATTGTCATATGCACGAGGCAGATACTGGAAGATGGACTTCATAGCACGCAGAGCCAGACCATCGGTGTACTCGCTGGCCATCACAGAAGCATAAGCCTCCAGAGCATGGGTCAGGGCGTCGATACCGGAAGCGGAAGTCAGGCCCTTGGGCATGTTCATCATCAGGTCAGCGTCAACGATTGCCACG
>CAJFNK010000038.1 GCA_904394685.1 Candidatus Heritagella gallinarum
ACTCGTTTGGACATAGAAATAGCCCCCTTAGTCTAGTCTCGAAAACTTTTGTTTTTTCGAGTGTCTACTCTAAGGGGACTATATCAGAGAACCGGAAAGGGCGGGGATTTTGTATTGGATTTAAAAACAGTCTGAAACCCCAAAACCAGTTTGGAGTTTCAGCTATATTTTCTTAATACTGGCGGCCCCAATATACCATATGCTTGGCGGGTTTTCCGCAGCATACACATACATCGTCCAGATGCTCCTCCTCAAAGGGGATGCAACGGGATTTTACGCCGTTTGTTTCTTCCTTGAGCTTTTCCTCACAGGCAGTGTCGCCACACCACATAGCCTTGATAAAGCCGGGCTTGTTGGCGGCGATATCCAAAAACTCCTCGTGAGTATGAGCCACAAAGGTCTTGTCGTGAAGGTTCTGGAGAGCACGCTCATACAGGCCGTCATGAACCGCTTGCAGCAGTTCGGGAATCTTGGTTTCCAGCTCGTCCAGCGAAACAAAGATCTTCTCACGGTTGTCACGGCGAACCAGCACACACTGGTTTTTCTCCAGATCCTTGGGTCCAATCTCCAGACGCAGCGGCACGCCCTGCATCTCATACTGGCTGAACTTCCAGCCGGGGGACTGCTCACTGTCATCCAGCTTGATGCGGAACTGCTCGCCCAGACGGTCGGCCAGCTCACGGCTCTTTTCCAGAACGCCGGGCTTATGCTGGGCAATCGGGACAATCACAACCTGCACCGGTGCGATACGGGGAGGCAGCACCAGGCCGTTGTCGTCGCCATGCACCATGATGATAGCGCCGATCATACGGGTAGAAACGCCCCAGCTGGTCTGATGCGGGGTTTGCAGCGTGTTGTCACGTCCGGTAAAGGCGATACCAAAGCTCTTGGCAAAGCCGTCACCAAAATAGTGGCTGGTGCCGCCCTGCAGTGCCACGCCGTTGTGCATCATGGGTTCAATCGTATAGGTAGCCTTTGCGCCGGCAAATTTTTCCTTCTCGGTCTTTTTACCGGTTACAGCCGGGATCGCCAGTGTTTCACGGTAGAAGGCTTCATACACCTTCAGCATCCGCATGGTTTCTTCCTCAGCTTCTTCGGCAGTTTCGTGCATGGTGTGGCCTTCCTGCCACAGGAACTCAGAAGAACGCAGGAAAGGACGGGTGGTTTTTTCCCAACGCACCACGCTGCACCACTGGTTATAGAGCTTCGGCAGGTCACGCCAGGACTTGATAACCTTCTGATAATGCTCGCAGAACAACACCTCACTGGTGGGGCGCACGCACAAACGCTCCGTCAGTTCTTCCTGGCCGCCCTGTGTCACCCATGCAACTTCGGGAGCAAAGCCCTCAACATGGTCTTTTTCCCGCTGCAGCAGGCTCTCCGGGATAAACATGGGCATATACACATTCTGTACGCCCACCTTTTTAAACCGGGCATCCAGATCTTTCTGGATGTTTTCCCAAATTGCATAGCCATAAGGCTCAATGACCATGCAACCCTTTACGCTGGAATAATCCATCAATTCCGCTTTTTTAACAATGTCGGTATACCATTTGGAGAAGTCCTCGTCCATGGACGTGATAGCTTCCACCATTTTCTTTTGCTGTGCCAAAGCGATTGCTCCTTATTTAAGATATAATTACGAGGGCTTCCCCACAGGGAATCACTCCTCTTTTTTGTTACCGGTAAAACGGTTGAGGCAGAAAATGAGAATGAAAATCAATACCATTACGATAAAGATTCCCAACATTCCCTTGCCCATCAGCTCCAGGGATTTCATAATGTCCTCGGTCTGCACCGGGCCAAGGGCACTGTCAAATGCTTTTGCCAGAAAATTCATCATCATATTCATCTTACATCAACCCCCAGATTCCGGCCAGAGACAGGATAATGCCGCCTGCTACCACAGAGCCAATCTGACCGGCCACATTGGCGCCTACTGCGTGCATGAGCAGGTGGTTCTGATTGTCTTCTTTCAGCGCCATTTTCTGAATCACACGGGCGCTCATGGGGAATGCGGAAATACCTGCGCCGCCCACCATGGGATTGATTTTCTTTCCCTTTGGCAGGAACAGGTTCAGCAGCTTTGCAAACAGCACGCCGCCGATGGTATCGAAAATAAATGCCACCAGACCCAGTGCCATAATCAACAAAGTACCCCAGTTCAGGAACATATCTGCCTGCATCTGGAATGCAATGGTGATGCCCAGAAAAATCGTGATGAGGTTTGCCAACGGTCCCTGTGCGGTCTGGGAGAGGGTTTCCAGCTTGCCACATTCACGAATCAGGTTGCCGAACATGAGGAAGCCCACCAGTGCAACAGAGGAGGGGGCAATCAGGCCGGCAATGAGGGTAACCACGATGGGGAACAAAATCTTGGTGGTACGGGAAACAGACTGCGGGTTATAGGGCATCCGAATCTGGCGCTCTTTTTTGGTGGTAACCAGACGGATTGCCATAGGCTGGATAATGGGAACCAGCGCCATATAGGAATAGGCAGCCACTGCGATAGCGCCCATATAGTTGCTATGCAGCTGTTGAGAAACCAAAATGGAGGTAGGACCATCTGCCGCACCGATGACACCGGCACTCATGGCATCCTTGAGCGGGAAGCCCAAGAGGACAGCCAGCAGAACTGTGAAGAAAATACCAAACTGTGCGGCGCCGCCAAACAGCAGCATTTTGGGGTTGGAAAGCAGCGGACCAAAGTCGATCATGGCTCCGATACCCACAAACAGCAGCAGCGGGAATGCTTCCGAAGCCTCGATACCATGCTCAAACAGCCACTGGACAATACCGTTTTCTCCCAGCACACCAGGCAGGGGCAGATTGACCAGAATAGCGCCGAAGCCCATTGGCAACAGCAAAGCAGGCTCAAAGTCTTTTTTGATCGCCAGCCAGATCAGCAGGCCGCCAATCAGCCACATGATCAGCATGTTCCAGTGGTCGATCATGTACATGGCACCATCGGTCAGGAATGAAAAATCACTCAACGGGTTTAACTCTCCTTTGTTGATAAAATTAACGGCTCTCGCCGTTTGAATCCTTTTTATTATAATGTCTCGCAAAGCAGATTTCAACCGAAAAAATCCAGATTCAGGAGAAATTCCTCCCTATAAGTTCCAGAAAATACAAAAATCCGCTGCAGCCCCTTTCAGAGCCGCAGCGGATAAACGTCCTGGAACAGGAAATCAGGCATGATCTTCGATGTACTTAACCAGCTCACCGACGGTCTTGATGTTCTCAATCTCAGTGTCGGGCACTTCGATCTCAAACTCATCCTCGATGGACATCAGAAGGTCCACCACGTCCAGAGAGTCTGCACCCAGATCCTCGCTGATCGTAGTTTCAGTGGTAATGGTGTCTTCCTCTACGTCGAACTGCTCGCTGAGGATGGCCTTCACCTTCTCAAATACCATAATCCGTTTCCTCCTTTACGTTGTTTATTGGAATCAGTCCATACCCTCTGTGGCTATGGACAAACCCGTGCCGGATGTGCTACAATCCAAACAGTTCCTGTTTTGGTTTCCTGCAACGGGCGGGGTTACGTCTTCCATATCAAAATATTATTAGCAAATCCCTTCTTTGTCAATATTAAAACGGAAAATATTGTCTTTTTTTCTTATTGTTTTCATGACAGGAGAATGATTTTGGATTATGTGCATAAAAAATCATCACAATTTTGCGGTTATTGGTCATCCCATTGGCCACACCATGTCCCCTTTTATTCATGAACGGTTATTTCAGCTCTCCCAAACATCACAGGCATCTTATATTGTTATGGACATCCGACCCGAAGAACTGGCAGATAAAATGCCGCTGCTTCGTGAGCTGGAAGGCTTTAATATTACCATTCCCCACAAGCAGGCAATCATTCCGCTGTTAGACCGATGCAGTCCGCAGGCGGCGGCTTTTGGTTCTGTCAATACCGTCCATACACAAAACGGGATCTCAACCGGCTACACCACCGATGGCATTGGCTGCCTCAAAGCGCTGGAAGCATGTGGTATTTCCCCAGTAGGAACCTGCCTGATGCTGGGAAGCGGAGGCGCCGCCAGAGCGATTGCCTTTGCCCTTACCGATGTATGCAGCCATCCGCAGATCACCTTTGCCGTGCGGGAGGGAAGCATGGAGAAAGCCCGTTCTCTGTGCAGCTCTCTGGCAGACTATGCCTTACGGCAAAACAAGACGGGAGAATACTCTGTCATTGGATACCAAGAACTCGAAAACCTTTCTGCTTCTCCCAACAGTTCCCTTTTCTTTGATTTATTACTCAACTGTACCAGCGTAGGCATGTATCCCAAAACAACCGATTCACCTGTTTCCAAAGCCGTGATTGCACGATGCGGAGCTGTGTTTGATGCTGTATATAATCCCCACGAAACCAAACTCCTTAAAACTGCTCAGGAACTTGGGATTCCCGTCATTCACGGCATGGCCATGCTGGTGTGGCAAGCAGTTGCCGCCCACCAGATCTGGGATGGTTCTGAGTACCGGTTGGATGACATCCAGCAACTCATCGAAGATGCCGCTGCGGAGATGCAGCGCCGTTTTCAGGAGGGACAGCCATGAAACAGAACCTGATTTTATGTGGCTTTATGGGCTGTGGAAAAAGCACCATCGGACGGCGGCTTGCAGCTCTTTCTGGAAGAAAGTTGATCGATATGGACCGGTTTATCGAAGAAGAACAAGGAATGACAATTCGGGAAATCTTTGATCGATACGGGGAAGATGCTTTCCGCCAAATGGAAACCGAAGCCTCAAAAGCCCTTTCCCTTCAAAGCAATTTGGTTATCGCCAGCGGCGGCGGAACCGTCCTAAATCCGCAGAACGCCGATATTTTACGCAGGAATGGAAAAATTCTCCTGCTAGAGGTTCCGCTGGCAGCATTGCAGGAGCGTCTTAAAACAGACACACAGCGCCCCTTGTTACAGCGTCCTGACCGCCGGGAGTTTATAGCAGAACTTTTTGAAAAACGCATACCCCTGTACCGGCAGGCCGCTGACCTGATCGTCCCGGCAGGAGCGCCGGGCAATGTGGTAGCACGGCGTATTCTCGAAATGCTGAACGAAACAGAAGATTCCAAAGAGGTGAATTGATGAATACGATTGTTACAATCCATAGCGAAGATGGCCCTACCGCTATTTTTATTTCGGGGAAAAAACGAGCTTTTCATAAAAAGCTATTTGCCCCAATATGTACTCTTCTTTTTCTCCTTCTCGCAGTCATTTCGTTTTTCCACTTTCTAAAATCGGATAACGCCGACTGTTAAACATCAATGTTGAATGGTACGATATCAAACATTATGAAAGCCGTTGACCAAAAATGATCAACGGCTTTCTTTTTCTAAGCTTAATCGTCCAAAAGAAAAATCGACTTTCTCTTAATAATAACGAATCACGGCAATCACTCTGCCCAGCACCGAAACTTCTCTGGAATAAATCGGCTCAAAGTCGGGGTTTTCCGGCTGAAGCCGGATGCAGTCCTTTTCCCGGAACAGCCGCTTCACCGTGGCTTCATCCTCAATCATGGCCACTACAATAGCGCCGTCATCTGCTGTCGGCGTCTTTTCTGCCACAACATAATCGCCGTCCATAATCCCGGCATCCTTCATGCTCATACCATCCACATGCAGTGCAAACAGCTCTTTTCCAGATGCATGGCTGGCAGAATACGGGAGATATCCCTGAATCTCCTCCACTGCCAGAATCGGCAGCCCAGCTGTTACACGCCCAACGATGGGAACCTGTACAGCTTCTTCGGAACCTTCAATGCGGATAGAGCGGTTAAGCCCCGCCTGACGGGAAATATATCCCAATTCTTCCAATGTACGCAAATGGGCATGGACGGTAGATGTAGATTTTAAGCCGGTTGCGGCGCAAATCTCCCGCACAGAAGGTGGAACACCATACTGGGCTTTTTCTTTTAGGAAATCATATATTTTCTGTTGGCTCTTGCTCAGCTTTTTCATACTGCCTGCCTCCTGTCCTGTTCAATCAATCAGGGCACTCCCTGTTATCTCCAGTATATCATAAAATTTAAAAAAACACAAAACATTTGTTTGAAAACTTGCGACTTTTTTCTTTGAAAAATTCAAGAACTATTCACAGCATATTCACAAATAATCTGTGCATCCTCGCTATAATTTACTTGTATTCAGATGGAGCCGCACCATTCTTGGATACATGTTCTACCCTCCTCAATATACCCCTCAAGCTAAGAAAAAGGATCGATACAATCGGTCCTTTTTCGTGTTTGAGGGGTATTCTTTTTTAGAGGCTATCTGAAAAGACGAAATTATCGTCTTTTCTACAATCAATGTCAGCTACTGCGTTAAAAATACTCGGAATCCATCAAGGATTCCTGCGTTTTTTGCCTTGTATCTGCCTATTGCTTGTGAAAAATTCTTCAATTTCTTTGTTTTCAGAAACGCCCTAAAATAAAAATCAGGCACAAATGAATATTCTTTTGTGGGACGGCCAAAATAAGAGCGTCCAGAGAATTTGAAATGCAAGCGCCTACTCCGTTCATGGTACGGAAGCCAGTATTCCGGCAGGGCGCAGAAAGGCCTGATGAATTTATGAAACACAGCGATTATTCTTCCAAAAACAAAAGCAGGCAAACCAGAGGCTTTGTAATCGCCGCCGGGATCTGTCTGATCGCCATTGGCGTAGCAGCCTGGGCTGCCTATGACAGCGTGGTACAGGAGCCGATTGACCCCGGCGTTTCCATTACGGAAACTTCTCAAACCGAGGAAAGCGCCCTGACCCTTTCCACTCCTACCCCGGCTCCCAGTGAAAAACCGGTAGCCGGCAATGTAACCTCCACTCCCGCCCCTACTGAGAAACCCAAGGCAACCGCTACTCCCAAACCTACCGCCACTGCAATCGAAGATCTTACGCTTTCTTTCCCTGTTGGACAAAAAGTGGTCAAGCGCTTTAGCGCTGATACCCCGGTATTCTCTGAAACCATGAAAGATTGGCGTGTCCATAATGGGGTCGATTTTGAAGCCAAAGAAGGCGAGGCTGTAAAGGCCATGGCCGAAGGCAGCGTAAAAGAGATCTCAGAGGACAGCCTGCTTGGAAAAGTGGTAGTCATCACGCACGGCGATGCCGACGTGTGGTATTGTGGGCTTGGTGACAAAGTAGCTGTAAAAAAAGGTGACAGCGTAAAAGCCGGACAGGATATCGGCATCGTTGGGAGCTGCCCCGGTGAATCCGCCGACGGAACGCATTTACACCTTGAGATTCGCCGTGACGACAAAGCGATTGACCCCCTGCCCATTTTAATGAAAGAACAGGAAAAATAACCTGCCCCCGTTTCCGATCAGGGGCACCTCATTGAAAATCAGCATCGAAAACGATGCTGATTTTCTTTTTGGGAAATTCATATTTTATTAACATTATATACATGTCCAGTTACCATAAAATCTGCGAAATAGAATATACTTGTATTGGATGATTTACACGATTTCTATTCCAAAAAACTTTGATGAAAGGAGGATACATCGTGAACAAACGGAAAAAAACACCGTCTAAGCGAAGTTCCATTCTGGTGTGCGTTACCGGTCAAAAAGATTGTGACCGACTGATCCGTACCGGGCGGCATCTTGCCGACAGCCAGAAAATCGAGCTTCAGGTTCTTTGCGTTCAGCCTACTCATGCGGGTTATGAAGCCAATGGCGAGGAGCTGGAATATCTTCGGCAAACCGCACGGGATGCGGATGCTGAAATGACGGTGTTTTTTAACGATGACGCCGCTTTAATTGCTGTTGGATTTATTAAGCAGATTGGAGCCATTCATGTGGTTACCGGTATGGCAGAAGTTCCGATTAACGGGTTTGTGGATACCATTCACCGCATGGTTCCTTCCATCCCGATTTCGATGGTTTCTAAAGAAGGCGTAATCTATAATATTTGTCCAAATTCCGCAGAATGTGGCCCCCATCTTACCGCCGTGCCACAGGCTGTCACTGAATAGATAAATCTGCTGCCCCCTTTGCTGTTTTATGGCTAAGGGGGTACTTTTTCCCATTAAGAAGAAACGTTTCCATCTTGATTCACCATTTACTTCCTGATACTCCTTACAGGACAAATTCGCCTCTATCTTTAATTGCGTATTATTTAATTTATCGAAAACAATACAATAATTTTCGTGCTATATCACATCATGTTATTGTTGACAAACCCCATCTTTATGATTTAGAATAGATTTATACGAAACCACAGGGAAACGTTTCTACACAGTGTAAATCAGCATTTTAAACCCAACATGACTTTTGGAAAGGAGCTCGCTATGAAATTGACCCATTCTCCCGGATCGGTTGTTTTCCGGAAAGGCAATTCCAGCTATTCTTTTTTTCCTACCGGCGATATCGATCAGTTTTTGAACGGTAACAATCTCATCAACGAATTTGTCGGAAATCTCAAGGAAGGTTCGGCCAATAATATTTGGCTGAGAATCTATCGGGACGGCACCATTGCTTCCTATCCCCTTCTCGGTATCCATTCCGGTTCTACCATCTACAAACAGGAAAACTCCCTAATCACAGAAGGCTGCGCCGGCGGAATTTCCTATACCGTCACCTTTATTCCCATGGATGGTGTCTGGTTCTGGGATGTACGTCTGTCCGGAACCCATGAAACAGTCGATCTGGTATACGGCCAGGATCTGGGTATCGGTGATAAAGGCGGCGTGTTGACCAACGAACTGTATCTTGCTCAGTATCTGGGACACACCATTTTTGAAACCGAAAATGGCTACTGCATCTGCTCCCGTCAGAACCAGACGCAGTCCAGTGGAAACCCCTACATCCAGCAGGGTTTGGTGCGTGGTAAAGCTATCGGCTATTCCACCGACGGGATGCAGTTCTTTGGAACTTCCTATAAGGCTACCCATGTCCCGCAGGCTCTTTCGGGCGATCTGGAAAACCGCAACCTGCAATTTGAATGTAGCTATACCGCCTTGCAGACTGAAAAAGTCGTATTGGACAATCCGGTTTATTTTACTTTCTATGGCTTGTTCCGGGAAAATCATGCCGATGCTGTCCGCTCTCTGGAATTCCGGGACGAGGTTCAGGAAATCTTTGCGAAAATGGAAGAAGAAGAACCCGCCGAAAAGCTGCCGGCTATTCATCTGAACCCGGAATTCGGCGCCCCCTATACCTCTCCTCAATGGGATGAAGAAACGGTCAGCCGCTACTTCCCCAACCGCCAGCTCGAAGAATATCAGGATGGAACATTGCTCTCCTTCTTTACAGAGGATCACGCCCATATCGCCCTTCAGCAGAAAGAACTGATCTCCGAGCGCCCTCACGGCCATATCGCCGCCACTCCGGCCAGCCTGGACAAAGTTTCTTCTGATATCATCACCACTACCTATTATATGTATGGCCTGTTTAACGGTCAGACCGTGGCAGGAAACACCTCCATGCACAAGTTCCTCTCCACTCCCAGAGGACTGCTGAACATTTTGAAGAACCCCGGCCAGCGCCTGTGGGTCAAGCTCGATGGCCAATACCGTCAGCTGGCACTGCCTGCCCTGTTTGAAATCGGTGTCAACTATGCCCGTTGGTTCTATCAGCTGCCGGAGGACATCCTGATCGTCACCTCCTTTACGGCTGCCGATTCTATGGAAGCGGTGCTGGATGTTCACAGTGAATCCGGCAAAGCCTATTCCTTTGTCGTTACCAACCAGCTGGTTCTGGGCAGTGATGAATTCTGCAACGACATTGAAGTGGAAGAAAAAGACGGAGTTCTGCGTTTCCGCCCTGATGCGGAGTTCTGGAAGGGCAACCCCTATCCCGGCCTGCATTATGACCTGCAAATCCCCGGCGTTTCTTATGAGTGGAGCGATGATCGCATCTTCTTTACCGACGGCGTTTCTCAAAACCACACCCTTCTCACGCTGACACTGGAGCCTGTTTCCAGCTTCCAGCTGAATATCCGTGGCGCTTTGGAGGAAGACGAGATTGCTCCCTGCACGCTTCTCTCCTTTGAAGAAGAAAAGGCCCGCTATCAGGTATATTTCCAACAGCTCACCGCTGGGTTCCAGCTGGAATCCAATCAGGAGCTGCACGAAATCCAGAAGTTGAACCAGACGATCTGGTGGTATAGCCACAACGCCATGATTCACTTCTCAGTGCCTCACGGGTTGGAACAGCCCGGCGGCGCAGCCTGGGGAACCCGTGATATCAGCCAGGGTCCCATGGAGCTGTTCCTGGCCACGCAAAACTATCAGCTGGCACGCTGCGTGCTGCTGAACATCTTCTCACATCAGTCTGCTGAAACCGGTGAATGGCCGCAGTGGTTCATGTTTGACCGCTACACCGCCAACGCCGGAGAATGTCACGGCGACGTGGTGTTCTGGCCGCTGAAATGTGTGGGCGACTATCTCACTGCCTGCGGGGATACCTCCATTCTCAGTGAAGTTCTCCCCTATTCCTATGGCGAAAAGGCTGCCGACACCCTGATGGGACATCTCAAAACCGCTGTTTCCACGATTGAGGAACGCTTCCTTGAGGGAACCCATCTGATCTCCTATGCCGGCGGCGACTGGGACGACACCCTCCAGCCTGCCAGCGAAGAATTGAAAGAGCGTCTGGTGAGCGCCTGGACACAGGCATTGGCCTATCAGATGATGAACACCCTGGGTCATGCGCTGCTCGGCTCCGACGAAGCATTTGCCCACAAGCTGCTGGATATGGCCGCAAAAGTAGGCGAGTCTTTCCGGGAATACCTGATTCAAGACGGCGTGGTTGCTGGATTTGTGTTCCGTGATACCGACGGCAGCTTCCATCCCATGCTGCATCCTGCCGATGAAAAAACCGGCATCCACTACCGCCTACTGCCCATGACTCGCAGCATCATTGCCGACCTGGCTTCCCCGGAGCAGGCACAGGAAAACGTGCGCCTGATTGATGAAAAACTCCGCTGCCCCGACGGAATCCGCCTGATGGATCGCCCCGCTCAGTATGACGGCGGCGTCAGCCACCTGTTCCGCCGTGCAGAGCAGGCCGCCAATGTAGGCCGTGAAATCAGCCTGCAATACGTCCATGCACACATTCGCTATATCGAAGCTATGTGCCATCTGGGACGCACACAGGACGCATGGGATGCTCTGTTCCAGATCAACCCCATTCTGATTCAGGAAGCTGTCCCCAACGCACTGCCCCGTCAGAGCAACCTGTATTTCAGCAGCTCGGAAGGCGCTTTCTATGACCGCTATGAATATGACCGTGATTTCTCCCGCCTGCGTGAAGGAACCATTCCGGTAAAGGGCGGATGGCGGCTCTATTCCAGCGGCCCCGGTATCTATCTGCGCCAGCTGGTTTCCGGTATTCTGGGAATCCGCTTCCAGGCAAACGCACTGGAAATCGACCCGCACCTGCCTGCTCTGGCCGACGGCCTGCGCTTCACCTATCGCTGCTTTGGTGCGCTGCACACCTTTGTGTATCACGTCAACGGCTCTGGTCAAAAGGGAATCAAAGTTACCTGCGACGGCAAAGAACTGCCTGTAACCGAAGTGAAAAACCCCTATCGTATGGGTGGCGTTTCTCTTTCCAAAGAACTGCTGGCCAACTGTGACGATGAAATTCACATCTACCTTCAATAATTTCTTGAAAACGCTTCTCTTGTAAGCGAAGTATTTTTCAGCATAGCCCAAGGGCTTGGATATAGAAATCAATTCTATATCCAAGCCCTTACTGTTTTATAGCAGTTTATTGATAAATACACAAACAAAAACGGCACAGCCTGAGCTGTGCCGCTTCTTATGATAGGTAAGGCAGGAATTTCGACAATCCCTTTCAGTATCAGTCCAGATCTCCCTTTTCGAGGCAGAACATCACAAACTCGCTGAACAGGGAGTTTGACCATGCAAACCACGGACGGGTGAACTTGCTGGGGTCATCTTTATGGAAGCCTTCGTGCATATAGCCTGTTCCGGCATCGCTGTTTTCCAGCATATCCAGCAGGCGCAGCCGCTCCTCTTTGCTGGAACTGGTCAGCCCCTGCATGGAAAGGGCAATCTGCCAAATGTACTCCGGGGGAGTATGGGGGCTGCCAACACCGCTGGCAAAGGTTCCTTCATAATAATAGGGGTTTTCGTGGCTTAGGACAAACCGGCGGGTATTGAGATATACCGGGTCCTCCGGGTCACAGTATCCCAAATAGGGGATGGACATCAGGCTGGGAACATTGGCGTCGTCCATGTGGACATAGTTTCCAAGTCCATCGGTTTCATAGGCATAGATTTTGCCAAACTTGGGATGATCTACCACACCATAGTTCTCAATGCCTTCCCGGATTTCACCGGCCAGCATCTCGGCCTCATTGGCGAGCGCTTCATCATCGGCAACCGTGCGGCAAATCTCCGCCAGATAGCCCAGCACCACGCAGGCAAACATATTGGAGGGAATCAGGTACGGATACACACAGGCATCGTCGCTGGGACGGAAGCCGCACCAGGTCATCCCTGTCACCGCACAGGGAGCGCCCTTTCCGTTATGGCTCAGGGTATCCTGTGCAAATTCGGTGTTGCGGATAAAGTAATAATCCGAGTCTTCGGCGTGATTCTGCTCCTTTTCCCACAGGCCGACGATCAGTTCCATGGTCTCAAAGAACTTCTCATCAAAGATATCGGTACGGCCGGTAGTTTTCCAGAACATCCATGCCAGTTGGATGGGATAGCACAGGGAGTCAATCTCATACTTGCGTTCCCACACCCAAGGACCCTGACGGGGCTCGTCCGGCTCCCAGCACTGGTTGTTGGGCTCGGAGTTAAAAGCGTTGGCATAGGGGTCGATATTGATGCAGAACAGCTGGCGGCGAATCAGGCCGGCAATCAGGTCGGCCACATCCTGCTGATGGGCTGCCAGCGGCAGATAATGGCGCACCTGTGCGGTAGAGTCCCGCAGCCACATAGCGGGGATATCGCCGGTGAGGACAAAGGTAGAACCGTCTTCCAGCTGCTTGACGGTAGTGTCCATGGTATTGGGATAGCAATTGCGGAACAGCTGGGCCAGCTTGGGGCGGGATTCCAGCTGTTCACAAATGCGATCAATTTCGGGTTTCAGGTTCGGTAAAGACATTTTGATATACTCCTTTTCTTGACGAAAGCCGAATCAGCCATGCTCCGGCCCCATTTCGGGTTCGTCATATTCCACGCCAAAGGTCTCAACAGTCACTTTTTCCATGATCTGGTTTTCATAGGGGCGGTCGCTGTAATCACGCTTGGCGGAAACAATCGCATCGGCTGCTTCCATTCCTTCAATCACCTTGCCAAACGCCGCATACTGGCCGTCAAGGTGCGGGGCGTCGGCCACCATCACAAAGAACTGGGAACCAGCGCTGTTGGGGCGCATGGAGCGAGCCATAGAAAGAACTCCACGGGTGTGGCGCAGATTATTCTGGAAACCGTTGGCGGAAAACTCCCCCTTGATCCCATAACCGGGTCCACCCATGCCGCTGCCCTCAGGATCGCCGCCCTGAATCATAAAGCCGGGAATGACACGATGGAAAATCGTGCCGTCATAGAATCCCTTTTTCACCAGAGAAATAAAATTGTTGACGGTGTTGGGAGCGATTTCGGGATACAGTTCTGCCCTAAAAGTACCGGCAGTGGTCTGGAAGGTTACGATTGGATTGCTCATTGGATTCTCCTCCATTCAGTTGAGATCATTCCAAGCAGTGGTTGTGATGAAACTACTGCATTTGGAAAAATCTGTAATTAAATTGCAATGAATTATTATCTATTATACCTGTCCTGCATCAAAAAAACAATCTAAAAAAGTATGGTTTCCTTCTTGACTTTATGATAACACCAGTTCAACCGGGCAATGATCGCTCCCCAAAACATCGGCATGAATATTGCTTTGTTGCAGCCGGGGTAATAACCGCTCCGAAATCAGGAAATAATCGATGCGCCAGCCGGTGTTGTTGGCACGGGCATTGCCCATATAAGACCACCAGGTATAGGCGCCGGTTTCTTCGGGGTGCAAAGCCCGGAAGGTATCCACAAAACCACTTGCCAGCAGTTCGGAAAACTTTCCCCGTTCCTCATATGAATACCCTGCGCTCCCGATATTGGGCTTGGGATTTTTCAAATCAATGGCTCGGTGTGCCACGTTCATATCTCCACAAACAATCACAGGCTTTTTGGCATCCAGCTGCATCAGATAACGCCTAAAGGCATCCTCCCATTCCATCCGGTATGCCACCCGCACCAGTTCCCGCTGGGAGTTGGGGGTATACACCGTCACCAGATAAAAGTCCTCCATTTCTAATGTAATAGAGCGGCCTTCTCCGGTATGGGCTTCGTCGCCAATATCATAAGAAACCGAAAGCGGCTTGTGGCGGGTAAAAATCGCCGTACCGGAATAGCCCTTTTTTTCAGCAGAATTCCAGTACATCTCATATCCATCCAGCTCAAAATCAGCTTGTTCCGGCTGCATTTTCGTTTCCTGTACACAGAAAAAATCTGCCTGTTGTGCTGCAAAGTACTCTAAAAAACCCTTGTTCAAGCAGGCCCGAAGGCCGTTGACGTTCCAGGATATCATTTTCATACGATTGCTTGCCTCCTGTATGACTTTGTTATTTTCAGTATACCACAAAGTGCCACCAGCCAAAAGCACAAATTGATTTTGAAAAATTGAAAAATTGGTAAACTCTCATAAAATCCTACCTACTATATCAAAAATGATGTATAATAAAGGTAGAAACCTGTATTCTATAAAGGGTCGAGAATCTACCCTTTTAAACGGAACGTAAGGAGGCGTGCTTTATGAAACTGTATTTTTACGGTGCAGATAAGGAAGTCACCGGCAGTTGCCACTGCATCGAGGCTTGCGGAAAAACCTTTCTGATTGACTGCGGCCTGCGACAGGGCGCCGATGATGATGGAAACGACATTTTGCCATTTAAAGCATCGCAGATTGATTTTGTAATCGTGACACATGCTCATATTGACCACAGCGGCCGCCTTCCTCTGCTGGTGAAAGAGGGGTTCCGAGGACGTATCTATGCCAGCGGAGCCACCTGTGACTTGCTGGAAATCATGCTCATGGACAGCGCCCGTATCCAGGAAATGGACGCAGAACTGGAAAATCGAAAAGGCCGCCGTGCCGGGCGGGAAGAAGCACAGCCTATCTATACCGTCCAGGATGCCGAAAACACTCTGCCCTATCTGACCGCCTGTACCTATAGGCAGCCGGTGGAACCTTCTCCGGGCATCTCCTTTACCATGACCGATGCCGGCCACCTTTTGGGCTCTGCCAGCGTGACCATTCGATTGACAGAAGGGGACATCACTAAAACCATTGTTTTCTCCGGCGATATCGGCAGCCCCAACCGCCCCATCATCCGGGACCCACAATACTTAAAGGAAGCCGATTATGTGGTGATGGAATCCACCTATGGCAATCGGGAGCATGAGCGGGTAACAGATTACCGGGTGCAGCTAGCGGAGATCATCGACGATACCTTGACCAAGGGGGGAAACGTCGTCATTCCCAGCTTTGCGGTAGGACGCACACAGGAACTGCTCTATTTGCTCCGTGAGATCAAAGAAGACGGGCTGGTGACCCGCCATCCTGATTTTCCAGTATATGTAGACAGCCCGCTGGCTACCAGAGCAACCAATATTTATAGCGGTGACCTCACCGGCTATGCGGATGAAGAAACGGTAGAAGTCATTAAGAGCGGCTACAACCCGATTCGTTTTCCCGACCTGCGGCTGTGTGAGAGTGTGGAAGAATCCAAAACGCTCAACACAGATGGAGTTCCCAAGGTGATCATTTCCTCCAGCGGTATGTGTGAAGCCGGACGTATCCGCCATCATCTAAAGCACAATCTTTGGCGCAAGGAAAGCACCATTCTGTTTGTGGGATATCAGGCAGAAGGTACGCTGGGACGGAGATTGATTGATGGGGTTCCCAGCGTCAAACTGTTTGGAGAAGAAATCGTGGTGATGGCTCGAATTTGTAATTTCCGGGCACTTTCGGCACACGCCGACAAAACTGGCTTGCTGCGTTGGATCACATCCTTCTCCCCTATTCCCCGGCGGGTCTTTGTGGTACACGGGGAGGCGGAATCCGCTGCTACTTTTTCCGCTACTTTGCAGGCAATGGGATATCAGTCTATTGTGCCAAACTACCTTGCGGCCTATGATCTCCTCACCGACCAGCTAATCAGCGAAGGGTTGGAACCCACTGAAAAGCGTTCTCGCCAGAAACGCCGTGCTGCTTCTTCGGTCTATGCCCGTCTGGTGGCGGCAGGGCGGCGGCTGCTTCAGGTTATCGCCCACAACGAAGGCGGCGCCAACAAAGATTTGGCACGATTTGCCGACCAGATTATTTCTCTTTGCGACAAGTGGGATCGATGATCGATAAATTCATATCATCAACACTAGAAAGAGCCTGCATTCAGTGCAGGCTCTTTTTTGGCAAGAAATTAGTTCAGCAGAGCAGTCCAAAAAAGAGCCTTGATGAACATCCATCAAGGCTCTTTGGTTAGTTTATTAATACGTTATTCAGTTTTGTTCGAGGATATCATCTTACACCGATGATCTCCAGAAAAGAGTTCGTACTATTTTATATCGATCTGATTTACTGTTTTATTACAGCTTCGTCAGGTAAAGTAAACTAGTACATTGGAATTTACCACCAATTCACGACTTGTTTTACTTTCGTACAACGACCGGCTGGGCATAAAGCCTGAACATTTATTATCCTTGGAATCACCTTTTAGAATCATAATGCCCAAGCTACAGGGGCAAGCTTTATACAAAAGCTGTACAAACAAGGGTTCCTCAGTTTCTCAGCCAGTCAGAAAATCGTTTACTGGATCTAGCATTCCTGTCAAAAAACACCTTTCTGAATCAAACTTCAAAATGCTTTCTGCGACTTTCTAACCTAGTACTTTGGACTCATTCCTTTACCGTTATTTTATAAGTCGTCGTATAAACCCTTTACAGGATTTTTATATCAAAATCAGCAATGGCCCGACAAGCCATTCTGATTCTGTTGTGAAATTTCTTCCTGACCCATCGGACTCACCTCATTTCATTTTAATTCAAAAATACAAGCTCTCCTCCCACTTCCCTTTTCAGGCCTTTTACATTTCCATTTTTGTGGAAACATCTTTGCCTGATCCATTCAGCAGCTCTACTTTCAGGCATTTCCGAACACTCTTGCGTTCGGTACACACTTACTGCTTTTTTCGGAACCCGTCTGTTTTCCTTTCGCTTCTTCTTAACAAAAATCCATGTGTATGGTTTTTGCTCTTTTGAAGAAACTAAAAGAGAAATCTTCTCCGGTTATCTGCTTACTCATGATTTACCCGATCGCTTCAAATGGTTTCTCGTCCCACCTGATATCCAGATGTAAATCTCACAGATTGGTTTTTGATTGACTCTCTAAAAACCTGTTCCTACTTCAAGCGCCTGTTCTGCTGAACTGTGGGCTTTTGTTTGGATCTTGTTCTTTTGTCTGGTTTTATTATACTCTCGATTCTTGTTATTGTCAATAGCTTTTTTAAAGAAAAAGCAAAATTTTTATTGTTAAAACACAGACAATCATTTCTCTTGGCTATTCGACCACTTTTTTGCCGGAAACAGTTGACTTCTCTCTATTCCCTTTGTACAATGAGAGAGACCGGTATCACCGGATCTCACAGGCGCTGTTTTAGCGCTGTATGCTGTAAAGGAGAATTTCCATGAATAATAATGAATACGGCGCAGATCTGATTACTTTGATTGACGACGAAGGCGTTGAACACGAGTTTGAAATTCTGGATGAGATCAATAATGACGACGGTGTGTTCTATGCCCTGCTGCCCACCTTTGACGATGCTCAGAGCGAACTGGAATCAGATACCTATTATATCTTTGAGGTTATCGAAGAAGACGGCGAAGAACAGCTGGCTGAAGTGGAAGACGATGAACTTCTCGATAAGCTGGCCGCTATTTTCGAAAGCCGCTTTGAAGAACTCTATGAAGAAGATGCCGAATAAATCCAGATAAGTTGGAAATTTTCGTGTATTTCTTTTTCGGAAAATTAACGACTCAAAAGCGTGCTATACTCTTACTGTCTTAAAAATGCACCCTGCCTGGTGCGTGGACTGTTGCATCAATAACCCTACAATTCTCTAATCGGGAGCTCGTCTCCGGCGGCAGACTGCAGACCTCCCGGTCCGGTTTTTTCCGGATTGGAAGAAGGGAGTAGAACCCCGTTGGGAGGGCACCCACCTGTTTACTTCAGTAGGCAGGTTATTTATTGCACTTACGGCCAGGCGGGCTTTTTTTAACAACTCATCCCTGAACTCATCTGAGTTCAGGGATTTTTGTTTTCCTCTGATTTTGTTTTTCACTTTTGAATAATAGGAGGGTAATTTTCCGGCTTCTGGGTATCCTGTATGGTAGACATGAGAAAGGGGATGCTGTGATGAAGCTGCGTTCTAACTGGACAAAATCAACATTTGGAGGAATGATTGCAGGGCTGGCGAACGGGCTGTTGGGTGCAGGTGGCGGCATGATCGCCGTACCGCTTCTGGAAAAAAGCGGCCTCTCCCAAACCCAAAGCCACGCCACTTCTCTGGCTGTCATCCTGCCGCTAACCCTTCTCAGCGCTGGATTTTATCTTTTTCGTGGCGATGTTGCCCTGCAAGATGCGCTTCCCTATCTTCCATGGATGCTGGCTGGTTCCTTGTTCGGAGCCTGGTTGTTACCCAGATGTAAAAGCTGCTGGTTACGCCGTATTTTCGGCCTGCTCACCCTTTGGGCAGCCGTGAGGATGCTGTTTTGAGTTGGCTGTTGACCGCTGCCGCCGGCCTGCTTTCGGGCACACTGGGAGCCATGGGAATGGGCGGCGGCGGCATACTCATTATCTATCTCACGCTTGTGGCAAATGTAGAGCAGGCAACTGCACAGGGGATCAACCTTCTGGTTTTTATTCCGTGTGCGGCGTTGGCTTTGATTCTGCATTGCCGCAAGCATCTGGTGAATTGGAAAACCGCTTTCCCTGCTATTCTGGCGGGAATCCCCGGTACATTCGCCGGTGTTTGGCTCAGTGGATGGCTGGACCCCTCTTTGCTTCGAAAACTTTTTGCCGTTCTGCTCCTTTTCATTGCGCTGCGGGAATTGTTCTCTAAAAAATGCACAAACGAGTAAAAAAAGCCTCCTTTCATTCTCAACCATTCGACGTTCCTTTTCTAGACATTTCACACAAAATCGTTTATAATATAAGCATCATATCATAACTTTGTTGAATTGGAGGCATACCCATGCGTTACCGTATCATAACCGATTCCACTGGTGACCTGACCGAACAGCTGGTTCGTGATTTAGAACTGACCGTTATTCCTATGGAATTTACCATTGACGGAAAAAGCTACCGCAACTATCCGGATGGACACGAGATGAGCGCCAAAACTTTTTATGATCTTCTCCGCAGTGGGAAGACCTCTACCACAGCACAAATCAATTCCCATGAGTTTGTGGAGTGGGCAGAACCGATTTTGCAGGCAGGAGAAGATATCCTGTATCTGGCCTTTTCTTCGGGGCTGAGTGGAACCTGCCAAAGCGCTTTTCTGGCTAAACAGGAACTTTCGGAAAAATATCCTGATCGGAAAATTTTTGTTGTAGATTCTCTGGCCGCTTCCATGGGCGAGGGGCTGTTGGCTTATTACGCCTCTACCATGCAGAAAGAAGGAAAAACCATCGAAGAAGTGTATCAATGGCTCCAGGACAACAAGCTGCACCTTTGCCATTGGTTTACGGTAGATGACCTCAACCATCTCAAGAGAGGCGGACGGGTCTCCTCGGCAGCCGCTCTGTTCGGCACTATGCTGGGAATCAAGCCGGTGCTGCATGTGGATGACGCTGGGCATCTGATTCCTGTTGCGAAAATTCGTGGCCGGCGGCAATCCCTCGACTCGCTGGTAGCACATATGGAAGAAACCGTTACCAACCCCGAAAATCAGGTGATCTTTATCAGCCACGGCGACTGTGAAAAAGACGCCCAGTATGTGGCGGAGAAAATCCGCTCCAAGTGGAATGTAAAAGACATCGTCCTCAATGAAATCGGCCCGGTTATCGGCACTCATTCCGGCCCCGGTACCGTCGCTTTGTTTTTCCTTGGCACCAAGCGATAAAAACGCTCAAACGCCCCGGATATCACCTTTCAATCGTGATATCCGGGGCGTTTTTTCATTGCTTCAATCATAAATGTGTGAGGGTTTATCCCCGCCTTGCCTTTCTTCCATCCAGAAAATTCTGCAAGATCACAACAGCGGCCACTGCGTCCACCACTGCTTTCCGCTTTTTTCCACGGGTGTTGGTTTCATTCAGATAGCCATGGGCGGTAATGGTGGTTCCCCGCTCATCCTGAAATTCCACGGGAATCCCGGTCTTTTCAGAAAGCGCCTCTCCAAACGCACGGGCATTTTGAGCGCTCTCCCCTTCGCTGCCGTCCATATTTCGGGGCAGCCCCACTACCAGCAGCTCCGCTTTCCGAGCCAGAGCCTCTGCCGCCACCTTTTCCAAACGCTTCTCCGGGTTATATTCGGTAATCACACAAGCCGGGCTGGCCAAAATCTCACTTTTATCACAAACCGCCAACCCTGTACGGGCTTTGCCTAAATCTACTGCTAAAATAATCATACACACCCTCCTCAGTCAAAGCGGCCTGTTTCCCGGTTTTCCGGCTTCCACCAGCTTTGTGTGGCAAAGGTAGAGGTTTCCTCAGACAAATGGGAAGCGTCGTTGAGCAGCTCGATGTGGGGATTCATCGCTTCATCAAACTCCACGATGCTGATTCCCGTATTATCTACCCAGTCCACCGTGTTCAGCTCCTCGATCGGTTTGTTCATACAATGGCACAGCAAATTGCGGATGGCGCAGCCATGGCTGGCAATGCAGACGGTTTTGCCGGGATTGGCTTTGACAATCCGGCACACCGCCTCCCAAACACGCTCATACACCTGACGCATGGACTCCCCTTTCTCCGTCGTAAAGTTCCAGGGAGCACAGTTCCAGTTATGCGCCTGTTCGGGATACAAATCGGGCAGTTCCACCCACTTTTCCCCTTCCCACTCGCCGCCGTTGATCTCGATCAGCCCCGGCTCGATCTGGATGGGCAGATGGTGGAACCGGTTGACCGCCTCGGCTGTGGCATAGGCACGCTTGAGAGGGCTGGAATAAATCGCATCCATGTGCATATTCCGGCAGCGGACACTCAGCAAATCCAGCTGAATTTTTCCTTTCTCGCTGATATCCGAATCCGTATGTCCCTGAAACACCCGGTCTTTATTTCCGGCAGCTTCACAATGCCGGACAATAATTACTTTTGTGGTCATTCTGCTTTCTGCTTCCTTTCCTGCAAACAGCCCCGCTGCATAGGATGCATGCGGGGCTTAATAATGGTTTGAATGTGTAGGGGCGCACCTATGTGTACGTCCAAGGGACTAAGCCCCTTTGGAATCCATAAGTTTTAGAGGTAGAGCCTTCCCTGCTTTACCACGGCTGGATGCCGCCGGTCAGCTCGGTGACGGACTTGATGTTCCGCTCGTCCAGATAGCGGTTCAGGCCGTCCAGAATTTTTACAGGTGCATAGGGGTCGGTAAAGAACACGGTGCCGATCTGCAAAGCGGAAGCGCCCGCCAGCATCATCTCCACAGCGTCCTCCCACTTGGAGATACCGCCCATGCCCACAATCGGGATCTTTACCCGCTGGGAAGCCTGCCACACCATACGCACAGCAACGGGCAGCAGCGCCGGGCCGGACATGCCGCCGGTGTTGTTGCGGATAATGGGTCGGCGGGTACGGATATCGATCCGCATCCCTGTCAGGGTGTTGATCATGGAAATGGCATCGGCGCCCGCAGCCTCAGCGGCGGCGGCAATTTCGCCGATATCTGCCACATTGGGAGAGAGCTTGACCATCAAGGGCTTTTTGCAGTATTTCCGCACAGCCTCGGTGATGCCGCCCACTCCGGCACAGCTGGTGCCAAACTGGACGCCGCCCTGCTTCACGTTGGGGCAGGAGATATTCAGCTCGATCATGTCTACGTCGGTATCAGAGAGCTTTTCGGCCATAGCGCAATAATCTTCGGGGGTGTTTCCCGCAATATTGGCGATGACTACCGTTCCCTGCTGCTTGAGCCAGGGCAAGTCATGCTCGATAAAATGATCGACGCCGGGGTTTTGCAGCCCAACTGCATTGAGCATCCCGCCGGGAGCCTCGGCGATGCGGGGCGGCGGGTTGCCCGGACGCTCCTTGAGGGTAATTCCCTTGCAGGAAATCCCGCCCAAAGTGGAAAGGGGATAAAACTCCTGATATTCATGGCCAAAGCCAAAAGTGCCGGAAGCGGCAATCAGGGGATTCTCAAAGGGAACCCCGGCAATCGTTACACGCAAATCTGCCATCAATCATCCGCTCCTTTCTCACAGCACGACCTTGGTATAGTCGAACACAGGGCCGTCTTTACAAACATGGCCAAAATACTGGGTGCCATCCTCCCGAAGAAGGGGAGTCGCACAGCCCAGACAGGCGCCGATGCCGCAGGCCATCCGCTCCTCCAGCGAAATCTGGCAGGGGATGCCCCGCTCTTTGGCCAGCTGGCACACCGCTTTCAGCATAGGGGTGGGGCCGCAGGCAAAAATCACATCGGCCTCCACATCTTTGGCGCAGTCGATGACCAGGCCGTGATGTCCCATACTGCCGTCATCGGTGGCCACAAACACCCGGCATCCGGCACGGGCAAAGTCGGCCTCCAGAATAGCGGTTTCTTTGTTGCGGAATCCCACCGCCACGGTGGCGTTTTTGCCAAACTTTTTGGCAGCGCCCAGCAGCGGAGGCACACCGATGCCGCCGCCCACAAACAGAGCCTTGCGGCTGGTATCGCCCAGCTCAAAACCATTGCCAAGCGGAGCCAACACATCCATATAGTCGCCTATCTTCATCTGAGAAAGAATCTCGGTTCCTTCTCCCCGAATCTGAAAGACAATCCGCAGGGTACCGGCTTCTGCATCGATATCACAAATCGAGATGGGGCGGCGCAGGGTTTTCCCCGGCACCAGAATATGGACAAACTGGCCGGGCTTTGCCACTTTGGCAAAATCCTCGGCATCCAGCAAAAAGTCAAAGATTCCCTGTGCGATTTCCCGCTTATAAAGAATCCGGCAGGGTTTTACATCGTATTTCATGGAAGGTTCCCCTTTCAGCTTACACATTTTCCAACAGGATACGGCCTACCCGGCCCACGATAGCCTCACGAATGGCGTCACGCATCCGGATGGCTTCCCGGCGGGCAGCGGCAGCATACTCATGCTCGTCGCAGCCTTCCTTCTGCCAGGCACACATAATACCACGGGAGCTGTTGACGATAGCGCCCAGACCTCTCTTATCAAAAGCAGGAGCCACATCGTCGGCAGCACCGCCCTGAGCGCCATAGCCGGGTACCAGGAAGAAGGTGTGGGGCATCGCTTTCCGCAGTTCTTCCAGCTGTGCGGGATAGGTAGCGCCTACCACAGCGCCAACGCCGGAATAACCATATTTACCGGGCAGTTCCTCGCCCCAGCTCTCACACATTTTGCCCATAGCACGATAGATGGTGTCGCCGTCTGCCAGCTCACGGTCCTGAAGCTCTCCGGAGGAGGGGTTGGAGGTTTTCACCAGCACAAAGATACCGGCGTCCTTTTCACTGCAGACCTTCAAAAGGGGCTTAATGCCATCGGTGCCCAGGTAGCCGTTGACAGTGAGGGCATCCGCACCAAAGGGGGCAAAGCGCTCGCCTTCCACTTCCACCTCGCCCAGATGAGCGGTAGCATAGGCTTCCATGGTGGCGCCGATGTCGTTGCGCTTGCCGTCGGTGATGACAAACATACCCTTTTCCTGGGCATAGGCGATAGTATCGTAAAGGGCCTTCACGCCCTGCCAGCCGTACATCTCATAATAAGCGGCCTGTGGCTTTACAGCCGGGACGATATCGCACAGGGCGTCAATGAGGCCCTTATTGAATTCCAGCAAAGCAGCAGCGGCACCTTCCAGTGTTTTGCCATACTTTGCAAAACACTCCTCCTTGATATAAGAAGGGATGTAGGCCAGCTTGGGGTCCAGTCCGGCCACAGTGGGGTTCTGGGTCTGTGCGATTTTTGTAATCAGTCTGTCAAATGCCATGATTCATTTCCTCTCTTTTCTACAAAATGTTGATTTAAGTATTAAAATACGGTTTGTAATATACTTTTATAGGGGCGCACCGATGTGTGCGCCCACTTACTTGGATAAGTTTGTATCAATCCATGCTCGGTTTTTTTAGCCCAAAAAGAGTATACCGAAAAGAACAGCAGCTATCAAAAAGCCAGCCGTCAAAGCGGTCAAAGTGCCTTTCTGCTTTTGCGGTGCTTTCTTCTGAATAGCTTCCATTACTAACACGCCTGAAAAACAAGCGGAAAACACCAGCAGCACCTCTAGAGAAAGGGAGACTCCAAACAGAAATTCTCCCGGCTCTGTGAGAACAGCGGCAAAAGAAATCCCAAACAGGAGCATATCTGCCAAAACCAGAACAATCCGCTTCCAGAAACCCGGAAATTCTTTTTTCTGAAACTTCTCATAAATGCGTTTCGGCATCGTAATGAGAGCCAAAATCAATAGCAGGAAAGAAACCAGAACCAATGCAATCAGCATGGAATCTCCTCCTTTTAGCATAAATCTGCGGGCGGTTAATAACCGCCCCTACAAGGTTTCGTCAGATTCTCCGATTTTCTCTCAGGGATTCGCATAATAGGTTGGGCTTCCTCAAGAACGCTGATTCGAGCAGATTTTGTATAATTTCGTCTGAAAATTACCATTCGTATACAACCTTGCCGCCGCAAACGGTCATTTTCACCTTGCCTGTCAGGGTCATCCCCTTAAAGGGCGTATTTTTGCTCTTGCCGTGCAGGGCATTTTCGTCCACTGTCCACTGTTCCTTGGGGTCAAAAAGCACGATATCGGCACAGCCGCCCACTTCCAGCACACCGGCGGGAATCCCCAGAATTTTAGCCGGGTTCACTGACATTTTTTCAATCAGCTGCGCCAATGTCAAGCATCCGGTTTCCACCAGCTGGGTAATCGATGCTGCCAATGAGGTTTCCATCCCGATAGAGCCATTGGGAGATTTTAGAAAATCAGACTTTTCTTCCGGGGTGTGCGGAGCATGGTCGGTTGCAATGGCATCCAGCGTACCGTCCCGCAGCCCCTCGATCATGGCCTGACGGTCTTCCTCTGTTCGCAGCGGCGGATTCATCCGGAAATCAGCGTCCCGGCTTTCCAGCGCTTTATGGGTAAGCATAAAATAGTGGGGGCAGGTTTCAGCAGTAACCGCAACGCCACGCTTTTTGGCGTCTCGAATCAGCTGCATCGAAGTGCGGGTACTCACATGACAGATGTGTACCGGCACCCCATAGGCTTCAGCAACCGCAATCTCCCGTGCAGTGCCGCAGTCCTCGGCGGCGGCGGGAATTCCGGGAACCCCCAATTGCCGGGAAACTTCTCCCTCATGCATAATACCACCCTTTGCCAGGTAGAGGTCTTCACAGTGGGCGGTGACCGTCAGCCCCAGAGAAGGAGCTGCTTTCATGGCTTCTGCCAAAAACCGGGTATTTTCCACCGGCCGGCCGTCATCGCTCAGCGCAACGGCTCCGGCCTTTGCCAGTGCTTCCCAGTCACAAGGTTCCTCACTTTTCAGTCCCTTTGTCACTGCTGCCGCTACATACACATGTGCATCGGCATCTTTTGCTTTGTCCAGAATGGACTCCACCGTTTCCGGCGTATCGGTTGCCGGATTGGTGTTAGGCATCGCCAGCAGGCTGGTCACTCCACCTGCCGCTGCCGCCCGGCAGCCTGTGAAAATATCTTCTTTTTGAGTAAAGCCCGGATCACGCAGATGGACGTGCATATCCACCAATCCCGGCGCTGCTACCAAGCCAGCCGCAATCACCTCTCTGGCGCCCGGCAGCGGGCCAAGACAGCCCATCGCTGTAATTTTCCCGTTTTCTACGGCGATATCTCCGTAGTAGTCCTCTCCTTTGGCGGGGTTCACAATGCGTGCGCCCCGAATCAGCAAACTTTCCATATGCTGTATTCATCCCTTTCCGGCAAAGGCCTTCTATTCTCCGTTTGATTTCTTCTATTATACCGGATTTCACGCTGATGGTAAAGCCCTCTTTCGGCGGAAAAAAGCCCCCGGTTTTCCGAGGGCTTTCACGAAAAAATCAGAACCACTGTTCCAGATAAAATTTTGTCAGGGAAATCAGCTCCCGGCCATAATTTGCCGGAAACAGGTGCTTTACCGATTCTGCCGGGACTGCATATGGAGATAGCCCGGCCGCTTTTGCCAGTTCACCGGCACGGAACTGATGATAATCGTCCGTTACCACCGCTATTTCTCGGCTCAATCCCTTTTCCTCAATGATTTTTGCCGAATACTCCATGTTTTCTCTGGTATCGGTGGACTGGTCTTCCTGTATGATCCGCTGAGAATCAATCCCAAGGGATTCCAATTCCCGTGCCATCACCGAGGCTTCGGTGGCGGGTTCATTGCTCCCTTTTCCACCGCTGACGATACACACTGCTTCCGGGTGCTCCTGCAAATATTCCGCCGCCTTCTCAATGCGTGATTTTAGAGAAAGGCTGGGCGCCCCGCTTTTCTCCACCTTACATCCCAGCACGACCACCGTGGCGGTTTCAGGCGGGGTTTTCCCGGCTGCGGAAAAAATCCGTGTGGTAAGATATCCACACCACACCATTCCCAGCGCAAAAACGATGGTAAGAATCCAAGCTGCCACCTGTTTTCCTCCCCCTTTCCGAATCATCCCAGGAACCAACAAAATCAGGGCTGCGGTAATAGCGCACATCATCCAGCCAACCAGCGTCCCCACGCCGGCCACACCAATGAGCAGCGTTTGTGAAAACCACACAGCCACCGCCGCAGGAAGCAGCAGAAGCCCCCACTGCACCGGGTGAATCTTTCTTTTTCTGGTATGCCCGATTTTCTGCACGCCCATGCGCCCCCTTTTACAATCTTTTTGCAACAGGATATCACATTCCCTTGAATCCGGCAAGGCCAAACGGTAAACAAAATATGACAAAACCCCCGGCCTTCCATTTCTGAAAAGCCGGGGGCATCTTATCCAGATTATGCAGAAGAATCAGAATCTCTTTCTGGCTACATAGCTGGTGTGGAGAATCTCGTGTGCCTTATGGCTGCCGGGCTCTCCCAGGAACTCCTCATAGCACTTCTTGACGATGGGGTTCTCATGGCTCTTGCGGAGCGGCATGGCCTCGTCCTGGTCATAGAGGGCCTTGGCACGCAGCGCCTTGAGATCGGTAAAGCTGCGAACCGTTGCGGGCTGGATGGGCTGGCCGCCGCCATTGACACAGCCGCCGGGGCAGCACATGACCTCGATGAACTGGTAGTCGGCCTCGCCGCTGCGAACCTTCTCCAGCAGAGCGTTGGCGTTGTTCAGGCCGCTGACAACCGCAACCTTCACGTCCATACCAGCCACCTTGTAGGTAGCCTCCTTAAAGCCTTCGGTACCACGCACCTCATTGAATTCCAGCTTCTCCAGCGGCTTGCCTTCCAGCACTTCGGCAGCAGTACGGAGAGCAGCCTCCATCACGCCGCCGGTTGCACCAAAGATAGTGGCAGCGCCGGTGGAAACGCCCATAGCGTCGTCGAACTGCTCGTCGGGCAGGCGGGCAAAGTTGAGCTGTGCGCCCTTAATCAGGCGGGCCAGCTCACGGGTGGTGAGAGCGATATCCACGTCGGGCATACCGGCAGCATCCTGATCGTCACGACCCACCTCGAACTTTTTAGCCGTACAGGGCATGATGGACACGGAAACGATCTTGCTGGGATCGATGCCTTCCTTCTGTGCATACCAGGTCTTGATCAGAGCGCCGGTCATCTGCTGCGGGCTCTTGCAGGTAGACAGGTTCGGGATCAGCTCCGGGAAGTAATGCTCGCAGAACTTGACCCAACCGGGGGAGCAGGAAGTGATAATCGGCAGGGGGCCGTTGTCCTTCACACGATGAATGAACTCGGTAGCCTCCTCCATGATGGTCATATCGGCGCCGAAATCGGTGTCGAAAACCTTATCAAAGCCCAGGCGGCGCAGAGCAGCAACCATTTTGCCCTCCACGTTGGTGCCGATAGGCATATCGAAGCACTCGCCCAGAGTTGCACGAATCGAGGGTGCGGTCTGGACAATGACGATCTTTTCGGGGTCGTTGATGGCGTCGAGCACCTTCTGGCACTCGTCCTTCTCCTGCAAAGCGCCGGTGGGACATGCTACGATACACTGGCCGCAGTTGACGCAGGTGGTAGCAGAAAGAGGAAGCTCAAAAGCACAGGCAATATGGGTATCAAAGCCACGACCGTTGGGCCCGATCACTCCCACATGCTGCTGCTCACAGGCAGCCACACAGCGGCGGCAGAGGATACACTTGGAATTGTCACGAATCAGGTGGCTGCAGGATTCGTCCAGGATGCTGTCGGGCACGTCGCCGTCAAAGCGGTCATCCTGCTCCACGCCCAGCTCCTGACACAGGGTCTGCAATTCGCAGGTACCGCTGCGCTTACAGGACAGGCAGTGGCGGTCGTGAACAGAAAGCAGCATTTCCAGCGTCAGCTTGCGGGATTTCTGCACCTTGGGGGTATTGGTAAAGACTTCCATGCCCTCGTTCACCGGATATACGCAGGCAGCAACCAGAGAACGGGCGCCTTTTACTTCTACAACGCACATACGGCAGGCGCCGATCTGGTTCACGTCTTTGAGGAAGCACAGGGTAGGAATATCGATTCCTGCATAGCGGGCTGCTTCCAGGATGGTGGAACCGGCGGGCACCGAGAGGGGCATGCCGTTGATTTTCATGTTAATCATGTTTTCCATTTCAGGCACACTCCTTCCTTATCTCTTGACAATTGCGCCGAACTTGCACTTCTCCATGCAGGCGCCGCACTTGATACATTTCTTGGTATCGATGACATGAGGCTGCTTCACAGTGCCGCTGATGGCGTTCACCGGGCAGTTACGGGCGCACAGGGTGCATCCCTTACACTTGTCAGGCTCGATATAATAGTTGGTAAGCGCCTTGCAGGCACCGGCGGGACAGCGCTTCTCGGTAACGTGGGCGATATACTCGTCACGGAAGAAATGCAGGGTGGAAAGCACCGGGTTGGGAGCTGTCTGTCCCAGGCCGCACAGAGCGTTTTCTTTGATGTAGTAGCAGAGTTCTTCCAGCTTGTCAATGTCCTCCATCTCACCGTTGCCGCTGGTGATCTTGTTCAGCAGTTCCAACAGGCGTTTGGTGCCGATACGGCAGGGAGTACATTTACCGCAAGACTCATCCACGGTGAACTCCAGGAAGAACTTGGCGATATCCACCATACAGGTGGTGTCGTCCATGACGATCAAACCGCCGGAACCCATCATAGAGCCGATAGCCAGCAGGTTGTCATAGTCAATCGGGATATCCAGATGCTCTGCCGGGATACATCCGCCAGAGGGGCCGCCGGTCTGGGCTGCCTTGAATTTGCGACCATTCGGTACGCCGCCGCCGATCTCCTCGACGATTTCCCGCAGGGTAGTGCCCATGGGGACTTCCACCAGGCCGGTGTGCTTGATTTTGCCGCCCAGAGCGAACACCTTGGTACCCTTGGATTTCTCGGTACCCATGGAAGCAAACCAGTCAGCGCCGTTCAAAATAATCTGGGCAATGTTGGCATAGGTTTCCACGTTATTCAGAATGGTGGGCTTGCCGAACAGACCCTTGACAGCCGGGAACGGAGGACGGCAGCGAGGCTCACCACGCTTGCCCTCGATAGAGGTCATCAGAGCGGTTTCTTCGCCGCACACAAATGCGCCTGCACCCAGACGCAGGTCGATATCAAAGCAGAAATCGGTGCCGAAAATATTTTTGCCCAGCAGGCCATACTCTCTCGCCTGATCGATAGCGATCTGCAGACGGCGCACAGCGATGGGATATTCGGCACGGACATAGATGTAGCCCTGAGTAGCGCCGATTGCGTAAGCGGCAATCGCCATAGCTTCCAGCACGGCATGGGGGTCGCCTTCCAGTACGGAACGATCCATGAATGCGCCGGGGTCGCCTTCGTCGGCGTTACAACATACATATTTCTGGTCGGCATGGTTGGCAGCGGCAAAGCTCCACTTCCGGCCGGTGGGGAAGCCTGCACCGCCACGGCCACGCAGGCCAGACTTGGTGATCTCATCGATCACCTGCTGCGGGGTCATCTCGGTGAGCGCCTTACCCAGAGCGGCATAGCCGTCCACAGCGATATATTCGTCAATTTTTTCGGGGTTAATCACACCGCAGTTCCGCAGCGCCACACGCTTCTGCTTCTCATAGAAGGGAGTGTGGTTCAGGGATTTGATGGTATTATCATCCACCACAGTCTCCTGATACAGCAGGCGCTTGACGATACGGCCCTTGAGCAGATGTTCCTCCACGATTTCGGGAACGTCCTCAGGGGTCACCATGCTATAAAAAGAGCCTTCGGGATAGACAATCATGATCGGGCCAAGGGCGCACAGGCCAAAGCAGCCGGTACGAACCACATTGACTTCTTTCTCAAGGCCCTTTGCCTTGATTTCCTCTTTCAGGCGCTGGATAATCAGCTCGCTGTTAGAGGAGGTGCAGCCGGTACCGCCGCACACCAGTACGTTAGAACGAAACATTCCGCATCCTCCTCCATTATGTATTGGCGCCAATGGTGTACTCGGTCACCACGTTGCCGTTTACCAGATGATCGTTGACCACACGCAGAGCTTTCTCCGGGGTCATCTTCACATAGGTGGTTTTCTCTCCGTCGGGGGTGACCACTTCCACCACCGGCTCAAACTGGCAGATGCCAATGCAGCCGGTCTGGGTCACAACCACATTATTCAGCTGGCGCTTTGCCACCTCATCCACCATAGTGGTGAGGACAGGACGGGCACCGGCGGCGATGCCGCAGGTTGCCATGCCCACCAGCACACGGATGCTGTTGTCGGAATTTTCACGCAGACTGATCTGCGCCCGTGCTTTATCACGAATTGCCTGCAATTCCGCTAAAGATTTCATTTGGGTACTCCTCCTTGTAATAATTCTGTCTGTTCCTGCAAATAACTGCGGAGCCACTGTACCACATCCGGGGTATTCAGCGGCACATCCTCCCCCAGCACCTCCCGAAGCTGACGGGTATCCAGCTCCAACTCCTGTTCATCGATTCGATGAACGAACCGGAAATCCCGATCAGGATTGCAGGAAATCAATAAAACCATGGTATCATCAATATTTCCCAGCGGGATCATATCCACATGAGAGGTGATAAACCTTGCCCGAACAGTAGTACCTTCCCCAAGCACCGACTGGATGGAAAAATCCCCGCCGGTCATCTCCGCTTCCATTTTGAAAAGCGGAACGCCCAGCCCTACCTTGCGGGTAGTGCGGGTGGTATAAAACGGGTCGATTACCCGCTGCACCTGTTCTTCGCTCATGCCTTTTCCATTATCGATGATCGAAATGACCAGTTCCCCTTTCCCCCGGTTTTCTTCCACCTGAATCTCAATCAGGGAAGCGCCGGCGGTAATCGAGTTCTGCGCCACATCCATCACGTTCAGCGAAAGCTCCCGCATGGCGGCTTATTGGTATTTGGCCAGGATTCCCGGCACCTCGTCGGGCGTCAGGCGGCCGTATACATCTTCGTTAACGGTAAGCACCGGGGCCAGTCCGCAAGCACCCACGCAGCGGCAGGCAGTAAGAGAAAATTTCCCATCGGGCGTACATTCTTCCGGCTGGATTCCCAGAATCTCCGAAATCTTGTCCATCACAGCGGCAGCGCCCTTAACATAGCAGGCGGTACCCAGGCAGATAGAAATGTTATACTGCCCCTTGGGGGTAAGAGAAAACTGAGAATAGAAAGTGGAAACGCCGAATACTTCTTCCAGAGATACCCCCAGACCCTCGGCTACCATCGCCTGCACTTCCATTGGCAGGTATCCATACACATCCTGTGCCTTTTGCAGTACCGGCATCACAGCGCCCTGCTGGCCCTTGTGCTCGGCAATAATGGCACGCAGCTTTTCTTCCTGCTCCGGGGTTCCCTGGAACGGCAAATTGCTGATACGCTTCTGCATAAAATTAGTTCCTCCCTGTCGTTTTGATTTCTACAAAGCCAGACAACTATCATTATCATCCCAAAAATGCGCCTGAGCAGGCTGTTGTGCAAAATAAACAATTTTGGAATTGTTAAAAATATAACAATAATAGCTGAAATTGCATTTTAAAATCAGTATATCATAACAAAAAACATATTATTTTCCTTTTTAGAATTATGTTCCCGCTACATAACGAATAAACATTGCTATTTTTGTTGTATTTTTTCAATAGTTATCCACACTATCATTTTTGGCATCTTTCAGCCCTGTGCAAGTGCAGCATTTTCCATTTTGGGATATCCCATAACTGGTAATTATTTTCTTTTAACAGTGAAAAACCCACAATACCCAATCATCGCAGGGTATTGCGGGTTCCTTCTATTATTCTTTGCTGGCTCGTCCCAGTTCAAACGCCTTGCGGTTGGATTCCAGCATCGCAGCTTTGCGGGCCGGGATACACTTTTGAAGGCCAGCGTCCAAATTTTCCTCGGAGCAGAAGGGCAGCTCTGCATACAGTCGGCCCATCATAATGATATTGGCCAGCCCCTTGAGACCGTTGTCTTCTGCCATACGGGTGGCGGGCAGATAACATACCGTCACGTCGGTACGCTCTACCTTCTGGTCAATCAGGCTGCTGTCAACCAGCACCAGTCCGCCCGGCTCCACGGAATCAATAAACTTATCCAGTGAAGGCAGGTTCATGACAACCAGCACGTTGGGGGTGACAACCAGCGGGGAACCGATGGGCTCTTTGGAGAGGCAGATGCTGCAATTAGCGGTACCGCCACGCATTTCCGGGCCATAAGAGGGAAGCCACGAAATTTCCATGCCTTCCTGCAGCCCGGCATAGGCCAGCACCTTTCCAGCAAACAGGATTCCCTGGCCGCCGAAGCCGGCCACTACAATGTTCAGGTCTTTCTGCAAGCTCATACCGCATCCTCCTTTGTTACATCCTTATAGACTCCCAGAGGATAATAGGGCATCATATTGCTGCGAAGCCATTCCAAAGCCTCTACCGGAGAAAGTCCCCAGTTGGTGGGGCAGCTGGAAAGGACTTCCACAATGGAGTAGCCTCTGCCTTCAATCTGATTCTGGAACGCCTTTTTGATAGCCTTTTTGGCCTCGGCAATATGGCGAACGCTGTCAACGGTAACACGCTGCGCCAGCGCCACGCCATCCAGTGTTGCGAGCATCTCGCATACCCGGATGGGATAACCGGCCGTTTTCACGTCACGTCCATAGGGGGTGGTCTGGGTGACCTGACCCGGCAGAGAGGTGGGAGCCATCTGGCCGCCGGTCATACCATAAATGGCGTTATTGACAAAGATTACAGTGATATTTTCACCACGGGTGGCGGCGTGGACAGTTTCAGCAGTACCGATTGCCGCCAGGTCACCGTCGCCCTGATAGGTAAACACAACATTCTCAGGAATTGCACGCTTGAGGCCGGTAGCCACAGCCGGAGCACGTCCGTGCGGCGCCTGCACCATGTCGCAGCCAAAATAATCATAACTCATAACCGAGCAGCCAACAGAAGCCACGCCAACGGTGCGGCCTTCTACGCCCAGCTCGTCAATTGCCTCTGCCACCAACCGGTGGATAATTCCATGCGTACAGCCGGGGCAATAGTGCATGGGGACATCTGTAATTGCCTTAGGCTTTTGAAATACGATACCCATTACCGGTCACCTCCCAGAATTTTTTGTGCTTCTCCCAGAACTTCGCCGGGAGTGGGGATGATACCACCGGTACGTCCATAGAAATGCACTGGCACTGTGCCATTGACTGCCAGCTTGATATCATCTACCATCTGACCCATGCTCATTTCCACCGAAAGGAAAGCCTTGGCGGTTTTAGCCGCCTGCTGAATCGCCTTGGTGGGGAACGGCCACAGGGTAATGGGACGGATGAGGCCCACTTTCAGCCCCATGTCACGAGCTTTGTTCACAGCGCTGCGGGCAATACGGGAGGAAGCGCCGTATGCCACAATTACCAGCTCGGCATCCTCTGTGCGATAGCACTCGGCACGCTGTTCGTTTTCTTCAATGAGGTGATAGCGCTCATAGCGCTCCCGGATTTTTTCTTCCAGCTTCTGGGGCTGCAAATACAGGGAGTTGATGATGTGATGCTCCCGCTTGCCCTGATGGCCGCTTGCCGCCCATTCCTTTTCGGGCAAAGGACGGTCTTTCCGGTCAGGCAGAGAAACCGGCTCCATCATCTGGCCCAGCATACCGTCAGCCAGAATCATGGCGGGCATACGGTATTTGTCGCCCAAATCAAAGGCGTCAGAAACCAGGTCTACCATTTCCTGTACCGTAGAGGGCGCAAATACCAGCAGATGGTAATCTCCGTGTCCGCCGCCCTTGGTGGCCTGCCAGTAATCGGACTGTGCCGGCTGGATACCGCCCAGTCCGGGGCCGCCACGCTGTACATTGATAATCACAGCAGGCAGGTCGCTGCCTGCAATATAAGAAATCCCCTCTGATTTGAGGCTCACTCCGGGAGAGGAGGAGGAAGTCATGGCACGCACGCCGGCCGCCGAAGCGCCCAGCACCATATTAATAGCAGCCACCTCAGACTCCGCCTGCAAGTATGTACCGCCTACCTTGGGCATCCGTTTTGCCATGTAAGCTGCCAGCTCTGTCTGTGGGGTGATAGGATAACCGAAGAAGTGATGGCATCCGGCCTGAATCGCAGCCTCTGCCAGGGCCTCGTTGCCCTTCATTAATACCTTTTCGGGCATTTCTTTCATTCCTTTCTACGTTGAAAAGCCTTTCTAAAATAAAGCCTTTCTAAATACAAGTTCCCAAATGGTAAAATAGTGCGCTGCTACCGTGTTACCGTTCTACGGTGATCGCCATATCAGGACACATCATGGCGCATGCACAGCAGCCCACACACTGGTCAGGCTCCATCAGACGTGCCGGGTGATAGCCCTTTCGGTTGGTCTTTTCCTTCACAAATCCGATGATTTTTTTGGGACATGCGTTGGCGCAGAGCCCGCATCCCTTACAGGTTTCTTCATTTACGATGATTCGTGCCATTTACAGTACCTCCTTCCATCTTTCAGGTTGCTCTCTATCAAATAGCGGTTTCGCCGTTTTTTATCGTGGTTATTCCTCCCAGGGAGAACGGACATAGACTTTTACCGGGCGCAGATTGGCCACCTTCCCCAACAGCTCTCCTGCAACCGACTCCGGCGCTGTGGTAAAGCACAGCGGCAAGCCCAGCTTTTGAGCCGCTTCTTCTCCATAAGGCAAAGCCTCCAGCACCGCCGCCGCATCGGTTTCCTGCTTGAGGTGAGAATTATTCACCACACCGGTGGCCTTTAGCCGGGAAGCCAGCTCGATTTCCGCCAACAACTCGGCGGTATCCGATACTTCCGCTGACAAAGGGCGATAGCGGTTGACTACATAATACATCTCATATTGGCTTTTTTCAATTTCATGGGCAAACTGACCCAAAGCGGTAGCGCCCACATCATCGCCGCCCACATCCAGAATCACCAGCCCCTCCTCATCCGGGGCCAGAGCAAAGCCCACAGCCGGAGAGATTGCCGGGATGTCCAGCGTAGAATTGGCATATACAGGCCGGATTAGCCGCACGCTATGCGACTGCAACAGCTCTCCGTATTCCGAGGAGCGGAAATAGGGGTTCACCAAATCCAAATCGATCAGGGTTACTTTTTTTCCTTCTTCCGCTGCGTCGATTGCCAGATTCAGCGAAAGATTGGTTTTCCCGCAGCCATAATGGCCACAAACAATCAGTACCTGTTTCACAAATCGTTCCTCCCGGTTTTCAGCCTGTATGTTACAGTATATCATCTTTTTCCGGTCAGTTCAAGAGTCCGGTTGTCTGACAACACGAACTTTTACAGATTTTTTGCAATATTGGAAAATATTTTTCTTTCAAAAAAGAAAATAAAGCCAGAAATTCGCTTCAGACAGCAATGACCAGCAGGACGTTCTTTCCGTTTCTTGTATTTTCCAGTCAAAAAAGGTATACTAGTTTTAGATATATAACTTATGAAACGGAGGTAATGATATTGAGGAATTTAGAGCCAAAACGGGTGGAAGATTCCATGGCGGAAGAAATCCAGATGGTACTCGCACAACACCTCAACGGCTATGACCGTTTGTTTGGCGGGCAGCTGGTGGCCTGGATTGATATTTTGGCGGGAGTTGTAGCCCGTCGGCATGCCGGGTGCAATGTGACAACCGCCTGCATTGACAATCTGCGCTTTCGAAAAGCAGCCCACGCCAACGATATTATCGTCATGAAAGGGCGGGTAACGCACACCGGCCGCACCTCCATGGAGATTCGAGTCGATACTTATGTGGAAGATATCAGCGGCTTGAAAGAGCAGATCAACACCGCCTATCTGGTAATGGTGGCTCTGGACGAAAATGAGCGCCCCGCACCGGTTCCGCCTCTGTTGCTGGAAAATGAAGAACAAAAGATCCTTTGGGAAGCTGCCGAAAAACGTCAGGAGCTGCGAAAACAGCGCCGAATTGAACAGTTTTAATTTTTGTCTTCAACCGGTTCAAACCATTCACACGCTTTTTGAGCCGGGTCAATGCGTGCGCCTTCTCCAATCCGGTGATTCCGGCTGAAAAAGCAGCCTTTTCTCCGGCAAAAACACAGGTTATCACGTCGATACTCTGTTTGCCGGGTATCCCGATAGAACCATTTGCAATCACTGCACTGCATACTGAACACCCCCACGCTTTCAATAATCCCAGTATAACACAAAAACGCCCGCCGTTCATCTATCCCCTGTGAACGGCGGGCATTATTTTACTTTTCATCCTGCATTTCTCATTTCCAGCCGCAGCTTATCTGAAATCATAGCAATAAATTCCGAGTTGGTAGGCTTGCCACGGGTATTATGAATCGTGTATCCAAAATAAGAGTTCAACACATCGACATCGCCTCTGTCCCAGGCCACTTCAATCGCATGGCGAATGGCTCTTTCCACACGGGAACTGGTGGTAGAATACGCTCTGGCCACACCGGGATACAGCTGTTTGGTAACGGCGTTAATAATACCAGGGTCTTCCACTGCCATACGAATGGAATCCCGTAAGTAATGATATCCTTTAATATGAGCCGGTACACCGATCTGGTGCAGGATCTCAGTGATTTTTACTTCCAGCGGAACTCTGGGGCTGGCATCCTGATGGTTAAGAATCTGGAGCATCCTTCTGGCGGTTTCAGGAATATCCATGGGCATCAGGGCAAAATAAGAAGCGCCGGCGCTCATCACTTCCCGTTCCAGGACGGAATTGGTATACCCCGACACTACCACAAACATCGGACAGTTATCTTCCTTGTCCCTCTGCACGGCGTGCATTACGCCAATGGCATCCATCCTGGGCATGAACAATTCCATCATCACCAGATCCGGGCTACTGTCTTCGATCGAATCCAACACCGCCATGCCATCCCTGGCTGCCAGAAACGGGGCAGCTCCCAACCGGTTCAACTCCTCTGCCATTTTCAGCGCCCATTCGTCAGAGTCTCCTGCAATCAGGATTTTTAGTGGTTTATTCATATGGATAACCTCCAGATTCAAATTTTGTTCATGGTTATATTACCATATTATGGTAATAATGGCAATACTAAAACGAATATTTTCTCAAATATTTCCGGTAAAATGGGATTTTTTCCGTTTTTCATAAAGATTCATTACCATTTTTATTGTAAAAATCCGCTCCACCTCTGGGAAATTTCAGAAGTAGAGCGGAAATTTATCAAATAAAGTCTAAAAAATCAACCGGAATTTGCCGCTTTCCACATGGTTTCTGCAAAGATTCCATACCCTTTTTCTGGATTATTTACCAGAACATGGGTAACAGCCCCCACCAGCTTGCCATTTTGAATAATCGGGCTGCCACTTAATCCCTGTACGATTCCGCCAGTCTTTTTCAGCAGCTTTTCGTCGGTCACTTTGAGGATAAGATTTTTGGTAATCCGCCCCTCATCATAGTTGACAGATTCGATCTCGACGTCATAATAAGCCGGACTTTCCCCATCTACGGTTGTCAGGATCTGCGCTTTTCCGGCTCTTACTTCCTGTTTCATGGCAATTGGGAGCGTCTGTTGAACAGGAGGCTCCTGGCTTAGCGTACCATACACACCGGTTTCGGTGTTGGCACTCATTTCCCCAATTGGAACATCGCTGGAAAAATACCCTTGAAGCTCGCCCGCAGCGCCACGCTGTCCACGAACTACACCGCTGATGGTTACCGGCAGGATTTCGCCGGTTCCCAAAGGCATCAGTTCATTGGTATCAACATCACAGATCCCGTGACCCAGACCGCCAAACCGTTTCGTTTTCGGGTCATAGAAGGTCAGGGTTCCGATTCCGGCGGTACTGTCACGAACCCAGAGTCCACCTTTATACAGGCCGTCTATCTGGCTGAATACAGGGGTAAGACTGGTTGTAAATTCTTTTCCGCCACGCTGAGCGCAAATCGTCACCGGTTTTCCGCCACTGGATTCAAAGATTTTTGCCAGTTCGTCATTTTCGGTAACTTTTTTGCCGCCGGCCTCATAGATCACGTCGCCAACTTGAATCCCCGCTTCGGAAGCTGGATTGATACTTTTCCCGTTGCTGCTGATATCGGCCGTCCCTACCACTACCACGCTGTCGGCTTCCATTTTAATTCCAAACGGAACACCGCACACGGCGCCATAGGGCTGCTCGGCCTGTTCCACACGAACCTCTTTAACAGGAATCAGACCCAAAAGACGAATTTCAGCTCCGGTACTTTGCCCGGCACCTTGCCCAGCAGCCGAAACAGGACTTTCGTCCTGCTTTTTCGCAGAGGAAACCTGATACCATCCGGCGGGAAGTTCCAATCCTGCGTTTTCAGTTACCGTCAGGGAATTTGGCGAGAGCATCCAAGCCGCACCGCCTGCTGCCGCAACCAACAAAGAGAAAGCCGCAGCTGTGGCGGCACTCCACTGGAAAACCCGTTGTAAAATCGGCTTTTTCTTTTTATTACGAATGGATTTTAAATGATTTTGATCGAGTGTTTCATGATCCATTGGATTCACCTCCTCTCACTTCTTTACTGTTCCACCGGAAACGCCGAATATTTTTCCATTTTTTGAAATAAAAAAGCCGCCATCTTCCTCGAATGGCGGCGGGTTGTTGGTCTGCCGGAGTTGCAGGCTCCGGTCAGTAATGTAAGGCTTCCCTTTTGGGAGGCAACTGACAGTATAGCAGACGGATTCTAAAAATACCGTCGAAAGCTGCCCGGCTAAGGATTTTTATTTGGGGTTATTTTCTGTCGCTTGTGCCAAAAATTTGCAAAAGGTGCAGAGAGATTCTGAACGCCATTTTTTCGCCTCGGTGGTATAATAACATAGAATCAATTTTCCCAATAGAAAGACGTGAAAAAAAATGAAAATCATCGTACAAATCGGCCTGGTGTTGGGCGTGTGCCTTCTGGGAGAAGGAATCGCTCTGCTTCTCCCCATCCCCTTTCCCGGAAGCGTTATCGCCATGGTTCTGCTGTTTCTGCTGCTTCTCTCCGGGCTTCTTCGCCCCCACCACATTCGGGAAAAATCCAATTTTCTGCTGCAAAATATGGCATTCTTCTTTATTCCCGCCGGGGTTGGGATTATGGAGCATGCCCAAGCTCTCCTGCCTTTTTTATTGCCGCTGCTGCTCATCTGCCTGATTACCACCATCCTCACATTTGCCGCTTCTGGCCTCACGGTACGGCTGGTGATCTATTTGCAGGAAAAACACAGTCAATCAAAAAAGGAGGAAGTTTAAATGGATGCAATTACCAGCTCGCCGCTGTTTGGCATTGTCCTTTGTATTTTTACGTTTGAACTGGGGGTCTGGCTCAACAAAAAACTGAAAACCCCAATTTGCAACCCGCTTCTGGTGGCAATCGCCCTGATTATCGCAATTTTACAGGTGTTCAAAATCCCGCTCGAAAACTTTATGGCAGGCGGGGATATCATCAGTCTGTTTCTCGCCCCAGCCACTGCCGTACTGGCTCTTTCCATATACAGTCAGCTGGAAATCCTCAAAAAACACTTTTTGCCCATTCTTTTGGGGTGTCTGGCCGGCGCAGTGGTTTCCATGACAAGCGCTGCCGGTTTGTGCATCGCCTTTGGCCTGGACAAATCCCTCACAGCCGCCATGATCCCCAAATCGGTCACCACTCCCATCGCTATGGAGATTTCCCGTCAGCACGGCGGGCTGGTAGCCGTTACCGTAGCCGCTGTGATCTTCACCGGGATTCTGGGCGCCATCCTTTCTCCCCTGCTCATCAAGATTTTCCGAATTTCTCATCCTGTTGCACAGGGCGTGGCAATCGGCGCCAGCAGTCACGCTGTGGGCACGACCAAGGCGGTGGAGCTGGGTGAAATTCAGGGAGCCATGAGCGGGATTTCCATTGGAGTCAGCGGAATCATCACGGTTTTACTCTCTTTGTTTCTCCCTGCTTAACGCCGGGGTTCTTCTCCCTGCCGGTAGGCCGAAGGGGTTACGCCGGTGTTCTCCCGGAACACCCCGATAAAATAGCTGAGGGAATTGAACCCGGTATCCAACGCAATATCCAGAATTTTCCGGTCAGTTTCCCGCAGCAGTTCCATAGCTTTTGAAAGCCGCACTGCCGTAATATACTGCACCGGCGTTTTGAGGGCATACTGCTTAAATACTCTGCAAAAATGCCCTTCGCTCATCCCACAAAGATCTGCCAACTGCCGGAGCATAATCGGTTTGGAATATTGCTGTTGAATATAGGAAATGGCCTCCTTCACCCCGCTCACTGCTTCGCTCCGGCGGGAACCCGAAGCCTCGTCCCCCGGCTTTGCCTTTTCCAATAGATAGGCAAACAGGCGAAACATTTCCGCTTTTACTAAAAATGGAAATCTCTCCGGGCGGTTTTGTGTCAGCTCGTAAATCGTATCAAAGCACTGGTGGATTTCTGCACCGCCCGGCTCAATCTGGCTGATTTTTCGAGGCATAACAAGATTGCCTTTTAGAATCGGAAGAATATAGTCCAGCCGGATTCGGTCTCCCTCCGGCCCACAAAGCAGATCGGGCGAAAAAACAACTGCCCGAAAACAGCAGGCTTCCCCTTCCAGTGGAACAGCTGCATGAAGCTCCTCACTGTTAAAGAACAGCAGCTCTCCTGCTGTGGCTTCAAATACGCTTTCTTCCACCTGAATCCGCAAGGAACCTTTCATCACTTTAAACAATTCCATTTCTTCATGCCAATGACATTCCAATGTATGCAGGCTGTCACGCTCCTGCGCTTCATAACAGCTCAACGGCAGCAAAAGCCCTCCATGCTGCCGGTTTTCCCGTAGATGGATACTATGCAAGACAATCCCCTCGCCTTCTATAACAAAATCAAAATATCTGAAATATATGCCGTTTTTGCGGTAGAACTCCCGCCTCTCAAAGTGATATATTGATATTATCATAAATCAAAACCGGACTGTGGGCAAGAGCGAAAAAACATTTTGTCCTTATACCGGAACAATTTATCAGGACTGGAGCTGCTGCATATGAAATTCACCAATGGCTATTGGGTAAAACGGCCCGGCGTTACCGCCTATGACGCCAAAGATATCCGGGATATACAGATCAGCGACACAGAGGTCACACTGTATGCTGCTCCCTTTCAGGTCACGGATCGGGGACAGACTCTTGCAGGTCCTCTCCTCACTCTGATCGTTTCTTCTCCTCTGCCGAATATTATCCGGGTGCAAACCTGGCATTTTATGGGCAGTGCCAAAAAAGAACCTGTTTTCGAGCTGACCGATCAAAAATGCTCACTGAATACCCAGTGCAGTGAAAATGAGATCGTCATCACCAGTGGGGACGCCTCTCTGCGTATTACCCGTTTCCCCTTCTCCATGGTGTGGGAGTATCAGGGCCGTCGCCTCACCGGGCTGGGAGATCGCCAGCTGGGATATCTCACAACACCGGACGGCGCCTATATGCGAGCCCAGCTCGATGTGGATGTGGGAGAAAAAATTTATGGACTGGGAGAACGCTTTACGCCCTATGTCAAAAACGGGCAGGTTGTTGATATTTGGAACGAGGACGGCGGCACTGCATCGGAAATCTCCTATAAGAATATTCCCTTTTATCTCACCAACCGTAACTACGGTGTGTTCGTAAACAGTACCGGCAAGGTATCCTATGAACTGTGTTCCGAGGCCGTATCCAAAGCGCAGTTCAGCGTTCCGGGAGAAAAGCTTGACTTTATGGTGATTGGCGGTTCCTCCATGAAGCAGGTTCTGGAACAGTACACCAGCCTCACCGGAAAACCGGCTCTTCCCCCGGCCTGGACTTTTGGGCTGTGGCTTACCACCTCTTTTACTACCAGCTATGACGAAGAAACCGTCAATCAATTTGTAGACGGGATGCGGGAGCGGGATATTCCTCTGCACGTTTTCCACTTTGACTGCTTCTGGATGAAAGAATATGAGTGGTGCAACTTCCAGTGGGACGATGCCATGTTCCGTGACGTTTCTGGGATGCTCCGCCGTCTCAAGGAAAAAGGGCTCAAAATCTGTGTCTGGATCAACTCCTATATCGGACAGAAATCTCCGCTTTTCCGGGAAGGAATGGAAAAAGGATATCTGCTGAAGCGCCCCAACGGAGATGTGTGGCAGTGGGATATGTGGCAGCCCGGAATGGGGCTGGTTGACTTTACCAATCCGGAAGCCAAAGAGTGGTATCTCTCCTATCTGCGCCGTCTGCTGGATATGGGAGTAGATTGCTTTAAAACCGATTTTGGCGAGCGTATCCCTACTGACGTAGCCTATTATGATGGCAGTGACCCTGAATTGATGCACAACTACTATACCTATCTTTATAACAAAGCCGTATTTGAGCTGCTGGAAGAATATAAAGGCCACGGAGAAGCCGTTCTGTTTGCCCGTTCTGCAACGGCCGGCGGCCAGAAGTTCCCGGTTCACTGGGGCGGCGATTGCAGCTCCAACTTTCCCTCCATGGCTGAGTCTTTGCGTGGCGGGCTTTCCCTGACACAAAGCGGCTTTGGCTTTTGGAGCCATGATATGAGCGGCTTTGAAAGCACCGCCTCTCCCGCTGTCTATAAGCGTTGGACGGCTTTCGGTCTGCTTTCCACCCACAGCCGCCTGCACGGTTCCAGCTCTTATCGAGTGCCGTGGCTTTTCGACGAAGAAGGCAGCACCGAATGTGTAGATGTATGCCGATTCTTTTCCCAGTTAAAATGCACTTTGATGCCGTATCTGTTTGCATGCGCCGTCAACACCCATCAAACCGGTATCCCAACCATGCGTTCCATGATTTTGGAGTTTACCGACGATCACACCTGTGAAGACCTTGACCGTCAGTACCTGTTGGGGGACAGCCTTCTGGTGGCGCCCATTTTCCGGGAAGACAGCATGGCGGATTATTATCTGCCTTGTGGTACTTGGACCCATCTGTTGAGCAACGATGTGAAAGAAGGAGAACGTTGGGTTCAGGAAGCTTATGATTATTTCAGCCTGCCACTGTTCGTACGGGAAAATACGCTTCTCCCCATCGGAGGCTGCAACCAGAAGCCTGATTATGATTACGGCGAAAATCTTACTCTCCATCTTTTCTGTCTAAAGGAAGGCAAAAGCGCTTCTTCAACGGTATATGACCTTCACGCAAACGAGATTCTTTCAGCACATGCCTCTAAAACGCAAAACACTGTTACGATCAGCTTTTCCGGAAACACACGTCCGCAATTCCTGCTCCGCAACATTTTCCACCTTTCAAAGCTTTCAGGTGCAAAACTCCAACAGGATGAACTGGGAATCCGACTGATCCCAGAAGCAGACGTTACTACCATCACCTATCAGGAATCATGCTAAAAAATCGCCCGTCAAAAAATTTGGCGGGCGATTTTTTACAAAGAGGAAGCCTCCCCGTAATCTTTTTGTATTTTTTCCAGAATCACTGTGTCGGCCGGGCAGAATTCATATTCTGAGATTTCCTCCGGCTTAATCCAGCGAATGTCGGCATGTTCCAATTTTTGTGGAACTCCCTGTGTAATCTGAGCGTGATATAAGCTGAGGTGAACGGTAATATCCGGGTAGGTATGAACTACTTCCATATAGACTTGTCCCGGCTCCACCGTCACGCCGAGTTCTTCCCTACATTCTCGAATGAGAGCTTCTTCTCCCGTTTCTCCAGGTTCCAGCTTTCCCCCCACAAACTCCCACAACAGCCCGCAAGATTTGCTTGCCGGGCGCTGACAAATCATGAATTGCTCTCCCTGCCAGATCAGAGCCGCTGCTACTTCCGTCATATTTTCGCCTCTTTCTGTATCCTAATTTATTACCCATATTTTACTCTCTACTAATATAAAAGACAAGACGAGTTTTTTTCTGAAACCTCTTGACTTTTTTCTCCGAAACCCGTATCATTATTATTGTTGTTTTTTACTATTCATTCAAAAATACTGATGGAGAGTTGTCCGAGTGGTCGATGGTGCAGCACTCGAAATCATGTTACTTTCTCCAAAAACTGAATATTTATTATACGGAAGCGTATCGAAGTGGTCATAACGAGCTGCA